>JBDTWS010000058.1:0-20636 GCA_040006575.1 Betaproteobacteria bacterium
GACTCCGGTGAGGTCGCGATCAACTTGCCGGGAATGTCAGCCCGTCCGCCCGCTGCCCCGCTGGCACCGCTCGCACCTGCACTGCGTGACAACATCCGCGCCCAGGTGGCGAACGATGTGTTTCGCATCGGCGTCGGCTCGGCCATGGTGCTGGCCTTCATCCCGATCTTCATCATGCTGCTGATCGCCAAATATTTCATCGACCGCTCGCGCCGCGCCACCGCTTTCGCTGAACAGAAAAAGAAGGAAGCGGACGTCAGCAACGTCAACCGCCAGATCACCGAGGCGCGCCTGCAGGCGCTCCAGGCGCAGGTCGAGCCACACTTCCTGTACAACACGCTGGCCAACGTGCAAGCGCTCACTGAAGTCGATCCGGCACAAGCCAACCAGATGACCGGGCACCTCATCCAGTACCTGCGTTCGTCGCTGCCCAAGATGCGCGAAAACACATCGACCGTAGGGCAGGAAATCGAACTGGTGCGCGCCTATCTCAATATTCTCAAGATGCGCATGGGCGAAAGGCTGGCCTTCGATATCGATTGCCCGGCGGATTTGAACAGCGTCAGTTTCCCCCCACTCATGTTGCCTTCCCTGGTGGAAAACGCCATCAAGCACGGACTCGAACCGCAGCGCGAGGGTGGCCGTATCGATGTCATCGTGCAGCGCGTATTCACGGCAACAGGCGAACGCATTCGCGTCACCGTCAAGGACACGGGTCGCGGCCTGACCGGGGCGCCCACACAAGCCGGTGGCGGCGTCGGGCTGACCAATATTCGTGAACGCCTCATCGCAATCTACGGCGACGCCGGCAGCCTGACGCTGGAGTCCAACGACCCCAAGGGCGCGATCGCTTCCATCGAGGTGCCGATTGAAACGGGAAATATTGCGGGTGCTCCAGGCAACAGTGCGTTTGCATCGATGGCGCCGCCCGCTCGTCCTGTCAAACCCGTCCCCAAAGGCTGGTGGGGCCATACACGCTACGCCGTCGCTACGACGCACGGCGTGTGGGCCAAGATCATGTCCGTCACGTTCATCACGCTGATGATCGCGCTGGCGGTCGTGTTTGGCCTGTTGCTGGCAGGCCTTTACACCGGCATGCTGCCGATCAAGATGGGTGCGGCGCGGCTGGACGGTATTGAGGGCATGGCGATCGGCACACTGGGCTTGCTGGTGGCATTTGGCGTCGTTGCGCTGGCATTGCTGGTGGTGGTCGGCGTGCTCTATGGCCTGGGCCTGCTGGTGGCGGGCCTGATCATTATCATTCCGTTGATTTTCCTCATTAGCTCCGTGCCGGCACTGGCACCCTTTGTACTGGTCGGGCTCGCGATCTACTGGTTCTGGTGGCGAAAACGCGACAAGCAAAAAAGCATTACCGACGACTTGTAGTGACGGCAAAACGCGTCCAGATGAGCGACAATCAAAACTATTCAACCGCGCCTGACAGACATGAATGAACTAACAGCGATCATTGCTGACGACACGGGAACGGGGAATTCGCAAAATTTGCTTTGCGCCCGTGAGCACACAAACCAAGTGCACCAAATGCAATTGGCCGGTGTGTTTCCGCCATTGAAAAAAAGCCGAAAACATGACGACTGAAATTACCGCGATCATCGCTGAAGATGAACCCATACTGCGCGCGCAGCTCAAGGCCAAGCTCGCGAAGCTGTGGCCCGAACTGAAGATCCTCGCCGACGTGGGCGACGGCGAAGCGGCGCTCGAGGCCATTGCCGAACACCATCCCAGGCTTGCATTCCTGGACATCCAGATGCCGGAAATGACCGGCGTGGAAGTCGCAAAAAGCCTGGCAGCGGGGATGGCAAACGCGGGCGACTTCAAGTGCCACATCGTTTTCGTCACTGCATTTGACCAGTATGCGGTCGAGGCCTTCGAAACCGGCGCCATCGACTATGTGTTGAAGCCCTATAGCGATGATCGCCTGCAGACCGCCATCGCGCGCTTGCGTGAGCGCCTGGGTGGCGCCGACGGAACACCTTCAACCGGTGCATCGCAAAACCTGGAAGCGCTGGTGGCGCACTTGTCGGCAAAACTCAATCCGCAGAACGAACGCCTGAAATGGATCAAGGCCAACATCGGATCAAACCTGCGCCTGATTCCCATCGATGACGTGCTGTTTTTCCAGTCGGATGAAAAGTACACGCTGGTCGCGACCAAGGATCTCGATGCCCTCATCAAGACGCCGATCAAGGAAATCCTGGAAGGCATCGATGCGGAAAAATTCTGGCAGATTCACCGTTCGACCATCGTCAATGCGACCGCCATCGACACGGTGACGCGCGACTTCCGCGGCCAGGCCACGGTGCGCGTGAAGGGCCGCAAGGAAAACCTGACTGTCAGTCGTCCGTTCTCGCACTTGTTCAAGCAGATGTAGCCACGAGTCTCATATCCCACGAACTGCCTAGGGAGCAAGTTGCGCGGCCAGCAGCCTCGCCAATTGTGTGCTGCGGAACTGTTCCGACTTCGCGTTAACGATCTCCGCCCAGACTTTTCGGGCTTCTTCCTTGTTCCCCAAGGCAATTCGCGCCGCCAACAGCGCCACCTGCCGATACTCGCGGTCGGGCATGAAATCGCTGCTCCCGGCGGCCTCCAGAATGGCGGTTCCTGGCGGAATCTTCCGAGCGACGTCGACAATGGCTCTCGCGTCGCGCATCCCGACTGCGGCGAACAACTGAAGCCAGTGCTGGTTCGCCGCCGGTTGCATGGAAAAACAAGGCGACTGAAGGAACCTGTTCCAGAACGGCGCGAGTTCCGGTTTGGAAAAAGCGGGGTTGACGAATTGCGCGAGACGTAGCATCGGCTGAAGTCGCGCTTTGCTGACATTGCCGGCATTGCACGATAACCAGTAGTTGCGGACATGCTCCATTTCCAGGCCAAACATGCCTGCCAATGCGGGCTTGTTCAGCAGGTCGCCATCGCTTGTGTACTCCATCATCTGGCGGGCCACCACCGTATCGCTGAGCCGTTGCGTCAACGGGCCGCTTGCGGAAAACAACGGCGTGGCCGGCGACGGTGAGACGCCCTGCAACAGGTCGGTCACCGGGATGGAATAACTGGTCAGCTCGCCTAGCTGGTTGGCATTCTTGCCCAAATAGCGGTGGCGCGTGGCGTTCAAGTCCAGCACAGGAAAAAAATCGGAGTTCTGCGCCTTGCTCTGCGAGCGGAAGTAGGGCTGCAGCATCGCCTTGTCGCCGACGCGTCGCATTTCAAGATCGCCGCGTATTGCGACGTTGAAGGGCTTCAACATGGTGATCGCATTGGGAAAGCTGAACAAATCGTTGACCGGCGCGGTAAGCTTGCCCGGGCTCGCGATGATGGCCAGATCGCCGCCATTGGTCTGGTAGATCACGTAGTCGCCGAATTCCGCATCCAGCGCATTGACAACCGTGGCGACGAGATCGTAGTCGAGCTGGTAGATCTGCAACCATTGCACGAATACACCGTCGGGTTTCAGCTTCGATTTCATGCGACCGTAGAACTCGCGCGTGAACAGGCTGGAAACGCCGCTTACCCACGGATTCGAGGGCTCGGAAATGATCATGTCGTATTGCCGTGGCGTCACCGCGAGAAAACTCTTGGCGTCGTCAATGAATATCCTGCTGCGTGGATCGTTGAATGCCCGAGCGACCGAGGGACCCATCTGGCGCGCGCCGTCGACGATAAACGGCTCTATCTCGATCGTATGCACTTCGCGCACGTTGGGGCTGGACAGCACGGCGTGCGTGGTCATGCCCGAACCCATGCCGACGACCGCTACGTATTCCGCCTGGGGTTTATGAAAGAGGGAAAACGCGCCCAGCAGGATTTGCGTGTATTCATCGGCCGTCGGCGGGCCCTCGCCGACGCGCACGGCGGCGTCGGTCTTGCCATTGGTTTTCAATGTCAAAACGCCAAATTCCGATAACAGATCCACGGTCGCGGTCTTGCCGTCCTTATGCATGACTACATGGGTGTTTTCCGGCGAGGCAAAGGTGCCGAAGCGATAAATGCCCGATGCCATCTTCAGCGTGTCCAGGCGCACAAAGGCGAACACCAGCGCGAATGACAGCAGCGACACCACCGTCACCAGCGTTGGGCTGAAGCGACGAGGATGTGACGTGCCGATTCGTCCCAGCAGATAGATACCGGCGGCGATATCGACGGCCGCACCCAGCATCAAAGAGCCCTTGATGCCCAGCAGCGGCAAGCCCGCATGTACCGCAATCACCACACCCATAATCGAGCCTATGGTATTGGCGGCGTACACGTTGCCAATGCTGGCTTCGCCCTGCCCTTCGCGAATCATCAGGTGCGTGATAAGCGGCAGCGTCATTCCCGCGCAAAACGCCGCGGGGAACATGATTGCAATTGTGATCAGCAGGCTGGCCAGGTTGAATGCAACATAACCCTGTTCGGTCTTGGCCAGCGACAGCATCACCATCTGCATCGCGTCGAACGACGTGTTGTACAGCAGCAGTGAACCCACCGCGAGGAAACCCATCACGACCTGGATGATGGCCAGCGTGAAACGCGGATTGGCCAGGCGATGTATATATCGCTTGATGAACAGGCTGCCAAACGCCAGGCCGAGAATGAATGCACACAGCATGACTTCAAACGCGTGGTTGGAGCTGCCCAGCACCATGCTCAGCATGCGTATCCAGATAACTTCATAGATGAACGAGGCGCAGCCGGTGAGCAGCGCCACGATCAGCAGCGGGCGGCTTTGTAGATGGGAGCCGGTGCTCGCGGCAATTGCGGGCTGCGCGGGCAGCACCTCGCCGGCGGGCAGGCCTTTGCTCAGTGCCCAGACGGATAGCGCCACCAAAATATTGATGATGCCCGCGGTCAGGATCGTGCCCGGTAATCCCACGGCCGCGATGAGCACGAACCCGCTGAACAGCACACCGATGGCAGCACCCAGGCTGTTGGTGAAATAGAGCATGGACAATACCGGGCCCGGCGTGGCGGGAAACAGGCGGATGAGCCCACCGCTCAGCAACGGAAAGGTCATGCCCAGCAAGATCGATTGCGGCAGGATCATCAGCGCGGAGCCGCACCAGCGAAACAGTTCCGCCAGCGCCGGGCTCGACAGTGCGGGCAGGATCGTCTCATAAGACGCATTCACGAATGCCACAAAGACACGGTGGAAGATCAGCGCGGACATGCCGATGATCAGCTCGACTGCCGCATATCCCAGCAGCAGGTTCTTGATGCGCGTGCTAAATCGCCCGGCAAGCCACGCGCCGATACCCATGCCGCCCATGAAAATCGCCAGCACCAGGCTTTGCGCATACGCCGCATGGCCGAGGAACAGCTTGAGGTAATGGCTCCAGATGGATTCGTAGATCAATCCACCGATGCCGGACAGGACAAAAATAAAAAACAGGACGCGCTTCTTGTTTTCGAGGCTCATTTCTCAGGTAGGGGGAGTTCAATATTGAAGTCTATGCGAATACAGGCCCGGCGCAAACGTGTGTGATAGGCATTCGAGTTGTGCCGGCAAGCTCAGTCCCAGTGCCGCGCAAAACCCAGCATGCCCGCCGCCCAACGCGCCAACCCGTACGCGAGCCACGAGCGGATGCGCGCGAGATAGGAACGCTTCTGCCAGTCCTCGGCAAGGCAGGTGACGGCGCCGGCGGCTATTTCCGCCTGCACGGATTCACGCAGTTGCCGCGCGAAATCGGCGTTCAGCACCACGATGTTGGCTTCGCGATTGAGGAACAGGCTGAACGGGTCGAGATTGCTGGAGCCGACCGTGGCCCAGTTGTCGTCGACTACGGCCACCTTGCCGTGCAACATGCTGCGCTCGTATTCGCAAAGTGAAATGCCGGCCGCCAGCAATTGCCCATAGAGGGCGCGCGTCGCCAGTTGCAGCATGGGATGATCGGCGCGTCCCTGCAGCAGGATGGTGATGCGCACGCCGCGCGCTGCCGCCCTGGCCAGCACGCGCCGCAGATGGCGCCCGGGGAGGAAATACGGACACACCAGCAGCACCTCTCGCTTTGCGTGGGCGATGGCGAATGTATAGGTGCGCTCGATCGAGCGGCGGTTGCGCACGCTGTCGCGGATCACGAAGGCCGCATCGTGCGAACCCACCGGCGCGGGATCGACCGGCACCGGCTTGTCCGCCACATCGCGGCGGCGGAAATAGCGCCATGCGGCCCAGCGCCACATCAAATGCACGGTGGGATAAATCTGCGCCAGCAGCGGACCTTCCACCTGCACCGCATAGTCGTAGCGCGGATACTCCGACAAAGAGCCGTTGAGATCGTCTATCAGGTTGATGCCGCCGACGAAACCGATGCGGCCGTCGACCAGGGCCAGCTTGCGATGCATGCGGCGTAACTGGCTGCGGCGGAAACCGAACCATTTGCGCACCGGGCGGAACATCAGCACCTTCACACCGGCCTGGCGCATCGTTTCAAAAAATATCACCGGCGTGTGCCAGGAGCCGATGCCGTCCACCAGCACCCGCACCGGCACGCCGCGCCGCGCCGCATTGGCCAGCGCCGCGGCAATGCGGTTGCCCGAATCGTCGGCCTCGAAAATATAGTTTTCCACGCGCACATCAATCGTCGCGGAATCGATCGCGGCAATCAATGCGGGGAAAAATTCGGCGCCATTCTTGAGCAGCCTGATGCGGTTGCCGCTGACTACGTCCATCGACTATTTGCGGCTGAGCTTGACGGACAGGCCGGCGTGGTCGGACAGGCCATGCCACCGGCTGCCGTTGATGGTGCCGGTAAGGCGCTGCGCCTGGTGAACCTCAAGTCCGCGCACGTAGATGCGATCCAGCGTCAGCATGGGCATGAATGCGGGAAAGGTGCGCGCAGGTTTGCCGTGAAAAGATTCAAAGGCTTCTTCCAGCCCGACGCGCTCGCGCAGTAATTTACTGACGCCGCTGCGTTTGGCCCGCCAGTCATTGAAATCGCCGGCGACGATCAGCGGTTCGCCCGAGCCGGCGGCGTCATGCAGGAATTCCGCCAGCCGCTCGATCTGCATGGTGCGGCTGCGCTGGAACAGGCCCAAATGAACACAGACGCACGTGACCGGCTTGTCCCACCCCGGCACGTCGATGCGCGCCATCAGGTGTCCCCGGCGCTCAAAGCGGTGATGCGACACATTGCGATTGACCCAGTTCACGACCGGGAACGCCGACAGGATGGCGTTGCCGTGATGGCCGTGATTGTGATCTGCGTTGAGTCCATAAACGATGTCGTGATAGCGGCCTTCGGCAATGTGTTCGTGCTGCGGCAATTCCGGCCAGTCGGTGAAACGCGCGGCACTGCCGGCATGGGCTCCCTGTACTTCCTGCAACAGGATGATATCGGCATTGAGTGAATGCAGGCGTTCGCGCACTTCATGGATCACCAGCTTCCTGTTAAGCGGCGACAGGCCTTTGTGAATATTGTAAGTCGCGATAGTTATCTGATCAGTCATGACGCGCTTGGAGACGGTGGCACATGGGTGAGTGACATGCGCCTGGGCAAGTCGAGGATGGCATCGCGATTGCTGCTCGAGAAACACAGCGGCGCGGCTTTGTCGTATGCAAGCCAGACGTGCTGCAAATGTTCGTGCGCGCTGAGCGTAATGGGCACGCGTCCCGGCAGCAATAGGCCGAACACATTCTCGGTGTTGTGCGTGATGCCGGGTGCATAGCGGTGGCGCCAGATCGGATAGATCTCATAGATATTCTGTTTGTCCCAGTCGCTGAGCGCATGCCGCGTGGCATCGATGCCGGTTTCTTCAAAGACTTCACGTATCGCGGTTTGCACCAGCGTTTCACCCGCATCCTGGCTTCCGGTGACGGATTGCCAGTACCCGGGATGGTCGGCGCGCTCGATAAGCAATACTTCACTGTCGAGGGTATGGATGACCACCAGCGTTGAGCGCGGAATCTTGTAGGACGTCTTCTTAGGCGGGGAGGGAGACAGGGTCACCAGCCCATTTTAGCGGTGCAAGCGGTCAAGCATCCGGATGCTCCTTTGTGTGCCGCGATCTGACGCGCCCACGGCTGTTAAAATGTCTCAAATTCCCCGAGATTGTTCCTTGGCATCCCTGCCCTCCGCTGCTGTCCCTGCCGCCCCCGTTGTCCCTCCTGCCGCGACGCCTGCGCTGACGCGCGCCCAGTACGTGCGCGGCGCCGGTTGGGGACTGTTCGCCATCTCCATCTGGGTAGGCTGGATCCTGCTCACCCGCTACGGCGTTACCACCACGCTAAGCGCGTTCGATATCACCGCATTGCGCTTTGGCTGTGCGGGCCTGCTGCTGGCCCCGGTGGTTTATCGCAATGGCTGGGGCGTGCGCAGCGTGGGTCTCAAGACGTGGCTGGTCATCGTCTGTGGCGCCGGCGTGCCGTATGTGCTGATCTCGTCGAGCGGGCTCCAGTTCGCACCGGCCGCGCACGCCGGCGCGCTGATCCCGGGCACCATGCCGCTGTGGGCCGCGTTGCTGGCGATGATTTTCCTGAAGGAAAAAATCGCCGGCGTCCGCAAGCTGGGCCTCCTGCTGATTCCGGTCGGCATCCTGATCTTTGTCGGCAGCGGGCTCACTGATTTTTCCAGCGGCAACTGGCGCGGCCACCTGCTGTTCCTCGCCGCCGCGATGTGCTGGGCTTCCTTCACAGTCGCAATGCGCTCGGCGGGCCAATCCGGTTTCGCGCCCCTGCACGCAGCGGCGGTCGTCTCGGTGATTTCGGCAATTACCTATTTGCCGGTTTACGCATTCGTGCTGCCGCACAAAATCCTGCAGGCGCCGCTGGGCCCGATCCTCGTGCAGACGATATACCAGGGCATTTTCGTCAGCATCATTTCTCTCTTCGCTTATGCGCGCGCCGTGTCACTGCTGGGTGCTTCGCTGGGGGCGAGTTTCGCGTCGCTGGTGCCGGTGCTGGCGATGCTCACCGCCATCCCGCTGCTGGGCGAATGGCCCAAGCCCAGCGACTACATCGGTATTGCGGCGATCACGTTCGGCGTGCTGTTCTCGTCGGGCGCGTACCAGGCGCTGGTGAAGAAGTAGTTTTCTCCGCAACGAAATAACAGAGTTCCTTGCCGTAGTAATGGCCCATGCCGCGCGGCGCCAGTCCCGATTTCATCAGCACATTTTTCGATGCATCGTTCTCGGGATGAGTGAGTCCGACGATGCGCTCCAGTCCGACCGTGTTGAACCCGTACTTCACCAATGCGCCCGCACCCTCGGTAGCAAGCCCCTTGCCCCACGCGCTCTGGTGCAGCCGGTAGCCTACTTCCACTTCGACCGTATCGGGAATGTAGATCAACGCGAATACGCCGACGAAATTTCCGCGCGGCTTCTGTTCAGCGATCCAGAAACCCAGCCCCGGAAAATAGTCGTAAATCCGTTGGGCGCGCACGATGCCGGCTTGCGTCTGCTCGCGGCTGCGCAATGAGCCATCGCCGATATAGCGCATCACCTCCGCGTCGCTGTTCAGGCCGTCGAGGCGGTCCAGGTCATCTTTCGTATAACGCCTGAGGACGAGCCGTTCGGTTTCCAGCAGTGGCTCGCCTTTCGTGTTGCCCTTGAGCAAATTCACCCGGTGCATTTCTAACGTGCGCCGATCACAATCAGGCGTGCATCTTCGCGTGAATCTCGGAGGAGCCGGAAAACCACGCGTGCGGCATATGCGGCGTACGATGCGCGCCGACCGCATTGCCGTTCGCGTCGATGCCGATGAAGCCGACATCGGCATCGTAATCGCGGCCCAGGCCGTCGAGCACCGCATCGATGCTGGCCTGCAGGCTCATGCCCTTTTCCACGTTGTCGGAAATCTGCCGGCAGGCCAGTGCGCGAATGACGTATTCGCCGGTGCCCGTTGCAGACGACGCTGCGAATGGCGACGCATAAGTCCCGCATCCGGGCAGCGGCGTATCACCCACGCGGCCCACCAGTTTCATGGTGACGCCACCGGTGGAGGTGCAGGCGCACAGCACGCCGTTCGCATCGAGCGCTACCGCGCCAATGGTGCCGCCCGCGTATTCGGGATGGCTCATCAGGAAGTGGCGAATCTTCATCGCCCCTTTGCCATCGGCGCCCACCGCCACCTGCAATTTCGCTTTCTTGTCCTGCCAGTCGGCATGGCGCGCGGGTGTGATGGGATCGTAATCGGCGTGGCCCATCACGCGCGCGAATCGCTGCGCGCCGTCGCCGGCGAGCATCACATGATCAGTCGCTTCCATCACCTGGCGCGCAACGAGGATGGGATTCTTCACGCGTTGCAATGCGGCCACCGAACCGACCTGCGACGCTTTTGACACCACAACGCAGGCATCCAATTCCACGAACCCGTCGAAGTTCAGTACCGCGCCGGTGCCTGCATTGAAAATGGGATTGTCTTCCAGAACCACCGCTGCCGCACACGCTGCGTCCAGCGCGGAGCCACCGGCTTCAAGAATCTTTCGGCCTGCCGCGACCGCCGCTGTCGTTCCCGCGATCGCATCGTCGTCGGAACCGGGCCGCCATGCGCCGGCACCACCGTGGACTATCAGTGCAATGGTCATCTTCAACTTTCAACAGGTGAAGCGCGGATTATACGAGTGAGCCGAAGGGCCCGTTTTGCTTTTGACGGCGACGCAATCTCCATAGCAGGCGCCCTGTCCAGGCGCTTTTTGTTCTGCGACCCGCGCCAGTGCTTGTGTCTGGTGCCGGATTACTTGTGAGGGTCGTGCGGAATTACCGGCATACTCGCGTGTCCATGCAGAGGCTAGTCGTAGTGAGTGGCGAGAAATTTTGATGTGGAACGAAGTCGATGCCACCAGAAAATTTTGCCGTAAATTTCAACCCGAACAATATCGAAAGCGAACATGACAAAAATAAATGGCTTGCTCCTGGCGTGGCTGATCAGTTTTTGCACCTTGGCGGTAGCGCAACAACCATCGCTTTCCGCACCGGATAAATCCAGGCCCGCCCCCGATTGGCCCGCCATCGCAGCCGACCTCGAAAGCATGCACAAGGGCGATCAATCGCTGCGCATGGAGCTCACTGAATTGACTGTCGCTGCGCGCGCCAAGGGCGCCGAACTCGACAAGGCCACCTCCGAGGCGATCTGGAAAAAAATCAATGAGCAGGATGGGGCCAACCAGAAACGTGTCGCCGTCATTCTCGACACCTACGGCTGGCCGCCGAAATCCAAAGTCGGTGCCGAGGCGTCGACGACAGCATTCCTCGTCGTGCAGCACGCGGGGTTGGACTACCAGGTGAAATATATGGAGAGCATGCGCGCAGCCGTCGATTCCGGCGAAGCCGCGAAGCAGCAGTTCGCGCTGCTGGAAGATCGTGTGCTGTTGCGGCAGGGAAAATCGCAGCGCTTTGGTTCGCAAGTGGATACTACGGGCGGTGTTGGCTTGCGCTCGGTGGAAGATCCCGACAACCTGGATAAGCGCCGCGCCACGATGGGCCTGGGGCCAATCTGCCAATACCTCGAATATTTCGTGAAGCAGGCCGGGCCGATTGTGTATCCACCCTGCGTTAAAACGGCGGCCTCCGTACCTGCGCCTGCACCCGCGTCGGCATCCGTGTCCGCGCCGGTGCCGGTCGGCGTAAAGCCTCAGTAATTCTCCGGACAGAGTTTGCGTTCCACCAGCTCGATCAGGATGTGAATCACCTTGATGTGCAACTCCTGCGTGCGGTCGGCGAATTCACCACCGGGCGTACAGACATCCACATCCGCCAGTGCGCCGACGGCGGATGCGGCGCGACCGGTCAGCGTGATGATGCGCATATTGCGCGCACGCGCGGCCTCGCAGGCGTGCAGGATATTCTTGCTGGTGCCGCTGGTGGAGATCGCCAGCAGCACGTCGCCCGGCCGTCCCATCGCTTCGACGTAGCGCGAGAACACCTGCTCGTAGCCGAAGTCATTCGCCACGCATGACATATGCGAGGGATCGCTCATCGATACCGCACCCAACGCGCGGCGGTTTTGTCGCCAGCGGCCGGAAAGTTCCTCGGCAAAATGCATGGCGTCGCACAGCGAGCCGCCGTTGCCGCAGCTGTAAATCTTGTTGTCCGATTGCAGCGCGGTGACCAGTGTCTGCGCCGCGCGTTCGATTGCGCCAAGGGCCACAGCGTCGGCGCGCAAACGCGTGAGCGCGCCTGCCGCTTCTTCCAGCGCCGCATCAATGTGATGTCGCATAATCACTTCCGGGTGAAAAAAATAAATTGTACGGAACCTCGCGGCATCGCACGCAGAATTCCGCGCAAGTTGCAGTGAGTCGAAGCATAAACCCCAGCACGGGTGCGCCTCACAGGCAGAAAACGCGCCAGGAGCCGCCCCAGTGCTGGAGTTTATAAAGTAATTTCACTAATTTTCAACTTCTTTCTTCCACACTGTTTTCCGGAGATTCCATGGCATCAATACGCAAAGAAATCATGATCAATGCACCCGCCGATAAAGTCTGGGCGGCCATTCGCGATGTGGGCAACACGCACAAACTGTTTGCCGGTGTCGTCACGCAGACACGACTTGAAGAAGGTGCCCGCGTCGTGACCTTTGCCAATGGCATGGAGGTGCGCGAGCTCATCATCGACCTCGACGATGTGGCAAAGCGATTTGCCTATTCCGCTGTCGGCGGCCGCGCGACGCATCACAATGCGGCGCTGCAGGTTGATGCAGATGGCGATGCGAGCAAGGTAACGTGGACGCTCGATTTCCTGCCGAATGAAATCCTGGCTGGCATCCAGCCGCTGGTGGAGATGGGATCGGCGGCGATGAAGAAATCGCTGGAGCAGGGCTGAACAAAAATGGCGTGGGTCCCTTCGCGCCGGCGCGCAATGCTTAAAATCGCCGTTGCGATTTTTGTTCTCTTCGCGCTGTGTATTTCCATCGCGTATTTTTCATGGCTGCGCCCGGCGCAGCTGCGTCACGAGGCGTTGTCTGGAGCGCGAGTAAAAACGCACGTGCAAGTTGCGGCGAAGCATGCACCAGATGGTCTCGCAGACAAAGTCGCTGCGCGCCCGACTGCGCCCGCACCCGACGCCACCGGCACGCTTGAGAAAATCCGCGACATGCTGGTGAAAGGCGTGCCCGAGGTCTGCGGAATGTCTGAAATTGAGGCGGCACTCTTCATGCTATCCGGCACGCAATCCGACAAGGCTGCCACGGATGCGGCAATCGCCGTCGCCGCCGCGCAGCTGGCGCAGAGCGAAAAACCCGGCGACAAGGTGCTGGGTCTTCGCCTGCAATCCGAACAGGCGCTCGCGAATATGAGTTCGGCGGCCCTGGAGCGTGAATGCGGCAGCAACGGGACCTGCCGCAATAACTTTCGCGTGCCGATGCAATTGCGCGCGGACGCCGTTGAACCCCTGGCCCGTTACGCATCGCAGAGCCCTGACTTTGGCGTCCTGGCCACCGCTGCCGAGATGTGCCAGGGCATTACCATCGGCACCTGCACTGCGTTGTCGTTCGGCGCATGGGCGCAACGTGAACCCGACAATGCCGTGCCCTGGCTGCTGGCGGGCATGGCAGCGGGCGCGCGAAAGGACCTCGCTGCGCGCGACGAGGCCTTCAGCCACGTGACGATCAACAGCCGATTTGAACCGCGCGTCCTGTCGCGCGCGGCGCTCTTCCAATCGCCATCGGTGCGGGCGCAATCGCCGCTGGTCCAGGGCGCCATTGCCGTGGATATCGTGAGTACAAATGCAGTAGATTCGATTACCGGCGGCGCCACGGCGTTGCTGCGCTATTGCTCGAACGAAAACCTCGCCGATCCGGCGAAGAAAGCAAGCTGCGAGCACTTGGTTGAATCCATGCTGACAGTGGATCAAACGACGCTCAGCGCGGTACTTGCAAAATCGGTCGGCAAGCGCCTTGGCTGGAGCCCGGCAAGGCTGCAGGCGATGGAAGATGAGAATGACGCAGTGTTTGGCCTCATGGCGGAGTCGGAGGTCGATGGCAACCCCTACAGTTGTGCCTCGCTCGCGCGATCCAATCAGATTGTTGGCGAAACGCTGACAGTGGGTGAGCGCCAATGGGCGCAACAGCAATTGAAGGCGAGTGGCCGCACGCCCGCCGAAGTTGCGGCCGCCTTCCGGCCGAAGCTGGCGGCCTTCGTGGACGAAATTGTCAAGCGGGGTGAAGCGCCGTCGAAGAAGTGAAAGCGCTTGCGTCGCGCCATGCGGCGCGACCGCAATCAAACGTTGCGCAACTTGATATGCAACTCGCGCAACTGCTTTTCGGTCACCAGCGACGGCGTCTCCACCATCAGGTCCTGCCCACGCTGTGTTTTCGGAAACGCGATCACATCGCGAATCGAATCCCACTTTTCGCACATCAGCGTCACCGAGCGATCCAGCCCGAACGCAATGCCGCCCATCGGCGGCGCGCCAAATTCCAGCGCATCGAGCAAGAAGCCGAACTTGGCGCGCTGGTCTTCAGCTGAAATCCCCAACGTCCTGAATTGCTTTTGCTGCAGTTCCGGATTGTGGATACGCACCGAGCCGCCACCCAGTTCCCAGCCGTTCATCGCCACGTCATAGGCTTTCGCCAGCACCTTCGAAGGGTCGGTGTCCATCAAGGCAACGTGCTCGTCTTTTGGTGCTGTGAACGGATGGTGCGCGGATACATAGCGCTGGTTTTCCTCGTCGTATTCGTACGCGGGGAAATCCACCACCCACACCGGTTTGTAGCCGCCCTCGGAAAATCCTTTTTCGTGACCGAGCTTGCCGCGCAGCGCGCCCAGCGTGTCGTAAACCACTTTGGTTTTGTCGGCACAGAAGAAAATCAGGTCGCCGGTCTTTGCGTTGCAGGCGGCGAGGATTTTCGTGAGCGTTTCTTCGGAAAGGAATTTCACGATGGGCGATTGCAATCCTTCCGCATTCGGTTTCGATGCATCGTTGACCTTGATGTACGCGAGGCCCTTCGCACCGTAGATGGCGGCAAAGCCTGCGAGGTCATCGAGTTCCTTGCGCGCGAACATCGGATTGCCGCCGGGGATGCACAGCGCAGCAACCTTGCCGTTCTTGGCATTGGCCGCATCGACAAAAACCTTGAATCCCGAATCCTTGACGATGTCCGTGAGCTCGGTCAGTTCGAGCTTGATTCGCATATCCGGTTTGTCCGAACCGTATTTCGCCATCGCATCCGCATAGGTGATGCGCGGGAAATCGGGCAGGTCGATACCGACGCCGGCCTTCCACATCGCTTTCACCAGGCCTTCCATGATGTCCTGGATTTCGCGCTCGCCGAGGAACGATGTCTCGATATCGATCTGCGTGAATTCCGGCTGGCGGTCGGCGCGCAAATCTTCATCGCGGAAACATTTCACGATCTGGTAATAGCGGTCGAAGCCCGACACCATCAGCAATTGTTTGAACAGCTGCGGGCTCTGCGGCAGTGCGTAGAACTGTCCGTCATGCATGCGCGAAGGCACCAGGAATTCGCGTGCGCCTTCGGGCGTGCTCTTGTAAAGGAACGGCGTTTCGATATCGATAAAACCCTGCGCATCGAGGTACTGGCGCACGGCCATGGCGATGCGATAACGCATGCGCAGGTTTTTCTGCATGGTCTCTCGGCGCAGGTCGAGGTAGCGATACTTGAGGCGGATCTCCTCGCTGATGTTGTCGTCGTCGATCATGAACGGCGGCGTGTGCGAGGCGTTGAGGATTTCCACCGCCGATGCCAGCACTTCGATTTCACCGCTCTTGAGATTGGCGTTAGTGGTGCCTTCGGGACGCGGGCGCACCTTGCCGGTGACTTTCAGCACGAACTCGCTGCGGGTCTTATCGGCGGTTGAGAATGCGTCGGGCGTATCCGGGTCGATCACCACCTGCACCAGGCCTTCGCGATCGCGCAGGTCGATAAAAATCACGCCACCGTGATCGCGCCGCCGGTGCGCCCAGCCGAAGAGGGTGACTTGCTGTCCCAGGTATTGCTTGTCGATGAAGCCGCAGTAATTCGTTCTCATGATGTCGATTCCGATGCCTTGCTGGACCACAGGCGTGGTCGTCACTGATTTTCAATAAAGTCTGATGGCGTTGCGGGTCACCGCAGGGAGCGGCACCGCGAAACACATCGAGGAGGCTAATCCGCCGCCGGGGAAAAACCCCGGCGGCTAGGGATTGGGGTCGGTGCCGGATTTTTTCATCTCGGCGCCGTTGTGGTGACTGGGGGCGGGTAGGGGGTGAGGGGGGTGAATATGGCGAAGCGGCTCCGCGACACCCATGGAAATAATGTACTTGAGCGCTTCGTCCACCGTCATCTCCAGTTCGTGCACTTCGGATTTCGGCACGATCAGGAAAAAACCGGCGGTGATGTTGGGCGTGGTCGGTACGAATACCGAATAATTTTCGTGGCCCAGGTGATCGGTCACCTCATGCTGCGGTACACCCGTCAGCAGCGCCACCGTCCAGGTGTCGTGCTGCGGGTAGCGCACCAGCACCGCCTTGCGGAACGCCTTGCCTTCGGGCGAGAACAGCGTGTCCGAAATCTGTTTCACGCCGCCGTAAATGGAGCGCACGATGGGGATGCGCTGCAGCACCGAATCCCACCACGACAGCAGCTGACGGCCGAAGAAATTGGCGGCGATGACACCGGTCACCAGCACGATGGAAATGGTCAGGAACACGCCCATGCCCGGCACATGGAATCCCAGCCACGCCTCGGTCTGGAAACGTTCCGGCAGCAGCAGCAGTGACTGGTCCATCAGATCGATGAGCAGCTTCAGCACCCAGCCGGTGATCACCAGCGGAATCCAGACCAGCAGGCCTGCGATCAAATATTTACGCACGCGTGCCGCCCTATTCCTTGGCGGCAGCGGGCTTCGCTGCGGGTGTGGGGGATGGTGTTGCGGCGGGTGCGGGTGTTGAGTGAACCGGGCAGGCTGCCGAGTCGCTCTTCGTTTCCGTTTTTGTTTCGCTGGACGATTCCGTTCGGGTATCGGACTTCGCGCCTTCCGTCTTGCCTGAATCCTTGGTCCCGCTGCCGCCGCGGAAATCAGTCACATACCAGCCGCTGCCCTTCAACTGGAATTGCGGTGCGGTGACCTGCTTCGAATACGTCGCTTGCCCGCATGCAGGACAGACGGTCAACGGCTCGGCGCTGATTTTTTGCAGGACATCGTCGGCGTGTCCGCAGGCGGAACATTTGTAAGCGTAGATCGGCATGGCGGGCTTAAGTTGATCTTGCGGCGCTCAATCGAGCGCCGCAAGGAGAGATGAAATTTGCAACTTGTTATTTTAACACAAGCACTTAGCGCGCTTGTGCGGTGCCGCATTCCGGCGTCGCTTGCGGCTATTTGATGACCACACCCTCAAGGCCTGACGGCGGATCCGGATAGGTCATCTTCAGGTTGTTCAGCGTCGAGACAATCACCGAACACACATACAGGTCACGCACCCAGTTGCGATCCGCGGGCACGATGTACCACGGGGCCTGCTGGGTTGAGGTGGCGTTCAGCACGTCCTCGTACGCGCTCTGGTATTTGTCCCATTTCTCGCGCGAGGTCAGGTCATCGAGATTGAATTTCCATGTCTTCGACTCGTCGTCCAGCCGCTCCTGCAAACGCTGTTTCTGCTCGTCCTTCGAAATATGCAGGAAGAACTTGATGACGATGGTGCCTTCTTCCACCAGCATCGTTTCGAAATCGTTGATCTGGCGGAAACGCCGCTTGGCAGTGCGGTCGTCGATCCAGCCTTCCACGCGGGTGATGAGCACATCTTCGTAATGGCTGCGATTGAACACCACCATGTCGCCCTTGGCCGGCGTGTGCTGGTGCACCCGCCACAGGTAATCGTGGTCTTTCTCCAGCTGCGTCGGCGCCTTGAAGCTGGCCACATGCACGCCCATGGGATTCACGCCGGCGAACAC
Source organism: Betaproteobacteria bacterium (assembly GCA_040006575.1). Classification (GTDB taxonomy): domain Bacteria; phylum Pseudomonadota; class Gammaproteobacteria; order Burkholderiales; family Usitatibacteraceae; genus UKL13-2. The sequence goes on from JBDTWS010000058.1 coordinate 17,816, forward strand.
CCTGCGGATCACGCCGTCCTTGCCGCCGGTATCGGTGGCCTGCAGCACGATCAGCACCTTGTGCTTGTGCTCGGCATAAAGGACGGTCTGCAGCTCCACCAGTTGCGTGTTCAGCTGCTCGATGATGGCCAGCGCGTCGGCTTTCTCGCCCTTGAAACTGCAGGTGGATCGTGGGTCGATATCGGCGAGGCGGCTCTTTCCGCTGGCGATGATGGGGCGTACGGTGCGCAAGCCTTCCGCGTCGGTTTTTTTGGTCATGGCGATCGTCCTGTTGGTCCCGGCATTCTTTTGATCCAGCACATCTGTCGCTGCATAATCGCATATTGCCTCCGGCGCAACAAACTGACCGTGCATGTATCGCTTCGGCATTGACTTGGGCGGCACCAAGATTGAAATACTCGCGCTGGATGCGGCGGGACAGGAGCGCCATCGCGCGCGCGTTGCTACACCACATGACGACTATGCCGCGACGCTCGCCGCCATCACGGGCCTGGTACGCGACAGCGAGAAAATATTGAGCGGTATGGGAACCGTCGGCATTGCCACGCCGGGCGCAATCTCACACGCGACCGGCACCATCAAGAACGCCAACTCCACCTGTCTCAACGGAAAACCGCTGGTGCAGGATTTGCAGCGAAAGTTGCTACGCGAGATCCGCATCGCCAACGACGCCAACTGTTTTGCGCTCTCCGAAGCGACTGATGGCGCAGCGAGCGGCGCGGCAGTCGTTTTCGGCGTGATACTCGGCACCGGCGTGGGTGGCGGCGTGGTGGTCAATGGCCGGCTGTTGACGGGCGCCAATGCAATCGCCGGGGAGTGGGGACACAATCCTTTGCCCGTGGTATCGGCGAGCGCCAACGAACTGCCGGGCAATGCCTGCTACTGCGGCAGGCGGGGCTGTATCGAAACCTGGCTGTCGGGACCGGCGCTGGCGCAGCATTTCCTGCAGGACACCGGACGCGAATTTTCTGCAGAACAGATCGTCGCCAACGCACCGCAGGATGCGCATTGCGAATCCGCGCTGCTTGCCTATGAAGACCGGCTGGCACGCAGCCTGGGTGTGATGGTGAACATCCTGGACCCCGACGTGATCGTATTGGGGGGAGGACTGTCTGGGGTGCCGCGCTGGTACGATGCAATACCGCGCCGGTGGGCGCAATATGTTTTCAGCGACCGCATCGCCACGCGGCTGCTCCCGCCGAAATTCGGTGCCACCAGCGGCGCACGTGGCGCCGCGTGGCTTTGGAACGCTTGATTTTTTTACCAGGATTCCCCGATGACTCTTCCCGCAAGCATGCGCTTCATCACCACCACCGCACCGGGCGCCGCCGAGGTGATGCAGGTCGCCAGCGGCCCGTTGCCCGCGTTCGGTGAACACGATGTGCTGATCAAGGTCGACTACGCCGGCGTCAATCGCCCTGACCTGCTGCAGCGCGGCGGCAGCTATGCGCCGCCCCCCACCGCCTCGCCGGTGATGGGCCTGGAGGTCGCGGGCACGATTGCGGCAGTCGGCGCGAAAGTCACGCACTGGAAAATCGGCGATGCGGTTTGTGCGCTCACACCGGGCGGCGGTTACGCCGAATATTGCGCGGCGCCGGCAGCGCATTGCCTGCCTCCACCCGCCGGCCTGTCGATGCTGGAAGCGGCGGCGGTACCGGAAAATTTCTTCACGGTGTGGGTCAATGTATTCGACACCTGCAAACTGAAAGCGGGCGAAAAATTCCTGGTGCATGGCGGCTCGTCAGGCATCGGCCTCACCGCGATCCAGCTGGCGAAAGCGTTCAGCGCGGAAGTGTTCACCACCGTCGGCAATGAGGAAAAAATCGCCTTCTGCAAAAGCATCGGCGCCGATCATGTGTTCAATTACAAATCGCAGGACTGGGCCGCCGAAATCGCCACGGTCACGCAGAAGAAAGGTGTCAACGTCATCCTCGACATGGTCGGCGGCAGCTACATCGAAAAGAACCTGCGTTCGCTGGCGCTGGAAGGCCGCTACTGTTTCATCGCATTCCTCGAGGGGGGACAGGCCACCATCGACTTCCGCCCCCTGATGATGAAGCGCCAGACCATCACCGGCTCCACCCTGCGTGCGCGGCCGGACATACACAAGGCCGCCATCGCGCTGTCGCTGAAAGAACATGTGTGGCCATTGCTGGAAGCGAAAAAAGTAAGGCCGGTAATACACCAGACATTCGCGCTGGAGCAGGTTGTCGAGGCGCACAAGCTGATGGAATCCTCGACCCACATCGGCAAGATCATGTTGAAGGTGGCGGGATGATTTTCGCAGGCCCGTATAGACTCTAGTCTCCAAGAGACAGAAACAAGCAGGATCGCATGGACGAACCCGAAAGCAGCCTGGTCGCGAACATGTTCGATACGCGGGCGAGTCTCGCCCTGCGTGAGCCTGTCACGGGTCTCCCCAATCGCGAACTGTTCGACGATCGCCTCACTGTCGGCATTTCATTGGCCAAGCGCCACGAGTGGATGCTGGCCGTAATGTCGGTCACGCTCGACCAGTGGAAGCCGTTCAATGATCTTCACGGCAGTGACGTCGGCGAACGTGCGTTGCAGTCGCTGGCCTCGCGGCTGTTCTCGCGTGCGCGTGGCGGTGACACCGTCAGTTCCAGCGGTGACGAGCGCCTGAACTATGTCCTGGTCAATCCCGGCAGCCGCAGTCGGCGACGGCGACTTTGTAGAAATCGTTGTGCGCGAGGAGTGCCCGCATGGCGCTTTGCCCGCCCGCGGAGCCGCCGTAGATGCCTACGCGAGAGAGATCCATCCACGGGCGCGATTCGGCGGCGGCCTTGATCCAGGCGATGCG
>JBDTWS010000059.1:0-20564 GCA_040006575.1 Betaproteobacteria bacterium
AACGACAACACCGGTGGCAACAACAGCAGCACGGCCAATACGACGATCAACGCCCTTGTCGATCTGGCGATTACCAAAACTTCGGGCAGTACGTTCGTGGTCGGTGGTAGCGCGAGCTTCACAGTTACACCGAACAACATTGCAGGCTTTGGTCCTACCAGCGGCGTGATTACTGTCGTCGATACGTTGCCAACGGGCCTTACCTATGTCGCAGCCGGATCCGGTGGTGCGGGTTGGGCCTGCGGGAGCGCAGGTCAAACAGTGACCTGTACCAGCAGTGCAGTAATCGCTGCCGGCGCAAGCGGCACGACGATCACGATCAACGTGACTGTCGGCAGCAATGCAGTACCGAGTGTAACGAACACGGTGACCGTATCAGGTGGCAATGAACCGGCCGCGAATACCGGCAATAACAGTGCCGTGCTGACTGTCCCGGTGAGCAACATGGCGGTTAATACCTTCCTCACGGATGGTGCGCAAACCGGTCTGCCGGGAACCAGTGTCTTGTACCCGCACATCTTCAATGCCGGCCTGAGCGGCTCCGTCAGCTTCGCCACTTCGGATATCTCTTCTCCCGCGACGCCAGGCTGGATCACGCAGGTATACCGCGATACCAACTGCAATGGAACACTGGACGGTGCAGAAGGTGCTGCGGTCCTGGCTGGAAGCATTAATGTGAATCCGGGCGACCAGGTGTGCCTGATCGTGAGATCGAACATCCCTGCAGCCGCTCCCTTTAACGGCCAGGATGCAATTACCGTAACCGCGACCTTTGCGCCAACTGCGGGGCCGACGACCACCTACACGCGCCAGGATGTGACTACGGTAGGCGCAGCCGGTGGTGCGGGACTGGTGCTGTCGAAGTCGGTGCGCAACGTGACGCAAGGTGGAGCAGCGGGAACCAACAATAATGCCAAACCGGGTGAAGTGCTGGAATACATCATCACGTACAGCAACAGCTCCAGCGCGCCGATATCAATGATTGTCATCAACGACAACACGCCGAACTACACCAATTTCATCACGGCAAGCTGTGGTGCACCGCTGCCTGCCGCGCTGACGGCGTGTACCGTTTCCGCGCAGCCGGCGGTGGGTGTCGGCGGCAATGTCCAGTGGACACTGACGGGTTCACTGAACGCGGCGCAGAGCGGTACGGTTATCTTCCGCGTGACTGTCCAGTAAACTGGGCGGGTGATAAAGACCTGTAACTTCCGGCAGCCGTGACGGCTGCTCCTGCTGAAGACGTGCGGCGCGACTGGAAAGGCGCCGCACTGGTCATCTGTTCGGCGATGGCATTTTCCGCCAAGGCGATCTTTGTGAAGCTGGCCTATTCGGGCGGGTCGCCGGGATTCATGGCGCCGGATCCCATCACCCTGCTGACGATGCGAATGGGATTGGCGCTGCCGCTGTTTGCACTCATTGCCTGGTGGTCATCGCGACAGGCCGAAAATGCGCTCGACCGGCGTGAATGGGCGATCCTGGTGGTGATCGGCCTGATGGGTTACTACGGTGCGAGCCTGTTCGATTTCTGGGGGCTCATGTACATCAGCGCCGCGCTCGAGCGGCTCATCCTGTTTTTGAATCCCACGCTGGTGGTGCTCATCTCGGTCGTCGCCGTGGGCTATCGAATTGTGGGGCGCGATATCTTTGCACTGGCCGTGAGCTACGCGGGGATAGCGCTGGTGTTCGTGCATGATCTCAATCTCAATCCCGACAAGGTGCTGCTGGGCGGCGGACTGGTGCTGCTCTCGGCCATCCTCTATGCGGGTTACCTGGTGGGTGCGGGACAGATGATCAAGCGGGTGGGCTCGATTCGATTTGCCGCCTATGCGTCCATCGTTTCGACGCTTGCGATCTTCCTGCATTTCATTGTGAGCCACGATATTTCGCAGCTCTCGCAACAGTCTTCGCGGGTCTGGACGCTGAGCGGCTGGATGGCGGTGGTGTCGACGGTGTTGCCGGTGATCATGATGGCGGCAGGCATGCGGCGTGTGGGTTCATCCAATGCAGCAATGATGAGTTCGATTGGCCCCATCGCAACGATTTTCATGGGCTACGTTTTTCTTGATGAGAAGATCACGTTGATCCAGATCGCCGGCGCGGCGCTGGTGTTGACCGGTGTGCTGGCAATCAGCCTCAAGAAGAAATAGCGCGGCGACTTCGCAGTTGTCCGCGAGCTGCGCGGGCAGATTTTCGTTGTTGCAAAAGATGAAAGTCCAGCAAGGACGCCGTTTCCAGGCTAAAAATGGCTGGATTGCCGCGCCAGTGCTGGAGTTTGTGTTCCAAGAAACCCGCAAATCGCACAATACGCCAACAACGTCGTCCTGACGATTCCAGTGCGTGCGTGCCAATTTTGTATAATTCCGGTTGAAGTTTTCCCGTCTCGTATCTTCTCTTCTCACCGCCATTTCCTTCCCAGGAGTTCCACATGAAAAAACCCATGCGCGTTGCTGTCACCGGTGCCGCCGGCCAGATTGGCTATAGCCTGTTGTTCCGCATCGCATCCGGAGAGATGCTTGGCAAGGACCAGCCCGTCATCCTGCAACTGCTGGAAATTCCTGACGAGAAAGCACAGAAGGCGCTGAAGGGCGTAATGATGGAACTGGACGATTGCGCGTTTCCGTTGCTGGCCGGCATGTCGGCGCATTCAGATGCGATGACCGCATTCAAGGATATCGACGTGGCATTGCTGGTAGGCGCGCGTCCGCGCGGTCCCGGCATGGAGCGCAAGGATTTGCTCGAAGCCAACGGCGCCATCTTCACCACGCAAGGCAAGGCTCTCGATGCCGTTGCATCGCGCAACGTCAAGGTGCTGGTGGTCGGCAATCCTGCCAATACCAATGCCTATATCGCCATGAAATCTGCGCCCAGCCTGCCGCGCGAAAATTTCACTGCAATGCTGAGGCTCGATCACAATCGCGCACTTTCGCAACTAGCCACGAAGACCGGCAAACCGGTGGATTCGATCGAAAAGCTGGTAGTGTGGGGCAACCACTCGCCGACCATGTATCCGGATTATCGCTTCGCCACCATCGGCGGTGCGCCCGCACCTTCCGTGGTCAACGATGAGGAATGGTATCGCGGCACGTTCCTGCCGACGGTCGGCAAACGCGGTGCGGCAATCATTGAAGCGCGCGGGCTTTCCTCGGCAGCCTCGGCGGCAAATGCCGCCATCGATCACATTCGCGACTGGGTGTTGGGCACCAATGGAAAATGGGTGACGATGGGCGTGCCGTCGGATGGCAGCTACGGCATTCCCGATAGCGTCATGTATGGCGTGCCGGTCACTTGCGAGAACGGCAAATACACCGTCATCAAGGGGCTGGAAATTGATGAATTCTCGCGCGGCAAGATGGATGCGACGCTGAAGGAACTGGAAGAAGAGCGCGCCGGTGTGGCGCACTTGCTGAAATAATTTTTCGGCAAAAACATCTGCCAAAAAATAGCGAAACAGGCAGAAAAAAAGACAGTGAAACAAAAAGACCGGCGGATGAAATTCCGCCGGTCTTTTTATTTTGGCAACCTAGCGATCGTGCGCAGTGGCTATCGATACCGCAATCAGTGTCGCGACCAGGGCAAAGAAAGAGACCGCAGCCTGCGTCATGGTGCTGGTGGCGATATCCATGGCCGCGTCCACCAGGAAGTTTCCGCCGCCGGACAGGAACGCCACACACAACGTCGCAACCAAGGTGATCCCCCCCAGGATGAAAAAGCGCATCGCAGTCGATATCGATGCGCGCGGCCCAAGCGCATCGACTACGCGCAACGTAAAACCATCGTCGTCGACATAGCTGTCGCGATGCTGCGCCGCATCGCCTTTCAACATGTCGTCGATGGGATCGCGGATGATATTCATGCTGCCACTCCTTCGCTCCCGTGGGGCCGGTATGCCGCCAGCTTGGCGCGCATCTTTTCCCGGGCCTTCAGGATATGGGTTTTCACGGTTCCCAGCGGCATGCCGAGTACATATGCCGCTTCTTCATGGGACAGGTCATTGTAATAACACTGCACGATCACATTTCGCTCAGCATCGTTCAGGTCTTCCATGGCGCGCAACAGGTCGCGCCGCACGCCGGTGAGATCGGATTCCGGGGCCGTTACTTCGGCTTCATGAATCGCGTTGCCATCCATCGGCACTTCGTGTTTCCTGCGAACTTCGGATTGCCAGCAATTGAAGGCAATGCGATACAGCCAGGTCGAAAATTTCGCTTCATAGCGAAACGATTTGATATTGCGCCAGGCCAGGATGAACGATTCCTGCGCGATGTCGTCGGACATGGCCATGTTACCTCCGGTCATCTTGCGCAGCGATGCGCGCAACTGTGATTGATGCCGGCGCACCAGTTCCGCAAACGCGTTGCGATCATCACGAAGCAGCACCCGGCCAATGAGGTCACTGTCGGTGTAGCCGGCCGACGCGCCGGTAAGTTTCCGTTCGGACACGGGATGAAGTCGCGGTTCGCGTGGCGTGTATTTCTTATGCCGCGTTTCTGCCGGTCGCTGCTTCTCGTGCTGATTCCAGTTTCCACACGATCAAGTAGCCAACCCCCATGAACAGCGGAATAAAGCCCAGGCTCCATGGCTTGTCCATCTGATACATAAAGAGGCCCAGGCCAAGCCCCAAAGCAATCAGGATCACGCCACGCCGCAAGTCCGAGAAGGTGTCGTCTGCCATGGCAAATAATTCCGGCGGTACCGGCTGACCTTTTTCCACGAGCAGGGCAGCGGTTTCATGCATCAGCCGGGTATTGCGCGATTTGTGCCATAGCACCAGTGCGGTCAGCGCGATCGGCGCGCCGATACCCAGGATGATCGACATCGTCGCGAGCAGCATTATTCCGTAATCCATTTTGCCTCCGAGTGTTGTGGCGACTCTATCCTGCCTTGGATGCAACTGGACGCAGCTTTGGATTTATCAGGCGGTCATTTCAGGCGTGACCGGCACCACGCTGGGTGAATGCGTGGGAGTGGGAATGGGCAGTTCACGCATTGCGCCCAGCGGCGACCATTTCAACAGTCCCACGCCCAGGGCCACGCCCCCCACACCGCAAATCATGATGGTGGTGCGCAAGCCCAGCCAGGTTCCCAGCACACCGCCCAGCAGAGAGCCCAGCGGGGCCAGCGACACCGCGAAAAAAATCAGTGTCGACGTCACGCGCCCACGCAAATGATCCGGCGTGGCGGCCTGTCGCAGTGAGAGATAGTTGATGAAGAACAGCATGGCGCCGAGATCCATCAGGAACAGGGATAAGCCCAGTTGAACCGCCGCCCATTCGCCGTCGATAACGCCGGCCACGCCCAGCCAGGCCATCCCCGTCATGGTGAGCCCGAGCAACATGACATAGCCGACGCCGAAGCGGCGGTTCAGCCATTGGCACGTGCCGGACGCCACCAGGAAGCCGATTCCGGCCGCCATGAACAAGGCACCGATCTTCCCCGGCGAAAGCGCAAGATCGCGCGTCGCGTAGAGGATGACAATCGCGAGGTACGCATGCTTCAGTACGTTCCAGATCATCAGTGTGAAGGCGACCGAACGCAGCACCGCGTGATTCAGGATCATCTTCAATCCTTCTTTCGCATCGGTCCAGATGCCGGCCAGCATGGCTTTCCGGTCTTCCGATGCGCGCAGCTTCGGCGCATCGCTGGCCTTCGGTGGAATGCTGCGCAACATCCATGCCGAAATGAAGAATGAAATCGCGTCCAGCAGGATGGCAAACGGTGCGGTGAGCAGATGAATCATCGCGCCGGCGATGCCCGGGCCGATGAGCGAGGAGGCAGAATCCGACAAGGCGATTCCCGCGTTCGCTTCCACCAGGTGGTCATTGCCGACGCGCTCGGCCATGAAGACCTGGTATGCCGCCCAGCCGACAATGCCGCCAATGCCGACCAGGAAACCGACGATGTACAGGATGGGCATGGACAGGAATCCCAGCCATGCCGCCACTGGCACGACGGCCAGCGCGAGCCCGCGGCCGATGTCCGCAATGATGATGAGGCGCAACTTGCGCGAACGGTCGATCAGCACACCTGTAAACAGGCCGAACAAGGTGTACGGCAACGCTTCAACCGCGGTGAGGATTCCCATCTGGAGCGGTTGGGCGTCGAGCATGATCGCGGCCGTCAGCGGCAACGCGAGAAAAGTCACCTGCCCGCCGAAGTGGGTGATGGTGAGTGACAGCCACAGCGTGCGGTAGTCGCGATTGCGCCACACTTTGCCGGTGTATTTTTCCCACCAGTGCGACTTCTTGTTCACATCCGGCGTCTGTGACGTTTGTGGCTCTTGCGGTATTTGGGTTTGCATATTCATTATTATTTTCCAACATTCCTGGCGCAAATCTGTGGCAATACGTGCCGGCAAATTGCGTGTACCTCGCACGAAAAATTCGTGGGGCACTAAATCAAAGACGGGGAGTTGGTTCCGGTTTTGTCCCCGCCGCGAAAATCCGGCGAGGGCACCAGGCGGTGCGGCCGGACTAATGCAGAACTGCGGTGCCGCCTGCCAGGCGGCGTGGTTTTGCGGTGCTGAAGGATCGGTACGGGGAACGTCCACCTGTCATGCCCATCCGCCCAACGCCTGCAAATACACGCAAAGCCATGCCGCCGCCCACCGGATAAACCGGCGTGTTGCGCAAGGCAGAAGCGGTGCAAATGTGGGACATCGGGAAGACCTCGTGAATCAGGTGGTGAGCGCGAATATTAGCGCAGTTCCAAAAATCGCGCAAAAATCAGGCGGGCTGCTTGAGTTTATCGATGCGCTGTTTTGCATCGTCGGCCGCTTTCCCGCTGGGTGCGTACGAGAGGAATTGCTGGAACGCCGCAATAGCTTTGGCCTTGTCGCCTTTGGTCTGGTACGCCATGCCCAGGCGATAATGCGCCGTCAGTTTACTGTCAAGCTTCAGTGCGCGCTCCATCGAGGCAATCGCCAAGTCCACGGCATTGTTTTCCAGCTGCGCGCGGCCCAGTCCGAAATGCATCGCCGCGTTGTTGGGATCAAGCGCGACCTGGCGCTCCAGCATTGCCTGTGCCCGCGCCGCTTGCTTGTCATTGATGAGCGCGAAGCCAAGGCTTATCCATCCTTGTTGCAACGCCTTGGCGGACACTTCGTCCGCGGGCGCCTTGACGCCGGCAAGCAGCGCCTCGGCCTTGTCGAATTCCTTTTCGTACATGTGCACGGCGGCCCTCAGCACATGTGCCTGTACGGGATTGATCTTGCCGAACTCTTCACTGTTCTCGATGGCGCGGCGCACACTGCCGCCGGCGATGCCGGGCGCCTGAAGATAAAACTGCACCAGGTCGCGGCGCGCGTCGAAATTGCGTGGATCGAGTTCGACCGCTTTGGCGAATTCATCCTTGATGCGCGATGCGTACTTGATCCCGTCCATCATCCCGGACGAAAGTGCGGCTGCACAGTATAGCCGTCCCAGCGCATGGTGGCATTTGGCGGAAGCGGGAATGGCTTTCACACAGGCTTCAACCTTCGCGATGGCTCCTTCGCGTTTTGCTGGATCGCCGGCCGAAAAATTAGCCAGATGCCATAGCGCAATTTCGTCTTTTGCATTTTCTGCAATCCGGTCGTTAGTCAGTTTTTCCACTTCGGCAAACTTGCGCTCTTTCAGTAGCGCCGTAAATTCGGCATCGGTGGATTGGGCGAAGACAGCGCAGGGCAGGACGAGTGCGGCCAATGTTGCGCAAGCAAGCAGGAATTTCATGCGGGACCTTTAATCGTTATTTTTCGGAACAGGTGTAAAACCCAGGCTGAACCCAACGCAGCCGGCTGCATTGTCGACGACATGGGTGCGCCGCAGGTATTTCAGCTAAAGTCGCGGCATGATAACCACTCCCAATGCTTCCTGGCTGGGCTATTGCCGTGCGGGGTTCGAGCCGGACCTGGCCGCAGAGTTCATTTCCATGGCCGGCGCCAAGCCGTCGGCAATTACGGCAGTGCCGCTGAGCGGCTTTGTACATGTGACTTTCTCCGGTCGTGATGCCAAGCGCGCGCAGTCGCAGTTGACCTGGTCGAAACTGGTATTTGCACGCCAGTTCATGCGCGCCGGTGCGGAAAAAATTGCCCTGCCCACCAATGATCGCGTGACGCCCATCCTCGACGCGGCGCGGACTTTCATGGCCGCACAGCAGGTCGCGCAGATCAGTGCATTGCGCATCGAATATCCCGACACCAACGACGGCAAGGCGCTTTCCAAATTGGCGCAAACGCTGGAAACGCGCGTCGGCAGCCAATTGGCCACGGCAGGTCTCGTCGATGAAAACAATGCGACGCTGCCGCGCCTGCACGTACTGCTGACGCCGGATCGCGAAGCCTGGCTGGGCTGCAGCGATATCCGTGCGTCGTCAGCCTGGCGCAATGGCATTCCGCGGCTTCGCATGCCGCGCGATGCGCCCAGTCGATCGACGTTGAAACTCGCCGAGGCGTTTCATGTTTTCCTGGGTGAAAATGAAGAACGCCTGCTGCAATCCGAAATGCGCGCCGTGGACCTTGGCGCAGCGCCGGGCGGGTGGACGTGGCAGCTCATTCATCGCGGCCTGCACGTCACCGCGATCGACAACGGCGTGCTGCGCGGCGAACTGGTGGACAACGCGCTGGTGCGGCATTTGCGTGAGGATGGCTTCCGTTATCGTCCTCGCAAGCCGGTGGACTGGATGGTATGCGACATGGTGGAAAAGCCGGTGCGCATTGCCCAACTGGTCGCGATGTGGATGAAGGAAGGCTGGACGGACCGCTGCATTTTCAATCTCAAGCTGCCAATGAAAAAACGCTTCGAGGAGGTAGAACGTTGCCGCGGCATTATTCGCGAAGCGATGGAGTCGAATGGGCGCCCGTTTGAAATGCGCGTGAAGCAGCTCTATCACGATCGGGAAGAGGTGACAGGATTCTGCCGCTACATTCCGCGATCGGAACGAAACTAAAAAAATGGCGCCTTGCGGCGCCATTTTTTCTTGCGGTATTCGCGTGGCGATCAGGCGCTTAGTTGGCAGCCTTGAAGCCAATCTCCGTATCGAAGGTGCGGCCCTCGGTACCCGGATTGAATTTCCAGCGAGACAGCGCCTGTTGCACGGAACGATCGAATACACGCGCCGGTTGTGCCTGCAGGATGGCCACGTTGGTGACTTCACCCGCGGCATTGATCGTCATGCGCGCGCGGACGTTGCCGGTTTCGACACCGGAACGCAGTGCTTCACGCGGAAACGAGGGTTGTTCGCGGCTGACTACACTGATGATCGGCACGGCGTCCTGCCTGGGCGGGGCGGGACGTGCGGTGGGCGCAGCACTGGCAACAACTTTGGGCGGTGGCACTGCGGCGGCGGCCGGCGGAGGCGTTACCGGCTGCTGGACTACCGGTGCCGGGGCAGGTGCCACCGCAACCTTGGTTTCCTGCGGGGCAGCCTTGGGTTCCGCCTTGGCCGGTTCAGCCTTGACCGGCACTACCGGTACGTGTTCCGGCTTGGCCGGCGCGTCCTTGAGCGACTTCAGGTCAGCCATGTAATCGACGGTCTTGCGTGGCACGTAAAAATCAGGCTGCGTTTCCTGTTTCTGCTGAACGGAATTCAGGCGTTCCGCCGTGGTGGGAACGCGATCAGATTTTCCGCAGGCGGACAGCGCCAGCGCCAACGCAATGCACAGGGCCGAACCTGAGATCAAGTCCGGAAACTGCGCTTCCTTGTGAGCGTGTGCTCGGATATTTTCAGCTTGATGCATAAACTTCCCTTTGTTTCATCCCGGTGGTCCGGCATTTTATTGGATTGTAAATAACCCTTGAGCGCGGCCGTGTTTGACGTTGTTTTTTATTATCCCATCAGGAGCGAAAGGCATATTTGTGCCGGATTGTGACATTTTGTAGATTCGAGGGAAAGCGGGACATGACCGACGGTCCAAAACACCGGCAATTTGTGCAAATGCAAGGTGTTGAGCCTGCCGGCCCATCCAGCGGCTACTTCGACCGCCTGCCGACAATCGTGTACATGGCGTAGATGGTGTCATCCAGGTTGCTGGTGACTTCGCCCTTGTCGTTCCTGTCCCACTTGAGCAGGCGCCCCATGGCGCGTGCGGCGGCGTGGTCCTCGATGTTGATGGCGATTACCTCAAGGCCGGCCTTCTCATATTGCTCGCGCGAAAACGGCGAGCGTGCGTCGGCTTGCGGGTTATAGGCGCCTTTTGCATCCGGCGGCTTGGGATACAGGTTGTAGATGATCATCTTGCCGCCGGGATTCAACGCATTGTGGATGGCCTTCAGAAATGCGTCGTCGGTAACGCCCAGGGTGATTTGCTGGCGCTTGTCGATCTTCCGGTCCGGCTTGATGTAGCCTTTTTTCAGCGTGTTTTTCGAGAGGATGAGGTCATAGCCCTGGCCGACGCGTTCGATAATTTTCGGCTCTTTCGGCCAATAGCCATGCACCAGCGCGACAGTGCCCGGCTGGCCGCGCCTGCCCGCTGCGGGCGGCACCGCGCCCTGGTCGCGTTTCGACGAGTACAGTGCGTCCAGGTAACTGTCGGGGTCGATGCCGGTGACATGCGCGCCCAGGCTCGCCAATATGCGCAGGTGGCCGATGCCGCCATAACCAAAGTCCATGATGACTTTGCCCGCCACATCGCTTACCCCGTGGGTGGCCGCCAGTTCAAGTGGGCGCAGGTAGGCCAGCGGTGAGCCGTATTTGGTGTAGTAGTACCGATACTCATCCTGTTTTACTTCGGCGAGCTTGGCCTGCGCGGCGGCGGGCAACGCAGATTTTTCGTCGGGCGAAAAATATTCGCGGGTAATTTCGTTGAGGTAAACCGTGCGCGTTCCGATCACGGGAAGTGCCCGCGCGGCATCCAGGAAACGCTGTCCCAATGCACTCTTCGCAAGTGGTTTCAACGCCTCCGCCTCGTCCGCTAATTGTTGGAGGACCGGCGTAGCGGCGCGCTCTCTTGCGGGGGTAGTGGTCACCGGTGCATACGGTGGGGAATCGCTCGAGACACGTGATGGCGGCACCGCTGCGCAACCCGCCAGCAGGACTAGCAACACCGTGTAGAGCGATATCCGCAAGCGTGCGCGAATCATGTGGGCGTGACTGCCTTGCGTGGACATGCCGGTGCGATCATTGAAGTAACGGGTGTCCATTGTAACGTTGGGCGAGAAAGATAGGGTTTGCAGAAGGTGCCTGTGTGTAGCAAAACTCCAGCATTGGCGCGCCTTTCCAGCCAAAAATGAATGGAGAACGTCGTCAATGCTTGAGTTTGGCCATGAAAAATGCCGGACTCTGCCGGCATTTTTATTTACTGCATGGGTGGACTCTTTACGCCGCGACCAGTTCCCGCAGCACATACGGAAGAATGCCGCCGTGCAGGTAGTAATCGACTTCGATGGGTGTATCGATGCGCAGCAGCACTTTCACTTCCTTCTTCGTGCCGTCCTTGCGATGAATCACCAGCGTCACATCCATTTGCGGCTTGATGCCGTTCTCGACGCCGATAATGTCAAAGTCTTCCTCACCGGTAATACCGAGTGAGGTCACGCTGTCGTTGCCCTTGAACTGGCAGGGCAACACGCCCATGCCCACCAGGTTGGAGCGGTGGATACGTTCAAAGCTCTTGGTGACGACCGCTTTCACGCCCAGCAACTGGGTGCCCTTGGCCGCCCAGTCGCGCGAGGAACCGGTGCCGTATTCCTCACCGCCGAACACGACAGTTGGCGTGCGCGCTGCCTGGTATGTCATGGCGGCATCGTAGATCGGCATCAGTTCGCCCGAAGGCTGGAACAGCGTCACGCCGCCTTCAACGCGCGTGCCGTCGGCCTTGGCGGGCAGCATCAAATTCTTGATGCGCACGTTGGCGAACGTACCGCGCATCATCACTTCATGATTGCCGCGCCGCGCGCCATAACTGTTGAAATCGGGCTTCATCACTTTGTGCGCGATGAGGTATTGCCCGGCAGGTGACGTGTCCTTGATGGAGCCGGCCGGCGAAATGTGATCGGTGGTAACCGAGTCGCCAAAGATACCCAGCGCCTTGGCGCCCTTGATATCGTGCGCCGTGCCGGCATGCATACTGAAGTCGTTGAAGAATGGCGGTTCGGCGATGTACGTCGACAGTGGCCAGTCGTACACCTGTCCGTTGGTGCCGTGGATGTTTTGCCATAGCGGATTGTCCGCACCCAGGTTGGAGTAGCGCGTGTTGAACATGACGGGATCCATGGCGAAACCGAGCAGGGCGCCGATCTCATGACTGGTCGGCCAGATGTCTTTCAGGTAGACCGGCCCATTGGTGCCTGTGCCCACCGGTTCCGTGCGCAAGTCTTTCAGCACCGTACCGGCGATGGCGTAGGCAACCACCAGCGGCGGGGACGCCAGGAAATTGGCGCGCAGGTTGGGATGGATGCGCGCTTCGAAATTGCGGTTGCCCGACAGCACAGCGGCGCAGACCAGGTCGTTGGTGACGATGGACTGGTCGATCTGGTCCGCGAGCGGACCCGCATTGCCGATACAGGTCGTGCAACCGTAACCGGCGAGATAGAAACCGAGTCTTTCAAGGTAGGGCAGCAAGCCTGCTTTTGTCAGGTAATCGGTCACCACACGCGAACCCGGGGCAAGCGAGGTCTTGATGTGTGGCTTCACCGTGAGACCGAGCTCGACCGCTTTCTTTGCCAGCAGCCCGGCGGCGATCAGCACGCTGGGGTTGGACGTATTGGTACACGACGTGATCGCGGCGATCAGCACATCACCCGAGCCCAGGTCCACACCATCGGCGGTGACATAGCGCTTGCACAGGTCTTCCGGCAATTTGGCAAAACCATTTTCCGCAGGTGGTTTGCTGAACAGCGAGGTGAACTGCGATTTCATGTTGCCGAGTTCGATACGATCCTGCGGACGCTTCGGACCGGCCAGTGAGGTCTTGATGGTGGACAGGTCGAGCGACAACGTCGACGAGTAATCGCACTCACCTGCCATCGGCACGCCGAACAATCCCTGCGCCTTGAAATAGCTTTCGCATTTGTCGAGTTCGTCCGCCGTGCGGCCACCCGCGCGGAAATATTCGATGGTTGCTTCATCGACCGGGAAGAAGCCCATGGTCGCGCCGTATTCCGGCGCCATGTTGGCAATGGTGGCGCGATCGGGGACGCTCAATGCGCGCGTTCCTTCACCAAAAAATTCCACGAACTTGCCGACCACTTTTGCTTTGCGCAACATTTCGGTCACGGTCAGCACGAGATCCGTCGCAGTGGTGCCCTCGGGCAGTTTGCCGGTGAGGTTTACGCCCACCACATCAGGCGTCAGGAAGTACACAGGTTGGCCCAGCATGCCGGCTTCCGCCTCGATGCCGCCCACGCCCCAGCCGACCACGCCCACGCCATTGATCATCGTCGTGTGCGAATCGGTGCCGACCAGCGAATCGGGATACAGCACGCCATTCTTGTCATGCACGCCGCGAGCAAGGTATTCGAGATTGACCTGGTGCACGATGCCGATGCCGGGGGGCACGACCTTGAATGTATCGAACGCCTGCATGCCCCATTTCATGAACTGGTAGCGCTCTTCGTTGCGCTGGAATTCCAGCCTCATGTTGATGTCCAGCGAATCGGGTGAGCCGTAGCTGTCGACCTGCACCGAGTGATCGACAACCAGGTCGACCGGCACCAGCGGCTCGATGACCTTGGGATTTTTCCCCATCTTGCTGGCGACACCACGCATGGCAGCAAGGTCGGCCAGCAGGGGAACGCCGGTGAAATCCTGCAGGACGATGCGCGCGACCACGAACGGAATTTCGTCGGTACGCGATGCCGTCGGTTGCCAGCTGGCCAGTTGCTTGATGTGCTCTTCAGCGACTTTCTTGCCATCGCAATTGCGCAGCACGCTCTCCAGCACGATACGGATCGATACCGGCAATCGCTTCACGTTCGGAAACACTTCCGCCAGCTTGGGCAGCGAATAGAAATGCGTGGTCTTGCCGGATTTCAGCGTGAGGGATTGATAGGTATTGTGCAGATTGTGGGGCATGGTGAGTCCTCGGAAAGGCTGCCTGTGAAGGTGGCTGGGCTGGCTGGCTTGGCTAGTTGATTGGAGATTTGCCTTGATGGCGCCGTATGCTGACGGCGACTTGTCATGCGCTGGAATAGTTGATTTTAAGGCCTTTGAAATAATCGCGATAGGCGGGCGCGCTAGAAGGTGTCGCCGGGCACTCGCACCCAGCCTTCCATGAGTACGCGTGCGCTGCGGCTCATGATGGCCTTGGTGACCACCCATTCGCTGTTTTCCTGTGTTGCTTCAGCGCCGACGCGCAGTGTTCCCGACGGATGGCCGAAGCGCACCGCGTTGCGAGGGCCACCGCCGGCAGCCAGGTTCACCAGCGTGCCGGGAATGGCTGCCGCCGTGCCAATCGCCACCGCTGCCGTGCCCATCATCGCGTGATGCAGCTTGCCCATCGACATGGCGCGCACTAGTACGTCCACCGATTCTGCCGCGACGGTTTTGCCGCTGGATGACGTGTAACTGACGGGTTTGGCCACGTATGCGACCTTCGGTGTGTGCTGGCGTTTGGCCGCCTCGTCGATATGCTTGATCAATCCCATTCGCACAGCACCGTGCGCGCGAATGGTCTCGAACCTGGCCAATGCTTTCGGATCGCTGTTGATGGCGTCCTGCAATTCGGTGCCGGTGTAGCCGATGGCGTCGGCATTGACGAAGATGGTGGGGATACCGGCGTTGATCATCGTCACCTTCAGTGTGCCGATGCCGGGAACATCAAGATCGTCAACCAGGTTTCCTGTTGGGAACATGGCACCTCCCGCTTTTGCGTTACCCGCTTCTTCCTCGGCGGCCGGGTCCATGAATTCCAGTTGCACTTCCGCTGCCGGAAATGTCACGCCGTCCAGTTCGAACTCTCCCGTCTCCTGCACCTGGCCATTTGTTATCGGTACATGCGAAATAATGGTCTTGCTGATGTTGGCCTGCCAGATGCGAACGATGGCAATGCCGTTCTGCGGAACACGCGACGCATCAACCAATCCGTTGCTGATCGCGTAGGGGCCGACGGCAGCAGAAAGATTGCCGCAGTTGCCGCTCCAGTCCACGAACGCGCTGTCGATGGAGACCTGGCCGAAAAGATAGTCGACGTCGTGATCCGGGCGTGTGCTCTTTGAAAGGATGACGGTCTTGCTGGTGCTCGAGGTTGCTGCGCCCATACCGTCAATTTGTTTGCCGTAGGGATCAGGACTGCCGATGACGCGCAGCAACAAGGCATCGCGCGCGGCGCCGGGAACTTGGGTGGATGCGGGAAGATCCTGCAAGCGGAAGAACACGCCCTTGCTTGTGCCGCCGCGCATGTAGGTGGCGGGGATTTTGATCTGGGGGGGCGTGGTCATAGCCATCTTTCAAACGGGTGGACTCTCAATTCGGCTGGAGCGAGGGACGATTCGAAATCTATAACCTCGTCCAGCGCCTTGTTCACTTCATCTGTTCCTGTGTGCCAGAGATCGCTGTCCGCATAATTCGCGATGCCTTGCGTCAGCTCAGCGAGCACGACTGCGGACAACATCGCCATGCGAAGTTCAAACATGTCAGCGGCGCCCCAGACCAGCTGGAGCACATGCCTGCACGGTTTCAGCCGGGCATCCACTTGCGGATTGACCAGCGCAGCCTGCTGTGGATTCTGTCCGAATAATTTACCCAGCATTCCGGGTTTGGGTTGCTTCGCGGCAAGCTCGGTGGCGAAATCAAATGGAGAAACGTAGTACTCGAAGCCCGTCATGAAAGCGCGGCCGACCAGTTCAGCGTGCGCCGAGCGTTCAAGTGTGAGCTTGAAAGGCAGGAAACCGCTTTGGTTGCTGATCCTTACCTCGGGATGCATCTCCGCATTCATGCCAAGCGTATTTAAACGCGCAACCCACTGCTGTGCCATGCCGTCGTCAATGGATGGAACGTAGACCTGATACGTTTGACTCATGCTTGCTCGACAAGCCTCCGATGATGACCGATGTTTCTCGTATTAAAAATAATCAGGCCGCTTTCAACGATTCCAGGAAGTCGTTCGCAAACCGCTGCAATACGCCGCCCGCATCGTAGACAGAAATTTCTTCCGCTGTATCGAGCCGGCAGGTAACCGGCACCTGAACCTGCTCACCATTCTTGCGCGTAATCACCAGTGTCAGCGTGGCGCGTGGCGTGCGTTTGCCGATCACGTCGAATGTTTCGGTGCCGTCAATGGCCAATGTTTTGCGATTAGTCCCTGCCTTGAACTCCAGCGGCAATACACCCATGCCGATCAGGTTGGTGCGATGGATACGCTCGAAGCCCTCTGCGACGATCGCCTCCACGCCGGCGAGGCGCACACCCTTGGCCGCCCAGTCGCGCGACGAGCCCTGGCCGTAGTCGGCACCGGCGATGATGATCAGCGGCTGCTTGCGGTTCATGTAGGTCTCAATCGCTTCCCACATCCGCGTAACTTTTCCTTCGGGCTCAATTCGCGCCAATGAACCTTTCTTCACTACACCGTCAACCACAGCCATTTCGTTTATCAATTGCGGATTGGCGAATGTGGCGCGTTGTGTGGTGAGGTGATCGCCGCGATGTGTGGCGTAGGAATTGAAATCTTCCTCGGGCAGTCCCATTTTTGCCAGGTATTCGCCCGCAGCGCTATTGGCCATGATGGCATTCGACGGCGAGAGATGGTCAGTGGTGATGTTGTCCGGCAGGACCGCCAAAGGCCGCATGCCTTTGAGCGTGCGCTCGCCTGCCAGTGCGCCTTCCCAATACGGCGGGCGGCGGATGTAGGTGCTCTGCTCGCGCCAGTCGTACAGGGGCTTGGCCCGTGCACCTGCGGCTGCGCGTTGCTCGAACATGGGGATATACACCGCGCGGAATTGCGATGGCTTCACGCTCGTCGCGACGATGGCGTCGATTTCCTCATCGCTGGGCCAGAGGTCTTTCAACAGGATCGGTTTTCCATTGGCGTCACTGCCGAATGAATCGCGTTCGATGTCGAAGCGTACGGTGCCCGCGATGGCATAGGCGACGACCAGCGGCGGCGATGCGAGAAATGCCTGTTTCGCGTACGGATGAATGCGGCCGTCGAAATTGCGATTGCCGGACAGCACCGCAGTCGCATAAAGATCACGGTCGATGATTTCCTTTTGTATTGCCGGATCCAGCGAGCCCGACATGCCGTTGCATGTTGTGCAAGCGAAACCGACGATGCCGAAACCCAGCTTTTCCAGTTCGGTTTTCAGGCCGGCTTCTTCCAGATACAGTGCAACTGTTTTGGATCCCGGTGCGAGTGAACTTTTCACCCAGGGCTTGCGCGTGAGCCCAAGGCGATTGGCATTGCGTGCGAGCAGTGCCGCAGCGATGACGTTGCGTGGATTGGACGTATTGGTGCAACTGGTAATGGCGGCGATGATGACGGCGCCATCGGGCATCAGGCCGGGCGTTTCTTCCCAGGGGCCGGCGATGCCTTTGCTGGCAAGGTCAGTCGTCGAGACACGCGCGTGCGGATTGGAAGGGCCGGCCATGGTGCGAACCACGCTGGATAGATCGAACGTCAGTGTGCGTTCATAGAGGGCATCCGCAAGCGCATCACCCCACAGGCCCGCAGTCTTTGCATAGGTCTCGACCAGCTTCACCTGCTCGTCGCTGCGGCCGGTCAGCCGCAAGTAGGTCAGTGTCTGCTGATCGATGAAGAACATGGCTGCCGTGGCACCGTACTCCGGCGCCATGTTGGAAATGGTGGCGCGGTCGCCCAGCGTGAGTGAGGCCGTGCCTTCACCCCGGAATTCCAGGTACGCACCGACGACTTTCGATTTGCGCAGGAATTCCGTCATCGCCAGGACGATGTCGGTGGCGGTGATTCCCGGCTGGCGCTTGCCGGTAAGCTCCACGCCGACAATCTCGGGAAGGCGCATCCACGACGCGCGGCCCAGCATCACATTCTCCGCTTCCAGCCCGCCCACGCCGACGGCGATCACGCCCAGCGCGTCGACGTGCGGCGTATGGCTGTCGGTGCCCACGCAGGTGTCAGGAAAGGCCACGCCATTCTGCGCCTGGATGACCGGTGACATCTTTTCCAGATTGATCTGGTGCATGATCCCGTTGCCCGCCGGAATCACATCGACGTTGTCGAATGCGGTTTTGGTCCACTCGATGAAGTGAAAGCGGTCTTCATTCCTGCGATCTTCAATGGCGCGATTTTTTTCAAACGCCTGCGGATCATTGCCGCCGCACTCCACGGCCAGCGAGTGATCGACAATCAATTGCACCGGCACCACCGGATTTACTTTTGCGGGGTCGCCACCCTGGTCGGCAATCGCATCGCGCAGGCCGGCAAGGTCAACCAGCGCGGTCTGTCCCAGGATGTCGTGGCACACCACACGCGCCGGGAACCACGGGAAATCGAGATCGCGTTTTACCTCGATTAGCTGTTTCAGGTAGTCATCCAGCATGGCCGGATCGCAACGCCGCACCAGGTTTTCAGCATGCACGCGCGAGGTATATGGCAGCTTTGCCCAGCCGCCCGGCTGGATCGCGTCGACCGCGGCACGCGCATCGAAATAGTCCAGCGTGGTGCCCGGGAGCGGTTTGCGGTGTGCGGTGTTCATGGCAATGCGCTTTTCAGTAGTTCAGGTGGCGTCGCGTGTCCTGTATCGAAACGCAGCGAGACCACAAGGTTCGGTGAGGAGTCAGTGTGCGACGAGATCTTCGCGAGGGTGCGGAATTTTCATTTCACCGCGACACAGCGGCAGCAAATGCGAAAGCGCCAGGTTAAGGGCGCCGCGCTCAGCCAGCAGCGTGTTGTAATCCACATCGCACGCCGCTACCGGGCGAGTGAAGTCCTGCAGCGCTTCGTTTACAACCTGGCGTCGCACTTCAAGTGCGTCGATGCATTGTCCCAGTGTTACGTAATCAGCAGCCATCATGGCCTCCTGGCGTCTTTCGATGTTTACTTGCGGTCTTTCAACGGTACGAACTTCAGATTGTCCGGGCCGGTGTAGTTGGCCGAGGGACGAATAATTTTTCCGTCAATACGCTGCTCGATCACGTGCGCCGCCCAGCCGGAGGTGCGCGAGATGATGAATAGCGGCGTGAACATCGACGTCGGCACGCCCATCATGTGATACGAGCACGCCGAGAACCAGTCGAGGTTGGGGAACATTTTTTTCTCGCGCGCCATCACCGATTCGATACGCTCGGCGATATCGAACAGCTTGGTGTTGCCGGCCTCCGCCGACAGCTTGCGCGCCACTTCCTTGATCACCACATTGCGCGGATCGGACACGGTGTACACCGGATGGCCGAAGCCGATCACTACCTGCTTTTCGCTGACGCGTTTGACGATGTCGGCTTCCGCCTGGTCGGGATTGTCATAGCGCGACTGGATTTCAAACGCGACCTCGTTGGCGCCGCCGTGCTTCGGTCCGCGCAAGGCGCCGATCGCGCCGGTGATGGCCGAGTGCATGTCCGATCCGGTGCCGGCAATGACGCGCGCCGCGAAAGTCGAGGCGTTGAATTCATGTTCCGCGTACAGCACCAACGACGTGTGCATCGCGCGCACCCACGATTCGCTGGGCGGCGCGCCGTGCAGCAGGTGCAGGAAATGTCCGCCGATGGTGTCGTCATCCGTCTCGACATCGATGCGCTTGCCGTTGACGGCGAAGTGATACCAGTACAGCAGCATCGAGCCGAACGAGGCCATGAGGCGGTCGGCAATATCGCGCGCGCCCGGAATGTTGTGATCATCTTTTTCCGGCAACGTGCAGCCCAGCACCGAGCACCCGGTGCGCAAAACATCCATCGGATGCGCTGAGGCGGGCAGGCACTCGAGCGCATCCTGCACCGCCATGGGAATGCCGCGCAACGATTTCAGTTTCGCCTTGTACTGCTTCAGCTCGACCGCAGTCGGCAATTTTTCATGCACCAGCAGGTAGGCGATCTCTTCGAACTCCGACACGTTGGCCACATCGAGAATATCGTAGCCGCGGTAGTGCAGGTCGTTGCCGGTGAGGCCGACCGTGCACAGCGCGGTGTTCCCGGCAGTCACGCCTGAGAGCGCAACGGATTTTTTCGGTTTCGGGCCAGTAGCGGGCGATGTAGTTGCGGGTGCAGCGGCTGGCGTTGCAGGAGTGGCGGGAGCGGTTGAAGACATTCTTTTCCTTTTCCTTTTTGCGGGGCGGTATTTTTTAATCAGCGCAGTTTGAAAATCACATTTTTTGCATGAGTTCGATACGGTTGCCGAAGGGGTCAAACACCGAGCCGCGTTTATAACCGGTCGGGCCCTCGTCCATGCGCAGCGGGTGGCCGCCGTTTTTGGCCTTCTCCATCAGCAGGTCGATGTTGTCGACGAGCAGCGCCGGGTGCGCGCGCTTTGAAGGCTGGAATTCTTTTTCTTCGCCCAGATGCAGGTTGACCGGGCCCTGCACCAGCCACGCGCCACTCTGGTCCAGCTCGGCTGGTTTGGCGATGCGCGCGAAGTCCAGCACGCCTTCGTAAAACGCCAGCGCTTCCGGAACCTTGCCCCACGGAATGGCGACCTGGAAGTGATCGATCCTGAGAACGCCCATCGTCAATTCTCCAAATTCAAGTTT
>JBDTWS010000060.1:0-20316 GCA_040006575.1 Betaproteobacteria bacterium
CGGTTGAAGATGAGGTCGCGCGCCATGAAGCAACCCACGTCAATGCGCGCCCCGTCATCCCGCACGCGAATCGTGAAACGCCCGGGCGGCGTTTCATCCAGCGCACGCGTGCAATCGAATGCCGCAAAGCCATCGCCGAGCGAGCGCACCGCATGGCGATCGGATTCACCGTGTGGACCATTGATCGTGAGCGCGGTGCCGTCGGCCGAAAAAATCATCGTCGCGCTGAGCAGTGCATTGTGAAATTGCCGGCCCGCCAGCAAGCGCCTGCCTTCCCCCGTCGCGATGCGCAGGAAGAGATCGCGCCAGCCAAACTGGCGCGCATGAATAGCGAGCACATTGTGGCGATGTTCGACATGATAGAAGCCGGACGCATTGGCCATCGTGCGCTCGCCGGTGCGCAGCATCGGCGCGGCTTCGGCGCCGAGGTCCATGGTGATTTTTCCGGAAGTGCTGGACATCTCCGCCAACAGTCCCAGTTTTTCCGAGAAATAGTTTCCGGCCAGCACGCGATCGAACGTTTCGTTTTCGCCACCTGTGCAGGGCGATTCGCTGACTTCATCCCAGGTGGTTTTCAATTCAGCGCATTGCAAAATCTTTAGCGCGCAGGGCATGGGGTTTTCGGTGCGATTCATCATCACCACGACGCTTGCCCGCTCTTGCGGAAAGCGCATGTGCACCATGCGCCACCCACGCAGCGCGCCGCTATGCCACAGCATCCAGCGGCCATCCTTTTCCCACGCATTGATGCCGTATGCATAGGAGCCACGCGAACGATCGGGATGCGGCATCGCTTCGCGCAGGCGCTCGCTGCAAGGCAACGTACCGGCCAGCATGGCGCGCTCCCAATTGAGAAAATCGTCCAGTGTCGTGATGAGCGCCGCGTCTCCCGACCAGCAGGCCCGAGTGACTTCTTCTTCCCAGATGTTGCCATCCTGCGCGTTGCTGCGGCGGCGATAGCCACGCGCATTGCCCGGCAGCACCTGGCTGGTATCGACGCCCCAGCCGCTGTCTTTCATGCCGGTCAGGGCGAACATGCGTTCAGCCAGCAGGTCGGGCAGTTTGCGCTCGGTCACCGATTCAATGATCCACTCGAGAATTCGCCAATTGCCGTTGCTGTAGCAGTATTGACTGCCGGCTTCATACATGGGCGCGTGCAGCGATTGGATCAGCGCGGCCCCATCCGCCAAGGTAAAAACGCTTTCCGCCTTCGCACCGGTCAGCATCGCCACGCACCAGTAGTCGAGCAAGCCAGAACGGTTCTGGCAGAGGTGGCGTACCGTCAGCGAAGCAGGAAACGCGTGCAACGCGGCGACATAAGTCGACGGATGCGCGTCGAGATTGATTTTTCCTTCGCGCTCAAGTTGCAGCACCAACAGGCAGACAAATTGTTTGCTGACCGAGCAGGCGCGGAAAGGTGTTTGAGGTGTAAAAGGAATTCGCTCCGCCAGATTGGCGAGGCCAAAACCTTTCGCGTAGCGGAGGGCTCCCTTCAATATACCGACAGCCGCGCCCGGCGAATCGGGTGGGAAAAATGAATGGCAGAGTGAGTCGAGCGAGTCGAAAGAATGCATGGCAACTTGATCAGGCGAACTGTTGCTCATTGTCCCACGTGTCCCACGCGTCCGCCCCGCTACAACCCCAGTTGCTTGCCTAGAACTTCAGCTCCATGTTCAGGCGCACATTCATGCTTGAGGGCGAAATATCGGCGCGGCGCACTGTGCCGACCTGATCGAAATAGGCGGATTCGCTGCGATAGTCCTGGCGCAGCAGGTTCGACATGGTGAGCCGCACATTCAGCTTGGGCGTGTATTTCCAGAGCGCATACAGTTCCAGCTCGCGCTTCGGGGTGACATAGCGCGTCTGGTTTTCCGAGATGCGAACATCGCCGCCGCTCTTGAAGCTGTAACTGGTGCCGGCGACGACGATGCCGCCCTTCATGCGGTAGTCGAGCCCGAGCGTGGAGCTGAACGGCGTCTGTTGCGCCAGCCGATTGTTGGGGCCGGGCAC
Source organism: Betaproteobacteria bacterium (assembly GCA_040006575.1). Classification (GTDB taxonomy): domain Bacteria; phylum Pseudomonadota; class Gammaproteobacteria; order Burkholderiales; family Usitatibacteraceae; genus UKL13-2. The sequence goes on from JBDTWS010000060.1 coordinate 2,011, forward strand.
CGAAGCCACGGTCGACCAGTTGCGATTCATGTTGAAGCGAAAATCGATCGGCGGTGCTGCCTTGTACAAAGTCTGGATGGGAAATTTTGCGTCGAATTCAAGGCTTTTCGTGGTCGCAATGCCATCGTTGATCGGTGTACTGAGCCAGCGGCCATTTGAAAACAACAACCCTGTGCGATTGAAATCACTGATGCGCCGCAAGGCCGCGCTGACACTGAACATGGCGCCCTGGTCCCAGAATTTTTCATAAGCCACATCGATGCCGGTGGCCAGCTCGGGTTTGAGGTCGGGATTGCCGCGATAGTCGGTTTCGGTGGGGCTATTGTTGAGCGACTTGAAGTTGCGCGGGATCAGGCTGTTGGTATTGGGCGCCTTGTACGTGCGGGTGAGCGCCAGGCGAACCTGTTCGCCTTTGCGGCCAGGCAATTTGTAAAGTGTCTGCATCAGCGGGCTCCATACGCTCGAGCGATTGCGAACTTCATCGTAGGTGTTGCCTTCGCTGGTGGTGGTGAGGCCTTCCCAGCGCAAGCCCAGATACACCGACCACTCCGGCGTCACATTCCATTCGTCCTGCGCGAACGCGGCCAGTTTCAGGACTGATGCGTCGAAGTCGGTGTAAGTCACCACCGTTTGTGAACCGGGAATGGTGTCGCGCTGATTCTGCGTTTCGGTACGCTTGCTGACGCCGGTGTCCCATCCCGCCACCAGCGAATGTCCTTCGACGATCGGCGTCGAGTATTTGCCGGTGAAGGTAAATCCGGCATCACGCGCCGTGTTGTTGACGAGGCTATCCAGGATGGGACTGTCGATGCGATTGAAAGCGTGCTGATCGAAATCGTTGTTCCGAAAGCCGACATTGAGGCCGAACTTCAGGTCCAGCTTGGCGCCGCCGGCAAATTTATGCACCCAGTTCAGGTCGCTGCGCGCCAGTTCGTTCTCATTGTGACTGGTCGACAACGTCACCGGGAAAGGGACATCAGGCCCCCGTGCCACTTCATAGCGACGCTTGCTCGTGCCTCTGTTGAGGTTGTAATTGGCGAAACCCTGCCAAGTCAATGTGTCGCCGCCGGCGAAAGTCCAGTTGAGGCGGGGCGAAATGCCGGCGCCGTTGAAAAGTCCGTTGTACAGACTGTTGTACGTACGTGAAAAGGTTGGTGTGCCGTTTACATCGGCGCCGTTCTCGGAACCGCGATTCAGATAGTCGATATTGCGGCCGCCGTAGAAATAGCCATTGACCGAGTAGGAAAAATCGCCGTCCTTGTTCGATACGACGAAATTGGCGTTCGGTGCGCGATAGCCGCGTCCCTGGCCATAGCCGAGTTTCAATTCACGCTGCGCCACCACCACTCTTTTCTTCAGGATCACATTGATCGTGCCGGCGATCGATTGCGTGCTGAATTCCGCCGTGGCCGCGCGCAGGATTTCAATGCGCTCAACCATGCTGGGCGAAAGTGTGTCGAGCGAAAAGCCCGGCGGCGCGCGCTCTCCGTTCAGCAGGATTTGTGTATAGCCACTGCCGAGCCCGCGCATGCGGATATCGGTCCCGGTAACGGTAATGCCGGGCTGGCGTTTCAGTACGTCGGCCAGCTGCGTATCGCCGTACTTGATGATTTCTTCCTCGGTGACGACGATTTTGGTCGCGGTGTCTTCGCGGCGCGCATCGTAGTTGTCTTGCGAGGTTTTGATTTCGATCTTGTCGATCTGCTGGGGCTTGGGCTGCGGCTTGGTGTCGGGCGGCAGTTTTGATGCCGGGATGGCAGGCAGGTCGGTTTTCTTGTCCTGCGGCGGTGAGGCCCTGGGCGCAGGTGTCGCAGGTGAGGGCTCGACCGGATCCGCGATTTCAGCCGCAAATGCCAAGCTAGCGTGAGCGAAAACTGCGAGGGCCAGGCACAGGGCGAGATAACCGTGAGAACGGACGATCATGGCGTGATATTTATTGTTATTCGAGAGGAAAGACAACCGCGTTGTCTGGCGTGCGAAGCGTAACATTTTCCATTGAGCGCCAAGCCGGACGTGTACCCGTTTGTCACGGGCATCGACGCGTCTCGGGATGGGGTTTGGCAAACGCCATCCCGAGACGCAACATGAGACGCTACGTCAAACGCCAGAAATCGCGAACCTCAGTCGGCGCCAAATCCACCACGCGTGTTGCCGGATCGCCGCAATACAGCAAAGTACAAATGCATCGGCCAATATTTCTAACGCGGCGGCCCGGCATTCCCCAATGGATGCTTGACTTAATTGGCGTCATAAAAACACGACTTCACCACGCCCAATGCCGGGTCTTTGCCGAATCCCGCCGGCGAACACGAAATGCTGTTGATCGCCACCTTGTGAGCCCACTTGTTTCCGGCCCCATAACTGACACGTCGCCGGCCGTTGAATTTGCAGGTACCGCCTTCGCCTGAACACTTGACCCACTTCGGCGGATCGATGAATTCGTTCCGGCGGTCCGCATCGCCCTGGTACACGATGTAGCACGCCTTGTGCACACCTACGGCCGGATCGCCGAAAACGCCGGGATTGCACTTCACGCCACCGGTGACTTTGCGCGTCGACCACTGTTTGCCCGCGCCATATTTGACGATGGCGGTGCCATTGACTTTGCAGTAGCCATCTTCCAGTGCGCACTTGACCCACTCGTCGGCCTGGGCTGTAGTCGCCGTGGTTAAACCTGCGCATATACCGGCGGCCAAAAGCATTGTTGTGAATTTCATGTTGTCTCCCTGTTTTGTATTTCTTCCAACGGCCGAATTTTTTGCCGTGCAAGCATGCGCTCCCGAACCAGGCCGCAGTTGAAGTCTACCGCGCGTTTTTTTTTGCTGGCGGATATGAAGCAATTGTTCACAGACCGCCATCCGGCGCGCTTTCCCGGGCAAAAATGGCCTGCAAGCCGCTCCAGTGCTGGAGTCTGGCGGCCGAATTCGATATTGGGTCTCGATTCGCGCCCTGGCTTCTGCATTTCATCGCGCTCCACTATGAGCGGAAGGATGGATTCATAGAATGAACACCACATCACTCAGGAGACCCACATGAATTCCATCTTGCATTCCCGTTTCTCCAAGACTCTCGTCGCCTCGCTGGCGGCCACCCTGTTGCTCGCGGCAACTCCAAATGCGCATGCTGACGAAGGCTCAGCGCACTTCTCCTGGAGCTGGAATTTCGGCAACCGCACGCATTTCGGCAACACCGGCACGAAAGGTTCAGGTGTGGTGAAGGAGGAGACCCGCGCTGTGGCCAATTTTTCGAAGCTGGTCCTGGCGTTGCCCGCCAACGTGACGCTCACGCAAGGCGGAACCGAATCGCTCACCATCAGCGCCGACGATAACATTCTGCCGCTCATGACCACGCGCGTTGACGGCGACGAACTCGTCATCGAGGGCGACCGGTCGCGCGGCTTTTCGACGAAGAATGAAATCAAGATTCGTCTCAACGTGAAATCACTCAGCAACATCAGCATTCGCGGCTCGGGCGACATCATCGGCGACCAGCTCAAGAGCGACAAGCTGGAGATTTCCATCGCAGGCTCAGGCGATGTAAAGATTACGTCCGTGCGCGCGGACCAGTTCAAGATCGGCATCGCCGGCTCGGGTGACGTCATGATCGCCACACTCGACAGCAAATTGGTGGATGCCAGTATTCGCGGCTCGGGCGACATTCGCCTGCAGTCGGTGCAGGCGGGCCAGGTGAATATTTCGGTGAAGGGATCGGGCGACGTTTACGCCGCCGGCAACGCGGATAAAGTCGATGTCGAGATCCACGGCAGCGGCGACGTACGTGCGCGCAAGTTGATCGCGCGTGAGGCCGGCGTAAAGATTGTCGCCTCGGGTGATGCCCAGGTGCATGCGAATGAAAAATTGACGGCCAGTGTTTCCGGCTCAGGCGACATCCGCTATGCGGGGTCGCCGGCCAGCATCAACCGTTCGGTGAAGGGCTCCGGCACTATCGAAGCGTTGTAACTGCAGGGGTGGTGGATCGCCCCAGGGCCGGGAACGGCGACGTTCCCAGGCTCTGCGCCGGCGGATCGATTCCCAGCAGCTGGCAGATCACCGACGCCACGTCGATGGAATGAATCTTCGGTATGGTTTTGCCGCGCGCGAATTTTGGTCCGCGCGCGGTGAACGTGGCCAGCATGTCTTCACGCGTAGACAGGAAGCCGTGGTCGCCGGAGGGTGCGCGGCGTTTTGTCACTAACTGGACGGAAGCTTTTTCCGATACACCATACGAGGGCGCGAGGTCGAAATAGATATCGGATCCTGCCGCGCCGCCAATGCCCAGTTTGCGTTCGTTGTCGTCGATCTCGGGACGGTAGAACGCGGTGACCACGAGTTCGCCGGAGTCGGGATCGCGAATCTCCGCCAATGCTGCTTCAACCTTGTCCACTACCGCCTTGCGGTCGGCCGGCGCGACGATTCCGCCCCGCCAGTCGGTGGTGTTGATTATCACGCCATATTTGTTGTGCACCGCTTGCGATTTCGCCGCGTCGATATGGCCGGTCGCGTCGACCGCCAGCAGGCCGGCCTGCTGCAGCGCCAGGTTGATATTCACTTCCTTCATCACCGGCGCCATGCCGTGATCACTGACGAAAATCATGTGCCCGCGTGGTCCGGCCAGGGAATTGAGCAGGGCGACCCGCGTATCCACGGTCGCGTATCCCCATTTGCGCAATGGCATCATCTTCTGCGCGATCCCGGGGTCAAAGCCGGTGGCGCCAGGCCGCGACATGCCGAAAAAATTGTGCTCCATTTCGTCGGGATAGGGGCTGTAATCCACCAGCAACTGCGGCGAGTAGCGTTTCCACATCCATGCCGTATGCCGGTTGAACTGTCGCGTGACGAGCTCCATGCCTTCGAGATAGCGACGTTCGGCGGTGCCGTTGCCACCGGCGAATAATTGCTTGCCCAGGTTGCCTTCCTGGTATTGCGCGCCCGGGCCGTTGCTGATGAAGCCACCGGCCTCACGCATCATCTTCAATTGCTCGTCCGCATCGTCGTCCTTGCCGGTGTACAACGCGAAGCCATGCATGGATGTCTGCAGCAACATAAAATCGCTGCCGTCGCGCGCCAGTTCGAAGAGGCGGAAGTAGCCGACCGAGTTGATATTGCCGACCTGTAGTTCCAGGCCTTTGCTGTAGTGTCTTGCCAACGTGCGCCCGCGCGGCGGCGCGCTCTCGGTGGCGGCGAGCGGCACGCGCACACGTTTTCCGGCGGTGTCGGCGGCAACGTACATCGCGGTATAGCCGCGCGCTTCACCATGTTCCGCCACCAGCGCACCGTACATTTTCTGGTGCTGCACGGTCCAGCTGAATGCCTTGACCGGCCGCGACGAGCGCAGGGCGGGTTTCCAGATGCTGCTATTTTCCTCGTGCGTCTTGAACGGTCGGATGACACCATACGGCTCGAGCATCCCCGGGCCGTAGCCCGATACCAGCACCGGCTGGGTGGAGGTGAGATCGCCGGTGGCGCGCGCATTGAACGGATAATTCTGGGTGGCCTCATGCGCAACGACGCGCACGCCCTGGCGCGCGGCGGTGACCCACAGGGGCTCGGACTTCAACTGGTCGGAAAAGAACCCGGATTGCCGCTCGAGGAAGGTGTGTTCACTGCGTGGCAGCACGGGATTTAGCGCAGTCACCACGCCGCTGATGTTGCCGTAAGTGCCGGTCCAGAGCGACGCGTGGCCGGCGGGCGTAACGCTGGGGAACGCCTGTATCACGCCTTCCGCATGCACGCCTTCGGCGGCAATGCGGCGTAGCGTGCGCATTTCACTCATGGCAGGATCATCGGTCCACACGTGATAGGCGAGGCCGTCGAGGCTCATGATGATGACGGGGGATCGGGTGGATTTGAATGGCGGCGGCTGCACGCCCGTCCCGCGCGCAGGCAGCGGCGCGCTGAGCAGCAACAGGCCCTGCAGTACCACAGCCAATAACTGCACCGTCAAACGCGACGGTTGTCGTGGCGGATTTTTCGGGGGAACCAAGTGCATGAAGTTGTGCAATGCGTGAAAGCGGAAGTCAGGATTGCGGGAGGAACAGGAGGTCTATCTCCAGCATTCGCGCGCCTCGCAGGGCATTTCTGGCCTGCGGAGCGCGTCAGCCTTGGAGTCGGTAACGACTATTTTCTCACGTCGTTGTACAGCGCGGGCATCCCGTGATTTGTACACGGGCAGCGGCGCCACATCCGAACGTTCTTTTCCAGTGAATGCTTGCGATCAAAACTATCAGTCGCCCGGTGTCCGCGGCGGTTTGTAGCCGCTCTCGATCCATGCCAGCGCGGTCGAATCGCTCAACTTGAAGGACGATGCCACGCGCAATTCCGCCAGCGGCGGTTCGCCGCGTTTGCGCGCTTCAAATGCCGTCAGCGTTGCATAGGGATGGTCCTCATCGGGCACGATATCGAGCGTGACGGTAATGGTTGCGCCGCCACTTTCCACCACGACTTTCTTGTGCAACGTCGCGTGCAGGTGCTGCTCATGGCGGCGGCGTACCTCATAAGCAGTCTTCACCAGCGTATGGAAGGCGGTCGCATCGAGCGGCTTGGGGTTTTTCTTGTCGCGTCCCATTGTCCAGGGACCGACCAGCGCGGGTTCAGGCTCGCCGTCCTTGATCATCTCCACGGCCCAACCATCGTCGTCTTCGTTCTTGATGACGCGCGCGGTCCAGCCGTCGTCCTGCCAGAAGCGGGGTTCCTGAAGTAGGGCGGGTGTCGGATCTTGCGTCATGGCGGCCTGCGGAAAAAGGAAGTGCGACAGGATAACCGCATCGCAGGCACGCTGCGCAGTCATGGCGAAAGCCGTGAGCTCGCATGAAACGAATTTCGCCGGGGAAAGGAACGGGTTCCTCAGGTATCCTTGCGTCAGCAAAATCCGGCGGCACGGCGTTGAGTGTCCGCGCTGGCGCAAAGCGCCCAGAACCCAATTGCAGTTGTTTTTATTCGTGACTTCACAGGAGAAAAAATGAAATCCGTATCCGTCGCCATGTTGATCGCGTCCGCGCTGATGTCGGCTGCAGCCATCTCCCAAGTGCCATCCATTCCGCCCGCACCACCGGCGCCTCCCGTCCAGGCTGAACCGCCGGTCGCGCCTGCGCCACCTGCCCCCGTGGTACCCGCAGTCGCGGGCAAAGGCGCGGTGGTAGAAGGCAAACTTTTCCGCACCGAACGCCAGAAGAACGACAAGGGACAGGCTACCTGGGTTTGCACCTATTCGGTCGGCGGGTCGAAACGCGCCGTGGCACTCGATGAAAGCTGCCCGTCGGAAATGACATTCCAGATGAAGCGCTAGCCGCGGCGCTCCCGGACTGTTGGGAGAAAAGCGATCATGATTTTCAAGGTGGGCATGATGGATAGCTTGGATAGCGTGGATAGCCGGCATTGAAAAATACGCCCACCGCCAACCCGGATGCGCGCGCTGTCGCCAGGATAGACGATTCTTTTCCCCAGGATCTGGCAGCGACCGCGCTTGCGACTGCCGGCATTGGCGCGTGCCTGGTGGCCGTCGACGGAAAGATCCGTCTTGCCAACGCAACCCTGTCCACATTGACGGGACGGACGCTGGAACATTTGCACGGCGCGCCGCTGGCCGATATTTTTGCTTCAGGCGCCGGCGCGGGCGCGCGCCCGGTCCCACGGCCGACCACAGGTTCGTTGCGCGAGCGGCGCCGCAGCACCCTGTTGCGCGCGGGTAAATCACCTCTGGAAGTGGTGGTTAATGTCGATGACGTTGAACATGCCGGCGAGCGTTTTCAGCTGGTATCGTTTCGCGATATTTCGGCGCGCCAACTCGCTGAAGATTCGGTTCGCGAACTGGACCAGCGGATCCGCCTGCTGATTGAGTCGGCGCAGGACGCCGTGGTGACAATCGACGGGCACAGCAGCATCATCGACTGGAATACCGCCGCGGCGCGGATGTTTGGCTGGTCACGCGAAGAGGCGCTGGGAAAGACGCTGACCGACTTGATTGTCCCGCACCAGCACCGCGCCTCGCACCATCACAGCATGACGCATTTCGATCCCGCCGGAGACCACAAGATCCTGAACCGCCGCGTAGAGACGACGGGACTGCGGCGCGATGGCAGCATCTTTGACATCGAACTTTCAGTGTGGCCGGTGGAAACCGGCGCGAGCTACACCTTCAGCTCATTCATCCGCGATATTTCGGATCGCAAGAAGGCGGAGGCGACGCTGCGCGAGTCGGAAGAAAAGTATCGAGCCGTAGTCGAAAATGCCAACGAGGGCATCATCGTTTCGCAAGACGGTTACATCCGCTACGGCAATCCGCGGTCGATGGTGCTGACCGGGCGCACGCCGGAAACAACCTATTCGACACCGTTCATCGAAATGATCCATCCCGGTGATCGCGAGCGCGTCTACAGCAATTACCAGCGGCGGCTGAGGGGTGAGGCGGCGGAAAATTTTTACAATTTTCGCGTGCTGCTGGCCGATGGTGGTGTGCGTTGGCTGCAGATCAGTGCGGTCGCGATCATGTGGAACGGCAAGCCGGCCACACTGAATTTTCTCGCCGATGTTACCGAGCAGCTGGAGTTGCAGGAAAACCTGAAACAATCGCTGACCGAGCGTGAGGCGATCCTCGAGACATCGGCTGCGGGAATCGTCTTCATCCAGAACTCCACCATTCGCTGGCTCAACCCTGCGTTTGAACAGGCCATGCTGGGATACACCAAGGGCCACTTGATCAACCGGCCTGGCGAATCGCTGTTTGCCGATTTCAAGGAATGGCGCCGCTTCGTCGACACCGTGGTCGAGCGCCTGCAGACCGAGCGCACATACGAGGGCGAATGGCAGGTGAAGCGCCACGATGGCAGCTTCGTCTGGTGCAATGTTTCGGGCCGCGCCCTGAATTACGAGGACCTGCCGGCCGGCACCATCTGGATCATCGTCGACATCACCGAACGCAAGCGCGCCGAGGAAGAGACGCGGCGCGCGCTGCAGCGCGAACGCGAGTTGTCGGAACTCAAGACGCGTTTCGTCGCGATGACTTCACATGAATTTCGCACGCCGATTGCCACCATCCTGTCATCGGTGGAACTGTTGGAGGATTTTGGCGCAGGCATGACCCCGCACGAGCAAGCGGAATTGATGAAGCTGATCAAGGTTGCGCTGGCGAGGGTGACCGGGATGATCGACCAGGTGCTGCTAATCGGTCGCGGCGAAAGTGACCGGCTGGAATTTCATCCGGCACCGATTGACGTTATTCGCCTCTGCCATGCCATCGTTGACGAAATACCGGCGGCGCGCGGACGCACCAAGGTGGAACATGACTTGCCGCATACCTGGCAGGTGAGGGCGCTGGACGAAAACCTGTTCCGGCACATTATCGGCAATCTCGTCGGCAATGCGGCCAAGTATTCGCCGCCTGACACGACCATATCGCTGTTCGTGCGCGAGGGAACGGACCGCATCACGATTGAAGTTTCTGACACGGGCCTCGGCATTCCCGCCGCAGACCAGGCGCGACTGTTCGAAAGCTTTTATCGCGCCACCAACGTCGGCAATGTCCAGGGTACCGGGCTGGGCCTCACCATCGTCAAGCAGTGCGTGGACTTGCACGGCGGCACTATCGCTTTCCGCAGTGTCGTCGGGCAACATACAACCTTCACCGTTACGTTACCCGCACCCCTCTGATGAGCGCCAGAATCCTGATTGTCGATGATGACGCCGCCCTGTTGAAGCTGCTGGCGATGCGCCTCGACAAGGAGGGTTACAGCGTGGTCGAAGCCGCCAGTGCAGAGCAGGCTCTGCCGCTGGTGGAGGCGACTTGCCCGGCGCTGGTCATCACCGACATGCGCATGTCGGGCATGGACGGCCTGGCGCTGTTCGAGGCCATTCACCGCAAATACCCGTCGTTGCCCGTGATCCTGCTGACGGCGCACGGCAATATTCCCGACGCCGTCGCGGCAACGCGCCGGGGCGTGTTCAGCTACCTCACCAAGCCGTTCGAGGCCCGCGCGCTGATGTCCGAGGTGGAGCGCGCGCTGGCGATGGCGGGGCCGCCTGTTGGTGCCCGCACCGATGACGCGGACGGAGCATGGCGCGCCGCGCTGGTCACGCGCAGCGTGGCGATGGAGCAGGTGTTGCAGGACGCGCGCATGGTGGCGCGCAACGATGCGTCCGTGTTGATTACCGGGGAAAGCGGCACAGGCAAGGAGTTGTTGGCTCGCGCGGTGCGTGCCGCCAGTCCGCGCGCCGGCGCCGAGTTCGTCGCTATCAACTGCGGCGCAATTCCGGAAAATCTGCTCGAGTCGGAATTGTTCGGACATGTGAAGGGGGCTTTCTCGGGCGCGGTGCGAGACCATGCCGGTTTGTTCCAGCTGGCCAATCACGGCACCCTTTTCCTCGACGAGATCGGCGATATGCCGCTGTCGCTGCAAGTGAAATTGTTGCGCGTGCTGCAGGAACACGAGGTGAGGCCGGTAGGCTCGAATCGCGCGCAGCAGATCGATGTACGCCTCATCTGCGCGACGCATCGCGACCTGCAGGAAAGCATTTCCCGTGGGGAATTTCGTGAAGACCTTTACTACCGAATCAACGTCGTCACGTTGCCGTTACCGGCGCTGCGTGAACGGCGCGAGGACATTCCGCTGCTGGTCACGCACTTCCTCTCGCTGTTCGGTGAGCGTTACAAACGCAGTGTGCGCGCTGTGGCGCCCGAGGGCATGCAGTTACTGGTGCAAGCCAACTGGCCGGGCAATGTCCGGCAATTGCAGAACGCTGTGGAAAAATGCATGGCGCTGGGCGCCGATGAAGTGATCACCGAATCGCAGGTACGTCGCGCGCTCAATGCGACCGCCGATGAACTGGCCACTTTCGATGAGGCTCGCCGCGAATTCGAGCGTGACTATCTCACGCGCCTGCTGAAGACCACGGGGGGCAACGTGACGCAAGCGGCCAAACTGGCGAAGCGAAACCGGAGCGATTTCTACACACTGCTGAATCGCCACGAAATCGATCCAGCTACGTTCAAGCAATCGGACTAGCCCGACAGCAAAACTGTTGGCAATCGCCAACAGGGTTTTTCCCCTCTCATGTCGCATTTTTCCCACGGGACTGTTGGCTTTTGCCAACATGTGACTGAAAGCGGGGCATTACGTAAATTTTGATAAACAATTGATATTAAAGGAGTAAATCAACTGGCACGACGATTGCATTTGTAGTTCTCACCATCCAAAACCAAACCGAGGACCACGATGTTCAGCAAGATCGATTCACAGGCACACGCAGCAAATCTCGCCAGTCTCTTTGTCGATCGGCTGAGCAACAACCTCTACGCTTCTGCGCTGGTGAACATCACCAATATCGGAACGCCGCCCCCCAAGACCATGACGCGTATCGACGATATGGCCGAAATCCAGGCGTTGATCGATCGCTACAACGCAGAGTTCACGGCCCACACCGCTGAATCTTCACGATAAATCATGTCTGCCCTAGCCCACCTGTTCCCCGGATCCAATATGAGCCCGTATCAAATTGTCCTCGTCAAGCAATCGTTCGAAAGACTTCGCCCCATCTCAATGGTGGCCGCCGAAATTTTCTATGACAAACTTTTCGAGATTGATCCCAGTCTTCGCAGCATGTTCAAGGGCGACATGAAACGCCAGGGTTCGATGCTGATGTCGATGATCGATGCCGCTGTGCGCGGATTGGACAATCCTCATGCGCTGATCCCCATGTTGAAATCGATGGGAGCGCGTCATTCCCATTATGGCGTCCAGGATGTCCATTACGCCACCGTCGGTAATGCGTTTCTGCATACGCTGGAAATCGGCCTCGGCGAAGATTTCATTCCGGATGTGCGCGATGCATGGCTGAAAGTGTATGGACTCATCGCCTCCACCATGCTGGAAGGCGCGAGAGAAGTTCCTATGCAGAACGCTGCGTGACATAGCGACCTGAAGCAATAAATCCTTCCCAGGCCGGGGCTCAACGCCCCGGTTTTTTTTCGTCCCGATTTTGTACTTGGATGTTCACACGGGTGCGACCGGTATTCCGGCGGGTTGAGAGGCACGCAGCGGCAAAGGCATTGACCAAAAGCGAAACACCTAGGAATCTTCGCGGTCCACGCTGATCAAGCCATGACGTACGGCGTAAAGCACAAGCCCGGCGATATCATGGATGCCCAACCGTTCCATCAGCGCCGCCCGGTGCGTCTCCACCGTCTTCACGCTAAGGTCGAGCTGGAAGGCAATTTCCTTGGTACTTTTTCCTTCGGCGATCATCTGCAGGATCTCGCGCTGGCGCGCGGTGAGCACGTCCATGTTAGTGCCTGACGTTTGTGGCTTGCCATGAAGAAATCCCGCGACGACGTGTTTCGATACCCGTGGCGAAAGGTAAATTTCATCGCGCATCACTGCTGCAATGGCCATCTTCAGGTCCAGCGGCGCGGAATCCTTGACGAGGTAGCCGGATGCGCCAGCCATGATGGCGCGGCGGACAAAATCTTCGGTGGTATGCATCGACAAAATTAGCACGCGCGTGGCCGGCGCGATGGACTTGATCTGGGCCGTGGCCTCTATACCATTGAGTTCTTTCATTGTGATGTCCATGATCACCAAGTCGGGGTGGTGCAGCTTGACCATGGCCACCGCTTCACGGCCGTTGCCCGCCTCGGCGACGATCTGCATGCCGTCCACTTCTTCCACGAGCGCGCGAATTCCCGCCAGTACGAGGTTGTGATCGTCTGCGAGCAGTACACGGGTCAAACTCATGGGGTAACCGGCGCAGAAGCGGCGCCGCCTTTATTGTTTGATTGGACAGGCAGGGCATCATGGTCCGGGGCAATCTCGGGGATGCCGGATTTGGCGAGAACGAACGCAACCTGGATGGCCGTGCCTTCTCCGTGTGCGCTGTGAATGTTCAACGTGCCGCCGACCAGTTGGGCGCGCTCTTCCATGTTGGTCAGCCCGAGGCTGCCAGATTTCACGGCTTTCTTCTTCGTTGCATCCATGTCGAATCCTACTCCATCGTCGCGAATGGTAAGCGTGAGCAGCGGGTGGCTGAGATCAAGGTGCAGGTTCACCTGGGAAGCGTTCGCGTGACGGGCGACGTTGTTGAACGCTTCCTGGACAATGCGGTAGCAAACGATTTCCAGTTCCGGCGGGAGGCGTTCATCGAATCCTGTGCACTGGTAGTCGATGGCAACTCCGGTGGCGGCTTGCTGGCGTTCGACCAGCCAGCCCAGCGCGTCGTGCAAACCCAGCTGGTCCAGCTGTGGTGGACGCAATCGCAACGAGAGGTCGCGCAACTTGTCCAGCGTGGAATCAGCAACAGCCAGGCACTCGCTCAACAGTTCGCGATTATCAGGCGGGACACGCGATTCAAGGCGGTGAAGGCCGATTTTCAGCGCTGTCAGCGATTGGCCGATATCATCGTGCAGCTCGCGCGCGAGGCTGCGTCGTTCTTCCTCCTGGATACTGAGCATGCGCCGGGAAACCGCCTGCAAGCGATTGTTTGTGTCACGCAGTGCAGCGTGTGCAAGGATGCGTTCGGTGATGTCTTCGTGCGAGATGACGGTACTGTCACGGCTGTCAGAAAGCGGTATTGCACGTACGACAAACCAGCGCGAGCTTCCGGAGACGGCAAGTTCGTACTCAATCGAGGTGAAGTCCCGTTCGCGGTTGATTACTGCCAGCACGTCATTCACGCCACACCCGGCGGGTACATCTCCGCAGCTCACACCTTCGCGCAACAGCTCGAGGAAATTGCTTCCCACTGTGGCCGATGTTTTGCAGGACGCGCCGCGCGCGGCCGCGAAATCTTCCCAGGCCCTGTTGGTGGCGACGATAACGCCCCTGCTGTCGATGACAGCAATGCAGGTGTCCAGTGAATCGAGGACCTGGCGTGTCATTGGGGTGCTTTCAGGGCGGTCGCGCATACCGCATGGCGCCGCCTTGACATGGGCGGCAAGTAGCTTGTGTGCATTGTCGAGCGAGGCAGCAATATGACCACGGGCGTCGAGTCCAAAAGAAGCAGGGTGGAAACGACAAGTATGAAAGAGTCGACGTTTGTATAGCCCAGGGTTTTCCTGATGCGCAACCACTATAAACCCGGTCCGGGCACGAACAATTCGCAGCCACTGACAGCGCCGGAACCAATCGTGCCACATTGTTTCCGCGCACAGGTTTTTAACAAAACGCAGCTGCGGGGAAAAATAGACGCGATATGCTGGCTACGATCGGTCAGTTGAAGCGAAGTTGCGCCGTACCGGATTCCAGGGGATCGCAACCAGCTGCCGGGCACGTCAGCACGTTGAAAATGGGCCGAGCCACGAACACCTGTCTTACCAACAAAAAGGGAAACGTCATGAATAAAATCTGCGGGCTGTTAAGCGTGTTGATGTTTGGCTTTTCGATGTCAGTGGCATTCGCTCAACAGCCTCCACCCGGCCCGGCGCCCGGTGCAGGCGGCCATCCGCCGCCACCGCGCGATTGCAGCAAGGCGCCCGACGCGGAGAAAAAAGCGCGTTGCGAGGCGCGCCAGAAGGCCATGGAAAAATGCAAGGACCTGGCGCCCGAGGCGCATCACAAATGCATGATGGATGCGATGCCGAAGCCACCTGAAAAATAGGGACAGCTATTCTCCCGGTCGGAAAAAAGACATCTGCGGATGTCTTTTTTCCGACCGGGAGAATCGCGGGCAGCTATGCATTTACGGTTGCGACGTCCCGGTTTCGTGGCTATCGGAATACCGGGGAATTCCCTGTGCCGGAGCGCGGCAGGGGCATGCTCCAGAAAGGTGCGGTCGCCCCGGCGGCCGATTGTGCCGCGCGCGTGGCAATGCTGCTCTCCTCGCGCCGGGTTTTGCGCGAAATGGTTTCGAACGCATCGTTCATGAGGTCATCCGCAAGCCCCAGCCCACGCGCGCGGCGGATTTCGCCCACCGAAAGCCGTGCAGCCAATTCCGCGCAGGCCATATTGCGCACCGCGCCGGTTTCATAATGTTTGAAAACGCAGGTGCCGTGAATTGAGGTGATCCAGTTGAGGCGCCAGCGCGCAGAACTGCCGAAGTCCCGGATTTCAACCCAGTCACCACAGGCGAGACCCAACGATGCCAGCGTGGCGCTGGGTGAGGCGGGCAGGCCGACCGCCGTGGCGGGTGTCAGCAAGACAAACTGTTCACCTCCGACTTCATCCCAGCGGCCGGCCGCGGCGAGTGCGTGAATTCTCTCCAGCTCCGCGAAGAAATTTGCCGCAATCACATCGATGTCTGCACCGGAGTCCGGGGTATTCAACAGTAGCTCGATGAATGACGGCAGGTTTCTCGCCAGTCGCCGGCGTTCATTTTCATCGGTCGATGGCAGGAGGCTGCGAATAATATCGTCGAGTGTGGCCAGGCCAAGTTTCCACGGTTCTCCACGCGACCCGCCATGCAGATAGTCATGCACCAATACATCGCGCCAGGCGGTCTGAAGGAAGTACGTGATGCCGCGAGGCAGTGCAAGGTGCCGCAAGCGCTGCACAATTTCATGTTCTGCACGGCTGCGTGCGTAGTCGACTGCCTCGCTATGTTCCAGGGCGCGCAAGTTCGTGTCGCGTTGCAAGGCCGCTTCTTCGTGATGATAGAAGAGTGCATCGAGTTGCTCGAACGCCAGCGTGAACGAATTCGGCTGCCGGCGATGAATCCGCACCAGGCCATCTACGACGTTGGCGACGCTGCGTTCGATGCCATCGTCGTCAGCGCCTTCCCCGATCGTGAGGCCGAATTCGGCGATGAGGTCAATCAGCCGTCGCACCGGATGGCCAACCTGCGTCAACAGCGAAGCATCTGTCAGCGCCAGTTCCAGCACGGGCAATTGGAGCCGCGCAACCACCGCACGCAGCTTGGCAGGCAGGCGTGGTTCGACCAGCAGGCGATCGAACAGGACGGTGATGATGTCATTGACAACCAGTTCCTCCGCCGTGAGTTTTTCGCGCAGGGAGTGGCGGGTGTCATGGAGTGTGCGCGACGGGACCTGATTGTCGACGGCGTCGCCGGCAGCGAGGTCACCGAACTTGCGCAAATCGAAATACCAGGCCGGATCAGCCTTTTCCGCATGCGGCGCAGTCTGTGCGGTTGGCGGCGGGGCGGCGGACGCCAGGAAGGAGCGTGCGATCTCGTCAGGCAGCGCTGTGGCGTTTGAGGAATCTCCGTGAATTTGCTTCGACTGCTCACTTTCTTCGACGACCGGGTGGAACAATGCATGGGTGCTGCCTGATCGCGCCAGCAACTGCGCGAGCGTCGCTGCGAGCTGGTCGTTTTCAACTTTATCGCCCGCGCTATCGACGCTATCGATCCCGGCTTCAGGCAAAGCCGGCTGCTGCGGGTATCGCGAGTCACCAACCGCAACGTGGGCTTGATACTCGCTGATGTCGATGTCAATGCCGGCGGCGTTCAGGCTTTGGTTGCAGGCGGCATATATCGACGGGACGATCTCAAGCAGCGCCGGACCAAAGTTGCGAAAGACCAAGAGTCGCACCGCAGAGTCGGTGTCCAGTGCTCCGATGGCCTCCAGCAGCGCCTGCGCATACGTTTGCGGATATACCGGGTTGTACCGGTCCGGCGGATGGCCCATGCCGCTGAGCTTGGCAATGCGGTGCGTCAGTGCCCAGTATTCAACATCGCACTGCTCCTTCAATCGTCGCCCAAAGCTACTGACGGCAATCTCCTCATCGAGACGCTCATCCGACAGCAAAGTGAGATTGTCGAGTGACGTTCGTGCAGCACGTTCCCGGCCGTGCATCAACAGCGAATGTTTCTCATCGAAGATCCTGCGCGCTGCCACGGTGGCGTGGATCTGCAGTTCGCGGCGGTGTTCGTCGAGGATTTCCATGGCGCGTACGGCGGGTTTTCGATCGGCCGCGCCATTTTGCATTTCAACGCCATCGCGAATGCATTCCGTAATTTCCGGCGCGGCATTGAAAATGCGATGGCCGAAATCCTCGGCGAGCTGGTCGCGGGCGTTGCCAAGCAGCGAGAGTTTGCCGACTGCCGTATTCACGCCGGCCATTCCAGGCGGAAATTCGTACGTCGCGGATTGTTGGAAGTGAAATTCATATCCGGACATTACGCTTCGCCATCGCCGAGCCCATCAGGCGATTCCCGATCCACCCCCTCTTTTTTGCCTGAAAGTGCGTGGGACATTCACGCATTCAGGCAAATGCTGTGTCGAACGACTATGTTTGATCCAGTGCTGTGTTAAAACTCAAGCACCAGAGCGGCAGGCCAGCCATTTATGGCCTGGGAAGCGCGCTGGTGCTTGAGTTTAGGCTTGCGATGGTGCCAAGAAAGCCAGGCCATGGCAAATCACTGTCGATCGCCCGCGCAGGCAGAAGATATCCGTTCCCGTAATATTTCAGCCAGCCGTCGCGTGTCTCGCCCCGCATATTCCTGGTCCGTGAAGACCAGATAGAGTTGCGCGTGGAACTCGCGTCCTTCGCGAAGCGGCAGCGGCTTCAGGAGTCCCTGCCGCAGCTCTTCGCGAATGGCGTCCTCCGGAAACCAGGCGAAGCCCAATCCCATGGTTAGCGCACGAATGAAGGTGGCCTTGTTGCTGACGGTCCAGCGCTGTTCGGCACCTTCCCAGCTGACCTTGCGCGTACGTTTGCTGCCCGAATCGCGGATGACGATATGCCGGTGATGCCGCAGGTCGCGATGGGTAGGTGCGCGCCCGAGTTTGTGCAGCGGATGATCGGGATGCGCGACCGCAATCGCGCGAATGCTCATGAGTGGATCACCTGCATGTCCAACCGGAACCTGCGAGCAGATGGCGAGATCGACGCTGCCCTGTGAAATTGCCTCATCAGTTCCTCCCAGCACGGTCTCGTACAGCTCGATGCGTGTTTCCGGGCGTTCGACTGAAAACGCCGCCATCGCTTCCAGCAGCAGCCAGGTCGGAAAGATGATCTCGGCTGCGATGCGCAGTTCCGGTTGCCAGCCCTCGGCCATCGAGCCTGCGCCACGTTCCAGTGCCATCGCTTCGTCCACCAGCGTACGCGCACGGCGATACAGCACCTGTCCGGCTTCCGTGATCACCGCCCGGCGGCCCTGGATTTCAAAAACTTTCAGTTTCAGGAGCGACTCAATTTTTTGCACGGCATAGGTGACGCTGGATTGCGTCTTGTGAAGTACGTCAGCCGCGCGCGCGTAGCTGCCGGCGTCGATGACGGCGATAAGCGCGCGCCATTGGTCCAGTGAAATGTGCGGATAGGTGGTGGGTATTTCCGCGTTTGGCTTGACCGACCTTGGCGCCTTTGGCGATTGAGGGGCCTTGGCTGACTTTCGGGAAGTCAGTGGCACAGATGTGTTCTTGGGC
>JBDTWS010000061.1:0-20148 GCA_040006575.1 Betaproteobacteria bacterium
CGAAAGGGAGGCTGAGGGCGAGGTCGACGCCGACGGCGTTTTCCAGCGCTTTGATGGCAGCGCGATAGTCCCTGCGGTGCAGTTCGATTGCGGCAAGGATGCAGGGAACCCAGTAACGCTGTATCTGCGTGCCCTGGCGGTGCTCGCTTTCCAGTTTCTGGGCCATGGCGGCGGCGCGTTCGAAATCGCCTGCGCGCGCGAAAGTAAGGGCGACGACGGATTCGACTTGGCGGCCGGCGCAGATGTCCAGCGCGGCCAGGGCGCCGCTGCGGGCGAGTTCATGGTTGCCGATTTCGGCTTCGCGCAGCGCGGCCTGTGCCTGCCAGATGGCGGACATTTCATCTGCGCCGGACTGGCGCGCGGACTCGACGGCGCGGGTGGACAACTCGCGTGAACGGATAAAGTGGCCGTAATAGGCTTCAGTGTCGGCTTGCGCGGCCAGCAGGAAATCTTCTTCACCGGGGCGGCCCATCACGGCGTCAAAATGTTTGCGCATGCCGGCCGCATCGTTGAGCAGGAACGCGCAAAGATAGGCGTTGAGGTGAATGGAGAAAGCGTCGATGCCCTCAGCAAGGGTGTCGTCGAGCGTGTCACGCGCCGCATTGAATTCGCCCAGCGCCATTTGTGCGGTCGCCAGGTTGCCCGCCACGACCGCGGTTCTTTCCAGTGCCATTCCGCGTTCTGCATGGTCGCGCGCCTTTTCCCACTGTCCCAGCATGGCGTAGAAATGTCCGCTGTTGGTGTGCGCGATGGAGCCATTTTCGGGCCGCGCGTCCAGCCACGCGCGGTAGGCGTCCAGGCCCTTGTAGACATCACCGGTGACGACGAGATGATAGATGCCCTGGATTCGGCCGCGCTCATTTTCGGTGGCGCGGTCACGTAGCTCATAGGCCTTGGTCATGTAGACATCGGCCTTGGCGCTGTCGCCCATGTTCGAGCAGCAGAGCGCCAGTGCGGAATAGGTCGAGACAAATTGCGGATCGAGTTCGATGGCGAGCAGGAATTGGGTAATCGCGGACGCCTCGCCATGTTCCAGCCACTGGCGGCGTCCGAGTGAATAGGCTCGCAACGCATTCAGCGAGGACGTCGCCACTTCGTCGAAGCGCAGTGAATGCCGTTTCACCGAGGCCAGCGATTCGCCCAGTTTTTCGCGCAGCCCCAGGGACGCGCGATCGATCGCCTGCAGCACTTCGCCCATGCCCTTGGCGCGCGATTGTTCCGAGACCAGGATATTGCCGGTCTCGCCGTCAATGGCGTAAAGGCCGATGGCGAAATCGTCACCCAGCGAAAAAATCGAGCCGGTGATGGCGGCGCGGGTGCCGGTGCGCTGGCAGATTTCGAGTGCGACTTCGCCGACCACCGGCTGTCCCTGCCACTCCATCATCACCAGCATCGAATGCACTTTGCGGTCGGTGATGATATCGAGCAGTGGTGATTGCGCGAGATTCAGCATCAGCGCCTGCTTGATGGTTTCGTCGAAGATTGGATCACCGGTCTTGTTCTCGATATCGGCCACCAGGATTTTTTCGCGTTGCGTAATCAACGTGCGCGCCTGCGGATTTTTTGCAGGTGCAGCAGCGCCGGGCTGGACGGGCACTCGCTCGCGGGTGGCATGTGTTGCAGGTGGCGGGGGGCGAACGGCCGCAGTGGGTGATACGGATTTTTCCGGCGCCGTTGCCTGCGCACTTCGCACGCTGGTCGTGAATCGATAGCCGCGCTTGGCTACCGTGGCAATCGGCCCGGGCTCATCGAAATCCGTTTTCAATTGCTTGCGCAAAGTGGAAATGCAATTGGCGATAACGCCTTCTTCGACGATCACGCCCGGCCAGACGCGCGCCAGCAATTGCTCTTTCGATACCACCCGTCCGGCATGCTCAACCAGCAGCAGCAATGTCTCCGCCACTTTCGGCGCCAGCGGTACGAATTCGCCTGAACGAAACAGCGAGCGCGAAGCGATATCGAGCCGATAGATGCCCGGATGCATATCCGGCCCGAATTCGAAATGAGAAGGCTCGTTCGATAAATTCGGCGTGGTGGACGATGGTGCAGCAGGCACAGTTGGCACGTTGGTCGGCGTGGAGGACGTAGAGGAAGTGGGCATGTCGGGTTGGGGTCGGTCGAGTCTAGCACGCGTGATTGTGGGGATTTCTCATCTTGAAAAGCTCAGGAATTTCTCACGCCGCTGAGCTGCACATACGGCAATTGCTTGATTGGACATCACAAATTTTCGCGGGCGCAGGCGTGAGAAATCCTTGTGAACGTCTACAGGAAATTTTGCGCACCGCTGTCGCAGAGTGATCGTGTCAAACCGCGATGCCGGTGAAAAGAGAGAAAGGCAACCCTGTGAATCCCTCGTTCGAGTTGGTCACATTCCTCACCAGGCATCACTCATCTAATTATCCGTTGTTGCCGCCGGCGCGCCATTGGGGAAAACACGCAAAGCGATGGTGAAAGCACGTAAAGCGATAGTGAAAGCACGCAAAGCGATGATGAAGCACGCAAGCGTTATTGCCGCGTTAATCCGCAACCCGGGATCGTCGTCCCGGCGCTCGGGGCACATCCGCGCGGCGTAGATTCGTTGCAAGTGTTGATGCACATGGAACAAACAGCAACCAGCACCTTCCAGGACAAGTCGATATGACCACCAATGCAGCACCACACAATGCACCACACCACACGCCAGCTTCACACAGCAACCCGGCTGCGCAGGCGATGTTGCCCGCACTGCCGGCGTTACGGGATGTGCGCGACGCAGACCATGAATTGCTCCTGAGCCTCTACCGATTCACGCACGTCGCCATGCATGACGTGCTAGCCAATATTTCTATCGATGCCGCACAGACGCTGCTGCAACTGCAGGTGCGCGCGCAAGCCGCGGGCTATCGCCAGCGATTTCCGGAGAGTATTTTCCAGGTGATCTGCGCACCCGACGGACAGGTTGCAGGACGCCTCACCACGGCGCGCACCGCCACCTACCTGCACCTGCTCGACATTGGGTTGTTTCCCGCGTATTGCGGACAAGGCTGGGGTACCTATTTCATCACCTCGCTGCAGTGCGAGGCCGGTGCCGCAAACATCCCGTTGCATCTCGCCGTCGCCCGCTCCAACCGCGCGCTGAATCTCTATCGCCGCCTCGGTTTCACCATCACCACGCAGCACGACCTCGATCTGGGCATGACCTGGTTCCCGCCCGACAAATCGCGATCCCCGCACCTTTCCATCAATTTGCACAAGGAGGTCCCGAATGCTTGAAGCATACGTAGGCGATATCAGGATAATCGCCACCGGCATAGTCCCGAGCGGCTGGCTGGCCTGTAATGGACAGGTCCTAGGTCTCAATGACTATGTACCGCTTTACCTGACCATCGGCACGTCATTTGGCGGTGACGGCCAGCAGACTTTCGGCCTGCCCGACCTGCGTGGCCGCACGCCCATCCACATGGGCCAGGGCAACGGGCTTTCGCCGCGTTCGATCGGAGTGATGACCGGCTCGGAAACCGTCACGCTGACACCGGCGCAATTACCTTCGCATTACCACAGCGTGGTGGCCTCCAATGTGGCCGGGACGACCGCCGATCCCACCGGCTCAGCATGGGCGGGCGCGTCCACGGCGGAACTGCAATATTCCGACAAGCCCGCCAACGCCTCGATGTCGGCGCTGGGCATTGCGCCGGCCGGCGGCGGCCAGCCACATGACAACCTGATGCCCTTCCAGGTGGTGTCTTTCATCATCTGCTTTGAAGGCATCATGCCTTCGCCGGGCGAGCAAACGGAGGCCAAACATGTCTAATGCTTTCCTCGGCGAGATTCGCCTCTTTACCGGAAATTTCGCGCCGAAAAATTGGGCGTTCTGCAACGGCCAGTTACTGCCAATCCCGTCGAACCAGGCGTTGTTTTCACTCCTGGGCAAGGCCTATGGGGGAGATGGCAAGTCCACTTTCGGCCTGCCAAATTTGCAGGACCGCGTGGCATTGGGACAGGGCCAGGGCCCGGGTCTCAGCATGCGTTCGCTAGGCAGCGGTGGCGGCGAGAACAATGTTGTCATCACCACCGACTCCATGGCACTGCATTCCCATCCGCCCGCCGCCTTCGCCGGATCGGGCGACCAGGCGCTACCCGACGCCTGCACCTGGGCGCAATCCAATCTGCGCGACAAGCAATTCGCCCCGACGCCGAACGTGGAGATGGCGCCGAACCTCATCGGTTCCGCCGGCGCGGACATGCCATTGCCCCATGAAAATCGCGCGCCGTTCCTGGTGGTGAATTTCATCATCGCGCTCGTCGGCGTGTATCCCCAATAGCAACGCCGGAAAATTCGAGTAAAGCCGGGCAAACCGGGCGACCGAGATTCACATCAACAGGCAGGCAACTTTCAAGTTTAAAAGGACAAGAAATGGAACCCTTCATCGGACAAATCAGCAGCGTCGGTTTTGCTTTTGCGCCAAAGGGCTGGGCGCTCTGCAATGGCCAGTTGCTGCCCATCGCTTCCAACCAGGCGCTGTTCAGCATCATCGGCAGGACCTATGGCGGTGACGGCATCACCAACTTCGGCTTACCGGATCTGCGCGGCCGCGCCGCCATGCATTTCAATTCCAACAAGATGGGTGTGGCCGCCGGTGTTGAAACCGTACAGCTCACGCTGGCGCAAATACCTTCGCACACCCACGTCCCCATGGCGCAATCGGCCATCGGCACCAGCGTGGGACTCACCAACCAGGTGTGGGCCGCATCGTCATCGGGCGACTTGCAATACGCACCCACCAATACGCTCGCGGCCAAGCTGGTGCCCAATGCGCTCGGCCCGGGCGGCAGCGACCAGCCGCACGACAACATGCCGCCGGTGCTCGTGCTCAATTACATCATTGCCCTTGTAGGCATTTTTCCCAGTCATGGCTAACTCGTTCCCCGCGAGCGCCGACGTGCCTGCATCGCGCTGGTCACCTGCCGTCCGCCGCGCGGCGAGGGCCGTGGTGGCGGTCGTATGCAGTCGCCTCGTCGTGCTGTTGCTGCCCACCGTGTTTGGCCTGTTGTTGCAACGCGCACACGCAGCCACCATCGTCGTCAATTCTTTCGTTGACGGCAGCGCGGGCTGTACCTTGCGCAAGGCTGTAGTCAACGCCAACGCAGGCAGTGCAATCAATGGTGAATGCGTGGCAGGCGCTGCCGGTGCAAATACCGTGCAGTTGCCCGCCGGTACACACACGCTGGTTTCAACGCCGTTGAACCTGCTCAATCGCAGCGTCACCATTACCGGCATCGGCAGCGTGATCATCGACGCGCAAAATCTCACGCGCATCTTCGACAATTTCGATGAAGGCGGCGGTCCCGCATCAACCGCCATCACGATCTCGCTGCAAAACCTCACACTCACGCACGGCAACGCCAACAGCACCACCGGCGATTTCGACGGCGGTGCGGCGATGTACCTCGAGGACAACGCCACCGCCACGGTGAGCAATGTGGTCTTTTCGGGCAACACGGCTGCGGCATCGGGTGCCGCCATTTTCAACAACGGCGCACTCACTATCGATCGCAGCACCTTCGTCAGTAACGTGGCCAACAGCGGCGGCGAGGGCGGCGCCATCCGCAACAACGGTACGCTCACCGTCAACAACAGCACGTTCCTGAACAACCAGTCCGGCACCGGCGGCGCCATTTATCACACCAGCAACGCGCCCCAATTCACGTTGAACGTTCTTAATAGCACCTTCGCCGGCAACACCGGCGCGCAACGCGGCGGCGCCATTGCCGCCAATAATCCAGGTGCACCCTCCGCTATCACGCTCACACATGTCACGATCACGGGCAATAACTCACCGCTGGGTGGGGGAATTTACAAGAACCAGGCAGGCCCCTTCAACATCGATCGCAGCATCATCGCCGGCAACAACGGCACCACCGGCGTCGATTGCAACGGCACCTCGGCTTTCAATTCGCTGAACTACAACGTGATCGGCAATGCCACCGGTTGCATCATCACCGGCAATGTCGCCAATAATTTCACCGGCGCTGCGCTGCTGCTGCCGCTGGCGAACAACGGTGGGCCCACATTCACGGTGGCGCTGCAGCCGTATAGCCCGGCGCGAGACCGAGCGCCAACATGCGCCAGCGCGCTCGACCAGCGCGGGCTTACCCGGCCAGTCGGCCTCGGTTGCGACAGCGGCGCGTTTGAAGCGACGGTGACCGTTGCACAGGCGCCCACGATTGGCACGGTCACGGCGGGTATCGGCCAGGCGACTGTTCCTTTCACGGCGCCCGCCAACAATGGCGGCGCCAACATCACGCAATACCTGGCGGTCGCCAGCCCGGGTGGCGCGACAGCTTCCAGCGGTACATCACCGATTATTTTCCCGGGACTGGCCAGCGGCACCAGCTACACATTTATTGTGCGCGCCATCAATAGCGCGGGACCGAGCGCGGATTCCGCGCCTTCCAACAGCGTGACGCCGATTGGATTGGCGGGCCAGCCCACCGGGGTTAGCGCCCTTGCAGGCAATACCGCTGCCAGCATCTCTTTCACGCCGCCCGCATCGAATGGCGGTTCACCCGTCACCAGTTACACAGCCGTCGCAAATCCGGGCGGCCTGCAGGCGACGGCATCTAGCAGTCCGATTGTCCTCGGTGGGCTCACCAATGGCACGGCATATTTTTTCACCGTGCGCGCCAACAATGGCGTCGGCATCGGGCCCGCTTCATCGCCTTCCAATACCGTCACACCGTTTGCGCCGGTGCCGCCCAGCTTCACCAGCGCGGCACCACCCGGTGGAACGATCAATGCGGCGTACAACTTCACGGTAACGGCTAGCGGTGCACCGCCGCCGATTTTCAATGTCACGACAGGCGCACTGCCGCCCGGCCTTGCGCTGGCAACGCCGAGTGGCGTGATCAGCGGAACGCCGACGACCGGCGGAACCTTCACCGGCGTCATTACCGCCGGCGACGGTGTGGGTCCCGGCGTAACGCAGGCTTTCTCGATCACCATCGACTTGCAAGCGCAGTCGATCACTTTTCCAAGCGGTGCGCTGGTGGTCGGCGTACCGCTCAATATGTCGGCCACCGGTGGCGGCAGCGGCAACTCCATCACGTACGCGAGCACCACGCCTTCCAATTGCGTAGTGAGCGGCAATATGGTGACCGCGACGGCAACATTTATTTGCGGCGTGGTCGCCAATCAGGCAGGCAACGCTTTTTACAATGCTGCTGCACCGGTCACGCAAACCTTTCCGGTTTTCCCCGGCAGCCAGGTGATTGTCTTTGGCGCCGCGCCCGCGCTGTCATTCGGCGGCAGCGCATCGGTGAGCGCCACCGGCGGCGGATCGGGCAATGCCGTGACTTTCACCTCAACGACGCCTGCCGTTTGTACGATCAGCGGTGCAACCGTGACGGCGATTGCAGTCGGCACCTGCACCGTTGCTGCGGACCAGGCGGGGAACGCGAACTACAACGCGGCGACGCAAGCGACGCAAAGTATTGCCGTCACACGCGCTGCGCAGCAGATTGCTTTCGGCGCGGCACCCGCTCTTGTTTTCGGCGGGAATGCAACGGTCACCGCGACCGGTGGTGCGTCCGGAAATCCGGTGACATTCACCTCCACCACGCTTGCCGTGTGCACGGTCGCGGCTTCCACCGTTACCGCCATTGCGGCCGGCAACTGCGTCATCGCCGCCGATCAAGCGGGAAACACGAACTACAACGCCGCGCCGCAGGTGACGCAGAGCTTCACCATCGCACGCGCTGACCAGCAGATTGTGTTTGGGGCCGACCCGGCAATTTTTGCCGGTAGCAATGGAGTTATTACAGCGACCGGCGGCGCGTCGGGAAATCCGGTCACGTTCGATTCATCGACACCCGCCGTCTGCACCTCAGGCGGCAGCAATGGCGCGACGATCACCGGCATCACTTCAGGCAACTGCACCATCAACGCCAACCAGGACGGTGATGCGCGCTACAACGCGGCGCCGCAGGCAACAAAAACCTTCGCCATCAACCCGGTGCCGATCGCGTTCACCGGCAATGTCTACTCACGCAAAACGCACGGCAGCGGCGTCGGCGTGCAGGACCTGCCGCTGGTCGATGCAACGATCAATGATTCGTTCACGGTCGAGCCGCGCATCAGCGAAAGCGGCACTCACCAGATCGTGTTCCGCTTCACCAGCGCGGTGAACAGCGTCGGCGCTGTCAGTGTGACCGACGCATCCTCTGCCGCGGTCGGCACAGGGAGTGCGAGTTTTTCAGCGAACGACCTCGTCATCACCGTGATTGGCGTCGCCGACAATTCGCGCGTGACCGTGTCGGCCACGGGCGTTAACGGCGTGCTCAATGTTTCACGCGGTGTCGGCTTCCTGGTCGGGGACGTGACCAGCAGCCACAGTGTCAATGCGGCGGACATCAGCGCCATCAA
The DNA here is from genome assembly GCA_040006575.1 of Betaproteobacteria bacterium. Lineage (GTDB taxonomy): Bacteria > Pseudomonadota > Gammaproteobacteria > Burkholderiales > Usitatibacteraceae > UKL13-2. The sequence continues at coordinate 8,402 of JBDTWS010000061.1, forward strand.
GGCACGCGCCGCCCCGCTGGTCGACGGCAACAACTTCCGCTTCGACGTCAATCTTTCCGGGTCCATTGACCAGGCCGATGTCAACGCCGCCAAGGCGCGATCTGCGCGCACCATCCCCTAGCGAAAATGCATGGAACTCAAGCACTGTCGCGGTTGGTGACTCATTTATGGCCTGGAAGCCGCTCCCATGCTGGTGTTTCATATACCGGCCGGCGGTGCGTCGCATTCAATCTGCTGAACACCCACCAGCCATGACACGCGCCGTCCATCCATGTACCGAAGGGAGCTCCGACATGACGCATGCCGACTTTCAACAGCACACCGCCATCGACCTGCTCGATGAAGATTCCTGCCTGGATTCGCTGTTCCGCCTGAACCTGGCCAAGCTGGGTGCGTGCCCAGGTTGCGATTCCACCACCTCGCGGTTTTACAAACTGCGTGCGCGCAAGGCGTATATCTGCCAGTGCTGCGGCCACAAGATCCATCCCTGCGCCAATACCTTCCTGCACAAGAGCAGCACCAGCCTCACCAAGTGGCTGTACGCGATGTACCTGCTGTCGCTGACGCGCGGCGACATCACCACGCGCGAACTGGCGAGCCGGCTGCAGGTGACGTACAAGTGTGCGTGGCGCATACGTGACCGGCTGACCTTTGCGACGCAGGGAAATTTCCAGGCCGATCTGGATCACGCAAGTGGGCCGGATTTTTCGGCGTTGCTGGATGTGTTTGTGTTCAGCGCCATGCCGCACAAAGGCGTCGGCGCGACGTTGTAAATACGTCCGGCCCTCACAAAAATCTCAGGAAGGACTCACGCCGCTCTCATTTCTTCATGGGTGCTGGCGAGGAGGGCATTGATTGCACGGGTATTTTTTGCGCATCCGTGACACAACAGGAATTCGCCGGATTTTCCACAGGAATTGAACGCGGCGTGCGCCGCACAGTGTGGCTGTCGAGAGGTTTGCCTCTCGGTTTACGGACAGCCACCAGGAGAGCACGCCATGAATTCCGCCGTCACCGCCTTCACCGCAAAACAAACAGTTACCTGCATTCGTCCCGCCAATGAAGGCTGGACGTTTTTCAGTCCAATCCGCGAATCCGTGGCCGGTGTTCCGGCATCGCGGCGCACGCTCCATGCCGTATTTATCGTCACCCGCGCAATGCGCAGCCGACGTTCGCATTTCTTTTCGCGGGGTGCGCCGTCTAATGCCCGCGCGAAAGCGCGATCGGCGAGTGGCGGTGAGGACGCAGGCGTTCATTCGAGGCTGGTAGCCTGAGCAGCGCTTTTTTCGCTATCAAACTCTAGCACCAGCGCGCTTCGCAGGACTTTTCCGACCTGCGAGCCGCACCAGTGCTGGAGTTTCATATTGAAACTCAGGCCTTGTGATAAAGCTCAGCACCTTTTTTCATAAACTCCACCGACTTCACTTCCATCCCTTTGGTGAGTGCGGCTTCATTACTCAGTCCTTCCGCTTTCGCAAAATCGCGCACGTCCTGCGAGATTTTCATCGAGCAGAAATGTGGCCCACACATTGAGCAGAAGTGCGCCAGTTTGGCGCCTTCCTGCGGCAGGGTTTCGTCGTGAAATTCCTTGGCCTTTTCAGGATCAAGGCCGAGGTTGAATTGATCGTCCCAGCGGAATTCAAAACGCGCTTTTGACAGGGCATTGTCGCGGATCTGCGCGCCGGGATGTCCCTTCGCCAGGTCGGCGGCATGCGCGGCGATCTTGTACGCCATGATGCCGTCTTTCACATCGTTCTTGTCCGGCAGTCCGAGATGTTCTTTCGGCGTCACGTAGCAAAGCATGGCGGTGCCGTACCAGCCGATCATCGCGGCGCCGATGGCGGAGGTGATGTGATCGTAGCCGGGCGCGATATCGGTAGTGAGTGGGCCGAGCGTATAGAACGGCGCCTCGTGGCAGTACTTCAACTGCAGGTCCATGTTCTCCTTGATCATGTGCATCGGCACATGGCCGGGGCCTTCGATCATGGTTTGCACGTCATGCTTCCACGCCACCTGCGTGAGTTCGCCCAGCGTTTTCAGCTCACCAATCTGCGCTTCGTCGTTGGCGTCGTAGCCGGAGCCGGGACGAAGTCCGTCCCCCAGCGAAAACGACACGTCGTACGCTTTCATGATGTCGCAGATGTCTTCGAAGTGCGTGTACAGGAATGATTCCTTGTGATGCGCCAGGCACCACTTGGCCATGATGGAGCCACCGCGCGAGACGATGCCGGTCATGCGGTTGGCCGTCATCGGGATGTAGCGCAGCAAGACGCCGGCGTGGATGGTGAAATAGTCGACACCCTGCTCAGCCTGCTCGATCAGCGTGTCCTTGAAAATTTCCCAGGTGAGCTCTTCGGCCTTGCCGTCGACTTTTTCCAGCGCCTGGTAAATCGGCACGGTGCCGATGGGGACGGGTGAATTGCGCAGGATCCATTCGCGCGTTTCGTGAATGTTCTTTCCGGTCGAAAGATCCATCACTGTGTCGCCACCCCAACGCGTGGACCAGGTCATTTTTTCCACTTCTTCATGGATGGAGGACGAGACGGCCGAATTGCCGATGTTGGCGTTGATCTTCACCAGGAAATTGCGGCCGATGATCATCGGTTCCGCTTCGGGGTGATTGATGTTGGCGGGGATGATGGCGCGGCCGCGCGCGACTTCGTCGCGGACGAATTCGGGCGTCATGATTTTCGGAATCGAGGCGCCGAAGGATTCGCCCGGATGCTGCTTCGTTAGCAATTCGGAAAGGCCATCGCGGCGCTGGTTTTCGCGGATGGCAATGAATTCCATTTCCGGCGTGATCATTCCCTTGCGCGCGTAATGCATCTGCGAAACGTTGGCGCCGGATTTGGCGCGGCGTGGGTGGCGTTTCAGGTTGAAGCGCATTTCGGCGAGTTTCGGATCATGCAAACGCGCGAGGCCGTATTGCGAGCTGATGCTGGCGAGTTGCTCGGTATCGTTTCGCTCAACAATCCATTTTTCGCGCAGCGGGGCGAGGCCGGAGCGGATGTCGATTTTTACATTGGGGTCGGTGTACGGCCCCGATGTGTCATAGACGAATATCGGCGGATTCTTTTCGCCGCCCATGCCGGTGGGCGTGTCGCTCTGCGAGATTTCGCGCATCGGCACCTGGATGTCCGGACGCGACCCCTGTACGTAAATCTTGCGCGAGTTGGGCAGGGGCTGAACCGCCGCTGCATCTACGTGCGCGGTGGATTCAAGGAATTTGATGGGGGTGGAAACGGGTGTGGAAACGGGTGTGGAAACTACGGAATTCATGGTGCGCTCCGGTGAGTGATCGGCGGGGAGCGCGAAGGCGGTAGTGGGCTACTGTCTTCGCTTCCCTACGGCGGCATTACCCGCATCAGGTTCCAAGGGTGTGTCTCATCCTCACGAATCTCGCGCCGATACATTCATGGCACAACTTCGTGGGGAACCCCTAGCGATGGCGTCACCTTACTTGAAGCAGCCCGTCACGGCAAACTGCACAGGTCAAATTAAAACTACTTGACTGTATAATTATACGTAAGTATAGTTACGAAATTCCAGGAGCTTTCCCGATGCCGCGTCCCTCACGAAACGTTGACCAGTTACTCATTGCAGCAGGCCACGAACTGCTGCCGCAGACCGGCGTGCGCGGGCTGTCCATCCGCCAGGTGACGGAAAAAGCGGGCGTGAACCTGGGCATGTTCCACTATCACTTCAAGACCAAGGATGTGTTCGTCCGCGCCATCCTGGAGCAGAAGTACAACGACATGTTCCAGAGCCTGGAACTGCATGTAAAAAGCAGCGCGAGCGCGGTTGAAAAATTGCGCGCCGCCGTGACCCTGCTGGCGCGCTGGGGACGTGATAACCGGGTATTTTTTGTGCGGCTGCTGGGCGATGCCTTTGCCGGTGAGGCGGTCGCGCTGGAGTTCATGCGCGCCAACATGCCGCGACATATCAAGGTGGTCATTGCGCTCATTCTCGAGGCGCAGAAGACGGGCGAGCTGCGCAAGCTTCCCATCCAGCAGGCGCTTGCATTCCTGATGGGCGGCATCGCCGCCCCCATCATCGTCGGCACCGCGGCGACCAGCAGCGGATTCATGCCGCCGTTCGTTCGTGAGCAACTGGAACAACTTGTCTTTACCGATGCCGCCATTGCCGAGCGCATCGACATGGCGTTGATCGGCATGGCAGCACCGAAAAAATCAGGGGTCAGGAAATGAAAAACAAACCACTTCAAAACATTCTTGCCGCTGCAATATGCGCGGCGGTCCTGGCCGGGTGCCACGCGGCCAGCGAAACGTCTTTCGCAGGGTACGCCGAGGGCGAGTACGTGCGCATCGCTTCCCCGTATGCCGGGAGCGTCAAGCGCGGCGACCGGGTCGAGGCCGGCGCGGCTTTGTTTGCGCTGGAACAGGAGAGCGAGCGCGCAGCGCGCGAGGAGGCTGCAGCGCGCGTCAAGCAAGCTGAATCGCAGGTGGAAAATTTGCGCAAAGGCAAACGCCCGGAAGAAGTATCCGCCGCACGCGCGCAGTTGGCGCAGGCCGAGGCCGGACTGAAATTATCGGCCGCGGAACTGAAACGCACTGAGGACCTGGTGACCGCCAAGTTTCTTTCGCCGGCAAAATTGGATGAAGCGCGCAGTGCGCAGGAACGCGACCGTTCGCGCGTCGCGGAATTGAATGCGCAACTGAAAGTCACGCAACTCGCGGGTCGCAGTGATGAGATTTCGGCGGCGGAATCGGAAGTGAAAGCCGCGCGTGAACAACTGGCGCAAGCCGACTGGAAAGTGCAGCAGAAATCGCAACGTGCGCCACGCGCGGCGCTGGTGGCCGATACGCTTTACACGCAAGGCGAGTGGGTGCAGGCGGGCATGCCCGTGATTTCGTTGCTACCGGCTGAAAACATCAAGGTGAAATTCTTCGTGCCGGAAAAACAGTTGAGCGCGATGAAGATCGGCCAGGAGGTAAAGATCAGCTGCGATGGCTGCGCTACGCTGACGGCAAAAATCACCTTTGTCGCGCCGCAGGCGGAATACACGGCACCCCTTATTTACAGCAAGGAAAATCGCGACACGCTGGTGTTCATGATCGAGGCGCGTGCCAAACCGGAAGACGCCGTCAAGCTGCATCCCGGACAGCCGGTGGAAGTAAAACTGTGACAGACGCGCATCACCAGGACGCTGTGGGCGAGCCGGTCATCGACCCGGTGATCGACGTGAAGGGACTCACCAAGAAGTTTGGTGACCGGACCGTGGTCGACGACTTCTCCATCCGCGTAAACCGCGGCCAGATTTACGGTTTCCTGGGACCCAACGGCAGTGGAAAGACCACCACCATCCGCATGTTGTGCGGCCTGCTTACGCCGGATGCAGGCGAAGGACAGTGTCTCGGTTACGACATCCGCAAGGACTCGCTGCAGATCAAGAAACACGTCGGCTACATGACGCAGAAATTCTCGCTGTACGAGGATCTGTCGATTGCGGAAAACCTGGATTTCATCGCCCGCGTTTACGACGTAAAAAACCGCAAGGAAGTCGTGGATCGGACGCTTGATCGGCTCGGGCTCGCCACGCGTCGCACGCAGCTCGCAGGCGCTTTATCCGGCGGGTGGAAGCAGCGCCTGGCACTGGCCGCGTGCCTCCTGCATGAACCAAAATTGCTCTTGCTCGATGAACCGACGGCAGGCGTGGATCCCAAGGCGCGGCGCGAATTCTGGGACCAGATCCACGACCTGGCCGCCGAAGGCTTGACCGTGCTGGTGTCTACCCACTACATGGATGAAGCCGAGCGATGCCATGAACTCGCCTACATCGCGTATGGCCGCCTGCTGGCGAAGGGAACAGCGGCGGAAGTAGTTGCGAAGTCCGGGCTTGCCACGTGGTCGGTGACGGGGGAAAACCTGCACGAGCTATCGAGGGAATTGCGGCAGGCGCCCGGCATCACGATGGTCGTACCCTTCGGCGCCACATTACACGTCAGTGGCACCGATGCGGCCGCGCTGGAAAAAGCCATCGCGCCATTCCGCGAGCGCAAAGCGCTCACGTGGATTCATGCCGAGCCTGGCCTCGAAGATGTGTTCATCGGCCTCATGGACCAGGCAAAGGACAATTACCAATGAACACGATATTTTCCTGGCCCCGTTTCATCGCGGTCCTGCTGAAGGAATTCGTGCAGATGAAACGCGATCGCCTGACCTTCGGGATGATCGTCGGCATTCCGATCCTTCAATTGGTCCTGTTCGGATTTGCCATCAATACCGATCCGAAAGGACTGCCTGCCGCGCTGGTGTCTTCCGACGAAAGTCCGTTCGCACGTACGCTGGTTCGTGCGCTGGAGAATTCGCAATACTTTCGCTTTACGCACCGGCCTGCCAGCGAACGCGAAGGTGACCGCCTGCTGCAACTGGGGGAAGTGCAATTTGTGGTGGTGATACCGCCGGACTTCTCGAGGAAGCTGCAGCGCGGCGAGCATCCGCAGTTGCTGGTCGCCGCCGACGCCACCGATCCCTCGGCAACAGGCAATGCCATCAATGCACTGAACCAGGCGTTGCAGCAATCGATGGCGCAGGAGCTGACCGGACCATTGGCGATATTGAAACAGGGTCCGCCGCCGGTCGACCTGCGTATCCAGCGGCGCTTCAACCCGGAAGGGATTACCCGCTACAACATCGTGCCGGGACTGATGGGCATCATCCTGACGATGACCATGATCATGATGACGTCCCTGGCGATGACGCGCGAACGTGAACGCGGCACGATGGAAAACCTGCTGGCGACGCCAGTACGTCCATTTGAGGTGATGGCAGGCAAGATCGCGCCGTTCATTATCGTGGGTTACCTGCAGGTGGCATTGATCCTGGTGGCGGCGAAACTGCTATTTGGCGTGCCCATTGTCGGCAGTATCTGGTTGTTGTCCGCTACGCTCGTGCTATTTATTGCGGCCAATTTATCGGTGGGCTTTACTTTTTCAACCATTGCCAAAAACCAGCTCCAGGCGATGCAGATGACGTTCTTCTTCTTTCTTCCTTCGATGCTGCTGTCGGGATTCATGTTTCCGTTTCGCGGCATGCCCGGTTGGGCGCAGACCATCGGCGAGGCCCTGCCGCTCACGCATTTCCTGCGCATCGTCAGGGGCATCCTGCTGAAAGGGAATGATTTCAGCGAAATCCTTCCCGAACTGTGGCCGATCGGACTATTTATGCTGTTTGCGGGTGTCGTTGCCATGAAGCGCTATCGCCAGACGCTAGACTAGGCGGCTTGACGCAAATGAGCCCAGCAGGTATCTTAATGACTAATTGGTCAGTAAAGTAAGCCTATGTCCTCTGTTGTCAAAATGATCGAGCCCCGCTGGGAGCGCCGCAAAGATGCGCGCCCAGGTGAACTTGCGGCCGCGGCGCTGGACCTGTTCGTGGAGCGCGGCTTTGCGGCCACGCGTCTCGACGATGTCGCGCGCCGGGCCGGCGTTTCAAAGGGAACGCTGTATCTGTATTTCGACAGCAAGGAAGATTTATTCAAGGCTGTCATTCGCGAGGGCTACGTTTCCCGCATCACCGAATTTGCCGAGCGCATGAAGAATTTCCAGGGCACCAGCGCAGAATTGATCCGCGAACTGGTCAATACCTGGTGGGAACAGATCGGCGCGACCAAGCTCGCCGGAATCACCAAGTTGATGATGTCCGAGGCGGGTAACTTCCCGGACCTGGCCAATTTTTATCACGATGAAGTGGTGGTGCGCGGCACCGGCCTGTTCGCCACTGCCATCCAGCGCGGCGTGGATTCAGGTGAGTTCCGACCGGTGTCGCTGGAGTTCACACCGCGTGTCGCCTGCGCGCCGGTGATCATGCTGATGCTGTGGCGCAATTCGTTTGACCTGTGCGGGACTCACCAGATGGATGCGCAGGCTTACCTGGATACTCACACCGACATGTTGTTGCATGCCCTCACCGCCCCGCCGGTAAAACCGTGATCCTCGGCTACGACAGGGCCGGTGGTTTTGCTAAGATAGCGCGCTGCACGCCACAACAAATTGCCATCTCGACCCGAGGTGGCAACCGACAGTTACCAGGACGCTGAGCATTATGGATTTCGAACAGGCACGCTTCAATATGGTTGAGCAACAGATTCGCACCTGGGAAGTGCTGGACCAGGACGTGCTGCAACTGCTGTTCGAAGTGAAGCGCGAAGCGTTTGTGAGCGAGGCTTATAAGGCTATTGCTTTCACGGATATGGAAATTCCGCTGGGCCACAACCAATGCATGATGTCGCCAAAGCTTGAAGCGCGAATCCTGCAGGAAGTAGCGCCCCTTGCAACCGATAAGGTGCTTGAGATCGGCACTGGCAGTGGCTACCTGACGGCATTGTTGGCCAAATGCGCCGATAGCGTGACCAGCATTGAATATTTTGAGGATCTGCGTGGACTGGCGTCGGCGCATCTGGCTGCCGCCGGTATCCGCAATGTCGTATTGAAAACCGGGGACGCAGGACGTACGCCCGATGCCTGCCTGCTACCGCAGGAAATGTTTGACGTCATCGTGCTGACAGGCTCGGTGCCGACCGCCCCATCGGCTTTCCTGGCCCGACTGAACCAGGGCGGCAGGTTGTTCGCGATTGTGGGTGACGAACCAGTGATGAAGGCCGTGCTCATTACACGCACCGGTGAAAACCAGTTCGCAACGGCCGAGTTGTTTGAAACGGTCGTTGCACCGCTGATCAACGCCGCGCAACCGTCGCGCTTCGATTTCTAGCCGGCATGCCACTGCGTCAAATGACGGTGCAGCAACTGCAGGCAGCCTTGAGCGTTGAGGAGAGCGTCCGGCCGTTGATGATCGACGTCCGCGAGCCTTGGGAATGGCAACTGGCGCACATCGAAGGCAGTCGGCATTTGCCGATGGGACAGATTCCGTCGCACGCGGACGAACTCGATAAAACGCATCCCACGGTCGTTATTTGTCATCACGGTACGCGAAGTCTGCAAGTCGTCGCATTCCTGGAGCGGATGGGGTTTTCGAACCTGCATAATCTGCAAGGTGGAATCGATGCATGGGCGCGCAGCGTTGATCCGGCAGTGCAGGTTTACTGAGTCCCCCGGCATTCACAGATACGTAAAATAATTTCCGCTAAATTCTTTCGCACACCACAAATCGCACACATCGAACCGGACACAATCCGGGCGCCAAGAAAGCCAACAATGAAAATCAAACCCTCCGTGACGCGTATTGCCTCCCTGTGCGCCGCCCTGTTTATCGCAACGCCGTCGTTCGGCGCCGATCTCATCGATATTTACCGCGATGCCCTGGCGCAGGATCCCGTGTACGCGTCGGCGCGCTACACGTATGACGCGGGCCGTGAGGTGTTGCCCCAGGCGCGTGCCACGATCCTGCCGTCAATCGGCCTTGCGGCGGGCATCAATCGCAATTACCGCGAGACTGAGGGTTTTGACAATCTCGATTACAACGGCCACAGCTACACGCTGTCACTTTCGCAACCGTTGTTCCGCATGCAGAACTGGATTTCAGTCGGCCAGGCGAGCCTGCAGGTCAAGCAATACGAGGCCGTGTTCGCCGATGCCAGCCAGACATTGATCGTGCGCACCGCACAGGCCTATTTCGACGTATTGTTGGCGCAAGACAATGTGTCGCTATCCGGCGCACAGAAGACCGCCATCAGCGAGCAGCTCGCGCAGGCCAAGCGCAACTTTGAAGTGGGCACTGCCACAATCACAGACACCTATGAAGCCCAGGCGAAATACGATTTGGCCGCAGCGAAGGAAATTTCCGACCTGAACGATCTTGAAATCAAGAAGCAGGCGTTGCAGCAATTGATCGGGAAAATGCCGGCCACACTTGCGCCACTGCGCGACAACCCCGGCCTGGCACTGCCGCAGCCCAACGACATGGAGCAATGGGTGAAGGCGGCCGAAGAAGCCAGCCCGGTAATTGCCCAACTCCGTCTCGCCTATGAAATTGCCGTCAAGGAAGTTTCGCGCAACAAAGCGGGCCACCTGCCGACGGTTGACCTCACAGCCAACTTCACAAATGGCAACTCGCCGCTGACAACGTCGACGGGTTCCCTGGGTGGCCTCATCGACACCAAGCAGGGCATCATTGGCCTGACGCTGAATATCCCGTTGTACCAGGGCGGCGGCACTCAGTCCCGCATTCGCCAGGCTTTGTCCAACAAAGACCGCGCCGACCAGGACCTCGAAAACACCAAGCGCACCGTGTCACAAAGCGTTCGCCAGAATTACCTGGGCGTCACCAACGGTGTGGCGCAGGTGAAAGCGCTTGAAGCCGCGCTGGTCTCAAACAAATCTTCGCTGGATGCAACGGTACTTGGCAAGGAAGTTGGCGTTCGCACCAACGTCGACGTGCTCAATGCGCAGCAACAGCTCTTCCAGGCGCAGCGCGATTTGCAGCAATCGCGTTACACCACGATCATGTCGCAACTGCGGTTGAAAGCGGCTGCGGGACGCCTGCGTGAAGAAGATCTGGCCGAAGTGAACCGCCTGCTCGCTAAATAGCAGCGCCTAACTTCCGGTGTTCAACAATGGGGCGATCAGCCCCATTGTTTTTTCCGTGGCGCCTGCATGAACGGCGGCGAACTTCCGTGCCGCATCTGAAGCCTCCGCACGAAGCGCGTCATTCAACAAAAGGTTTCCGGCCAGGTTCATCACCGCTTGCGCGTCTTCGCCTTGCTGCATGGCGCCCGCTTCAAGCGCCAAGCGGCTCGCATCCGAGAAGTTGTAGGTGGACGGACCCATGACGACAGGCTTTCCTTGCGCGCAAGCCTCAATCAGGTTTTGTCCCCCCAATGGCAGCAGGCTGCCGCCGATGAACGCAACATCGCTCACGGCGATATAGGCCGCCATCTCTCCCATCGAATCACCAAGCCACACGTGCAGTTCATCGGAAGGGCCGGTCAAGGTACGTCTGTCCACATTGAATCCCGCAGACTTCACCAGTTGAAACACGGACTCAAATCGCTGCGGATGCCGCGGCACCAGGACGAGCAGGATGTTTGCTCCCGCCTCATTCGCACGAAGCTGGCGGTATGCATCAAGAAGAATTGTTTCTTCTCCGTCGCGGGTGCTTGCAGCAAGCAGCACGCGTTTGGCGGCTGGTAGTTGCAAGCGCCACGCCTGGCCGCGTGCGACCAGTGCACTATCAACTGCCACATCGAATTTAATGTTCCCCGTCACAACAGGGTTGCGTGCGCCTAGCGCCGCTAGCCGCGAGGCATCGGAAGAAGATTGTGCCGCGACCGCGTGCAGCGACGCTAGAGAGCTTCTGACCAATTGTCTTATCGGCGCGAATCGCGCGTAACCGCGAGAAGATTTCTCACTCATCCGAGCGTTCACAAGTAGCGCCGGGACGCCATGCGCGTGGCAAGCTGCCAGCAAGTTTGGCCAGATTTCGGTTTCCATCACCAGCAAAAGCCGTGGGTGGAAATGTGTGATGAGACGGGACTGAAGCATAAAAAAGTCGTATGGCAGATACACACAGGTGACATCGTCGCCATACAACTCACGCGCGGTTTCCCGCCCCGTGACGGTCATGCAACTCAACAAAACGGGATGAGCTGGATAGTCGAGCCGCAAGCGCCTCACCAGCGGCTGCGCCGCCCGCATTTCCCCTACCGATACCGCGTGAATCCAGATGCAGTGACCGGCGTCAAAACGAGGAAATGCGCCGCAACGTTCCTGCAAGTGGCGCCAGTACCCGCGCTGTTGAAATCCGCGCCACAGCAGCCGCAGGAAAATCAA
>JBDTWS010000062.1:0-20058 GCA_040006575.1 Betaproteobacteria bacterium
CTGACAGCGTCTGGCGTCGTGGAGGTGACGATCGCTGCAGGCGCTCCCGCCGCCCCGATGCCCGTCGATAATTTTGTGGCCGCGTTTGCGTCACCGCTCATCGTTGCCGGCGATTTCGCCACATTGGGGGACACCGCCAATTCGGGTGCCGTCATCCTGCCGGCAATAAACCCGAGCGCAACTCCAGCCACTAACGAGGCGGCCAACGCAAGCCATCCGCTTCGACGCGTTTTTAGCGCAGGCAACACTATTTGCGTATCGCTGATGGCCGCTCGCACGTGATCCGGCGTCACCGTGTACGTGTCATCGGCATATGCGGCCAGCAATGTCTTGTCGGCGTAAATGTTGATGCGGCGCGTCAGCCCTTCCGAAGCCTCCGCGATCAGTTTCAGCGCTTCGGGTGAAAACAGGTCCGGCCCCTTGTATCCGGCGGCCCGCAGGCGGAAATTCAGGTAGTCCTTGATGTCCCGTGCCGGCAGCGGCAGCAGGTTAAAGCTGTGGGTAATGCGCTCTTTCAGCTGGCGCATGTTTGGCAGAACAAGATGCTCATCCAGCTCAGGCTGCCCGAACAGCACGATCTGCATCAATTTGTGGTGGCTGGTCTCAAGATTTGACAGCAGGCGAATTTCTTCCAGTGTCTCCAAGGGCATAGCGTGCGCTTCATCAATCAGCGCAACTACCTGCTTGCCTTCTGCATGGGTTGCAATCAGCCTCTCCTGCAATGCGCGGATCAGCTTGGTGGTGTTTCCGCCGTGTGTATCTACGCCGAGATCGTCGGCAATTGTCGCCAGCATTTCATCCGGCGACAGTGACGGGACGGCAAGATAAATCGTCTCAACCGTATCGGGAAGCCGCTCCATCAACACACGACACAGCATGGTTTTGCCCGCGCCGACTTCACCGGTGACTTTCACCATGCCCTCACCGCTGGTGATGGCGTACATCAGCGCTTCAAGTGTTTCCCCCCGGTTTGCGCCGGCGAAGAAAAACTCCGTGTGGGGCGTGATTTTGAAAGGTGGTTCATTGAGCCCGAAGTGCTCAAGGTAAATCGTCATGAACGACGGTCCCGGCAGAGTGCGTGAAGTAACTGGGTGACTTGCGTTACTAGAGTTGTGAAGCGAAGTTTAGCACCGGCTAGGCACTATCCCGGGCTGACGCGCCCGGTCGCAGCACGTCAAGCCGGCTGTAGAGCGTAGAGCGCGACACACCAAGCAATCGTGCCGCCTGGGACATGTTTCCCTTTGCCAATTCGATCGCTGCATCGATGTATTGCAGCTCGACACTGGCCAGCTTTGCGCCAAGATTGAAAGACGCCTGCCCGTCGATTTCACGGACAGCGTCATTGATGATTGGCGGCTGCCCGGCATCGGGCGGACGGCTGGATTGCGAAGACGTCGCAAGCTCATCGGCGCCAGTTTCCGGCCTTTCAAATTCCAGGCGCAGCTCCTGTTCCGTCACCGGATAGCCAGCGTATTTGGCCGTCAATCGAATGGCGATATTTTTCAGCTCACGCACATTGCCCGGAAATTCGTAGGCGAGCCATGCCGCCCGCGCGCCCTCATCAAGCACAAACGGTTTACCGCCCTGTTTTGCGGCATAGGCATTGCGGTAATGCTCCATCAGTTTCAACTTGTCATCGCCCAATTCGCGCAACGAAGGAACACGCAGCGTGAACACTGAAAGCCGGTGGTAAAGGTCGGCGCGAAACCGGCCGGAGCGCACTTCGGTACGCAAATCACGGTTGGTTGCGGCCACAACACGCGCACTCGAATGCCGCGAATGCGTTTCGCCGACGCGCTGGAACTCGCCATTCTCAAGAACGCGCAACAGTTTCGGCTGAAGGTCGAGCGGCAGGTCACCGATTTCGTCGAGAAACAAAGTGCCTTCGCCCGCGTCCTCAAAATAACCCGCCTTGCTGCCGGTAGCGCCGGTGAACGCACCTTTCGCATAGCCGAACAACGTGGGTTCAACAAGATTGGTGGATATGGCCGCGCAATTCAGCGCAAGGAACGGAAGCTTGGCGCGCGGGCTGAGATAGTGCAACGCTGCGGCGACGCGCTCCTTGCCGCTACCCGATTCGCCTTCAACCAGCGCGGGAAACGCGGAGGTGGCATACAGGTCAATCTGGCTTTTCAGCTTGCGCATGGCCGGACTGTCGCCGATAAGGCTGTGCACCGCGTCCTCCGCATTGGCCAGAGACTCCTCGTCACGGGATTTGAGTGCGGCGTGCAGTAACTTCCGCAGTCTCGCGGGATCGCATGGTTTTGGCACCAGGTCCGATGCACCCAGTGCGCGGGCACGCCGGGCATTCGATTCCTCATTCTGCCCGGACAGCACCATGATGCGAATATTCTGCGACCATGCCAGCAGGTCATTCACCAGCTTGAAACCTTCGGTGGGCAGTCCCGGCAGCGGCGGCAGGCCGAGGTCAATTAGCGCGATGGCGGGACTGAACTGGCCGCTCCTCAGCAGGGCCATCGCGTCGGGGCGCGACTCCTTCACTTCAACCTCAAACTCGTCTGATAACGCGAAAGACAGGCTTTCACCAATCAGGGGGTCATCATCGACGATCAGCAGGGAAGGTTTGGCGGACACGCTGGAGTATGGCAAAGAATTGAGTTTCAATCCGGGATGCGTCGATTATAGTGAGTCGGCTAATGCTGCCGGTGACTGACCGCCCCATGGGGAACGCAATTGCCGGAGCGCAGTCCAAATTACGCATTCGACATCTGAATTCCGCAAGAAATACCCTCGCCGACAAAATCCGAAGCAATAACCGGCGACATTTGTGCGAAACGGATGCAAAACAGGGACGGTTCAGCCGCCTGCGTGGTAATGCATGGTCAATACGTAGCTAATCCGTGGCTAACCAAGCAGCGCAAATGTTAAAATGATTCAAGTCTGTAAAGAGATGTGGACCTGCGGCGACAACCAGGGACATGGAAACAAGTGACCGCGCAGGCGCGGAAGCTTCGAAATGCGGCATCTCTCCCACCGAAGTAAAACATCAACCACATATTTCCCGTGAATCAGACCGACAACTCTTTGCTGGTTGAAATCGACGATGTTCATTTTGCCTATGGCAAGCGCGAGATCCTGAAGGGCATCAGCCTGCAGGTGCCACGCGGCAAGCTGGTGGCCATCATGGGTGGCTCGGGCTGCGGCAAGACCACGCTGCTGCGCCTGATCGGCGGCCAGTTGCGGGCGTCCCGTGGGCGTGTGATGGTGAATGGCGAGGATGTGGGTTCACTTGGCGCCGACGCCATGTATGCCATGCGGCGCAAGATGGGAATGCTGTTCCAGTTCGGCGCGCTCTTCACCGATATGACGGTATTCGACAATGTCGCCTTCCAGCTGCGCGAACACACCGACCTTCCCGAGGACATGATTCGCGACCTGGTGCTGATGAAGCTGGACGCCGTCGGATTGCGCGGCACCGCCAAGCTGACACCGGCCGAATTGTCGGGCGGCATGGCGCGCCGCGTTGCGCTGGCCCGTGCAGTCGCACTCGATCCCATGCTGATCATGTATGACGAACCCTTCGCCGGCCTTGACCCCATTTCACTTGCTGTCGTCGGCCAGACCATTCGCCGCCTCAATGACGCACTGGGCGCCACCTCCATTGTGGTAACGCACGATGTGATCGAGTCGATGCAAATCGTCGATTACCTTTATTTCGTGTCCGAGGGCAGGATTGTCGGCCAGGGCACACCGGAAGAAATTCGCGCCAGCACTGAGCCGTTTGTGCGGCAGTTCGTACATGCCGAGGCCGATGGCCCCACTCCATTCCACTACCCTGCCAAAAAATATGTCGATGACCTTGGCCTGTCCAGCGTGAAAGGCCCGGCATGATAAACGCGGTTCGCAGTCTTGGCCGTCGCGGCATCGAAACGTTGTGGCGCGGCGGCGTCATGGCGCGTTTCTTCTGGCTGATCCTCATGTCGTCCGCCATGAGCTTCAAGCGCTTCAGCCTCACGATACGGGAAATCTATTTTTCCGGCGTAATGTCGCTGGTGATCATCATGGTGTCGGGTCTTTTCGTCGGCATGGTTTTGGGCCTGCAGGGATTCGAGACGCTGCAAAAATACGGCGCCGAAGAAACCATGGGGGTGCTCGTCGCCTTGTCGCTGGTGCGCGAGCTGGGCCCCGTCGTTTCAGCGCTGCTGTTTGCCAGCCGCGCCGGCTCCGCCATCACGGCCGAGATTGGTTTGATGAAAGCCACCGAACAGCTGAAGGCCATGGACATGATGGCCATCGATCCGATTGCCCGTGTGGTCGCCCCGCGTTTCTGGGCCGGGGTCATTTCGATGCCGTTGCTGGCCGCACTGTTTTCGGCGATGGGTATATTCGGCGGTTTTGTCGTCGGCGTCTCGCTGATAGACATTGATCCGGGTGTGTTCTGGAGCAACATGCAGGCCGCCGTGGATTTTCGCTATGATGTTTTGAATGGTTTTGTGAAGTCGTTTGTGTTCGGCATTGCCATCTCGATCATCGCAACTTTTGAGGGATTTGACGCTGAGCCCACGGCCGAAGGCGTATCACGCGCCACTACCCGTACTGTCGTCACATCCGCATTGACCGTCCTGTTGCTGGACCTGGTTTTGACCGCATTCATGCTTAGAGGTGTTCACTGATGGAACGCAAAAACATCGACCTGATGGTCGGCATTTTCATGCTCATGGGAATTTCAGCGCTGCTGGTGCTGGCGCTGCGCGTGGGCAACCTTGGGTCCGAGCGGGTGACAGCCACCTATGCCGTGGAGACCCGCTTCGACAATATCGGCGGCCTGAAGCAAAAGGCGCCGGTAAAGAGCGCGGGTGTGCTGGTCGGACGCGTGACCAACATCCAGTTCGACAATGACAAGTTCCAGGCCGTGGTGACGCTGACGATGGACCGCCGGTATAAATTTCCGAAAGACACCAGCGCTTCCATCCTCACCTCCGGGCTTCTGGGTGAGGTCTACATCGGCCTGGATGCCGGTGGCGATGACAAGGAATTGCAGAATGGCGACAAGATCACCCTCAGCCAGTCGGCCGTGGTGTTGGAGCGCCTGATCGGGCAGTTCATGTTCGGCAAGGCGGCCGAAGGCACGCCGGACAAACAGCCTGAGAAGGCTGAGCCTCCTACAGCAAAACCAGCCGAAAAGAAGCCCAAACCCTGAACGAATGATTGGCATTGAGTCAAAATCAGTCATTCCCTTCCTGTAAAAGATAGGCATCCACCATGTTCAAGAAATTCATTTCACTTGTCGCTGTTGTGAGCGCATTTTCGACGCTGTCGGTTTCCGCACAGGAAGCGCCGGACGAGCTGGTTCGCCGCAGCACCAATGACATCCTGGCAGCCATCAAGGCGGACAAGGATCTCCAGACCGGCAACCAGGCAAAAATCGAAAAGCTGGCTGAAGAAAAAATCCTCCCCAATTTCGATTTTCCGCGCATGACGCAACTCGCCGTGGGCCGCAACTGGCGTGATGCCAACGATGCGCAGAAGAAATCGCTGACCGACGAATTCCGTACGCTGCTGGTGCGCACCTACTCGACTTCGCTGTCGCAGTATCGCAACCAGACCATCGAGGTGAAACCGCTGAAGACCGCTGCAGCCGACAAGGAAGTTGTGGTCAAAACGCAGGTGATCCAGCCGGGCGGCCAACCGATTCCGATCGATTACAGCCTCGAGAAAACCGGCAACACCTGGAAGGTATTTGACGTGCTAATCGATGGTGTTTCCCTGGTGACCAATTACCGCAGCTCATTCAATTCGGAAATCCAGAAGTCCGGCATTGACGGCCTCATCAAATCGCTGGCTGACCGCAACGCCAAGAATTCCGCGAAGAAATAAGCAGTCGAAAAATGAGCGCATTCGGATCCAGCACCGTAGTCGGCGAAGTCCTCAAGATTGAGGGTGCGCTCAATTTCGCCAGCATGTCGCGACTGCTGGCGGAATCGTCCTCGTACTCGTTGCAGAAGGACCTGCCGAATTGCCTGGCGATTGATTTCGCCAACGTGACAGATATCGATTCGTCGGCGGTGTCGCTGCTGTTGCATTGGCGGCGTGAGGCCTTGCGGTTGAATAAAGCGCTGCGCTATATTCATCTCCCGCCAAATCTCGTTTCACTGGCACAACTATACGGCGTGCACGACCTGATTCACTGCCCCTCCCAGCAAAGCCAGGGCCAGGGCCAGTGCCCTGATACTGCTGCTACCCAGAGCCCTGCCCCCGCCGAATAACACCTGGCGGGCAATTGATAAATTGACCCGCCCCCCAAATGATTCCAGCAATAGACGTTCAGGGCGTTGAGAAACGCTATGGGAAATTTACCGCGCTCGACGGGATTTCACTGAGCGTTGCACAGGGCGAATTCTTCGCGTTGCTCGGCCCGAATGGTGCGGGCAAGACCACGCTTATTACGGCCTTGGCCGGCCTGACCCGCGTCAATGCGGGCAGCTTGCGAGTCATGGGACATGACGTAGTGGCAGATTACCGCGCTGCGCGCCGTGCCCTCGGTATCGTCCCGCAGGAAATCGTCTTCGATCCTTTTTTCTCGGTGCGCGAGACGCTTCGCTTCCAGGCCGGCTATTTCGGCATTGCCCGCGGCGCGAAACTGGACGCGTGGATTGACGAACTACTGGCCAAACTCTCCCTCACCGACAAGGCGGACAACAACATGCGCCAGCTGTCGGGCGGCATGAAGCGCCGTGTGCTGGTGGCGCAGGCGCTGGTGCATCGTCCGCCGGTCATCGTGCTCGACGAGCCCACCGCAGGCGTCGATGTCGAACTGCGCCAGACGCTGTGGCATTTCATTCGCGAACTGAACACGCAGGGCCACACCATCCTTCTCACCACGCACTATCTGGAAGAGGCCGAGCAGCTCTGCACGCGCATCGCCATGATGAAGCAGGGCAAGGTCGTGGCGATGGACACGACGCAACATTTGCTGAATGCATTTTCCGAGCGCGTTCTCCGTGTAAAACTCGACGGCGAACTCCCCCCCGCCATGCTTGAAGAACGCGCCAAGCGTGAAGGAGATTGGCATTTCTTCACCATTCACGACTATGCGGAAGTGGAGATCAAACTGGCGCAACTCAGGAATTCCGGCGCGCACATTGTCAACCTGGAAGTGGCCGAACCGGACCTCGAAGAAGTCTTTGTAAAACTGATGCACCGCTGATGCGACCCGTGCGATCCATGCCATCCCTATGACCGGCTTCCAAACCCTGTTGCTGAAAGAAATCCTGCGCTTCTGGAAAGTCGCGTTCCAGACCATTGCCGCGCCGGTGCTGACGGCCATGCTGTACATGATGATTTTTTCGCATGTCATGGCGGGCAGCAACGCCGCTTTTGCCGGCGTCACGTACAAGCAGTTCCTCATTCCCGGGCTGGCGATGATGTCGATGCTGCAAAACGCATTCGCCAACACCTCGTCCTCGCTGATCCAGTCCAAGGTGGGCGGAAGCATCCTGTTTATCCTGTTGCCGCCGCTTTCGCACTGGGATTACTACGGCGCCTATGTGATCGCTGCGCTGGTGCGCGCCATGGCGGTGGGGTTGGGCGTTTTCGTAGTCGGCATCATCGTCGCCGATATTCCTGTCCACAGTTACGCTGTCATCATCGCCTTTGCGCTGCTGGGTAGCGGCCTGCTGGCGGCGCTCGGTATCATCGCGGGACTGTGGGCGGACAAATTCGACCAGCTGGCCGCGTTCCAGAATTTCATCATCATGCCGCTGACATTCCTGTCCGGCGTGTTCTACTCGATCCATTCCCTGCCGCCGTTCTGGCAGGCCGTTTCGCACCTGAATCCGTTCTTCTACATGATCGACGGATTCCGCTACGGTTTCTTCGGTGCGGCCGATGTGAGCCTGGCGGTCTCGCTGTCCGCCACGGCAGGCGCATTTTTATGCCTTTCGGCTGTCACCCTTTACTTGCTAAAATCGGGCTACAAGCTCAGGCAGTAGTCATACGTATCAACCGCCAGGGCGCTAACGCCCGCCACCAACGCCCGCCACCAACCATCCCGACCATGGTCACCCCTCAAGCCATTGAAAGCTACATCCGCGAAAAGCTCGATTGCAAGCACCTTGCCATCGACGGCGATGGCGCGCACTTCCAGGCGGTGATCGTCTCGGAGGCATTCGCCGGCAAATCACGCGTACAGCGCCACCAGATCGTCTACGGTGCGCTGGGCGATCGCATGCGCGAGGAAATCCACGCGCTGTCGATGCAGACACTCACGCCGGCTGAGTGGTCGCATCATCCCGTCAACTAAATCCCGCCTCCCATCATGCAGAAATTGAAAATTCGAGGCGGCAAACCGCTTCGCGGTGACGTTCGCATCTCCGGCGCCAAAAACGCCGCGCTGCCCATCCTGTGCGCGGCACTGCTGTCGCCGGAAACGCTGACCTTGCACAATGTCCCGCAATTGAACGACATCGGCACCATGCTGAAATTGCTGGCGCAGATGGGCGTCGTGGCTGAGCGCAACGGCGAAACGATGACGTTGAATGCCGCCACGCTACCCAACCTCGTGGCGCCTTACGATCTGGTCAAGACGATGCGCGCATCGATCCTGGCGCTGGGTCCGCTGGTCGCGCGCTTCGGCGAAGCGCAGGTGTCACTGCCCGGTGGCTGCGCCATTGGCGCACGACCTGTCGACTTGCATATCAAGGGCCTGGAAGCGATGGGCGCCACCATCCGTATCGAAGCCGGCTACATCCATGCCACCGCAAAGAAACTGCATGGCGCGCGTATCTTCATGGACACCGTGACCGTCACCGGCACGGAAAACCTGATGATGGCGGCAACACTGGCGGAAGGTACGACGCTGTTGGAAAATGCGGCGCGCGAACCGGAAGTGGTCGACTTGGCCGAGTGCCTCATCAAGATGGGCGCGGACATCCACGGCCATGGCACCGACACCATCACCATCAAAGGTGTGGCGGCGCTGCATGGCGCCGAACATTCGGTGATGGCCGACCGTATCGAGACCGGCACGTTTCTCGCCGCTGTCACAGCAACCGGCGGCGATGTGCGATTGCTGAATACGCAGCCGGGTACGCTGGATGCCGTCATTGAAAAGCTGCGGGACGCGGGCGCCACCATCAACAGCAGCGCCGACCAGATCACCATCTCGATGCACAAGCGGCCGCTGACCATCAACGTTCGGACGGCGCCGTACCCCGCATTCCCCACGGACATGCAGGCGCAGTTCATTGCGCTCAATACCATCGCCTCGGGCACCGCCGTCGTCACTGAAACCATCTTTGAAAATCGTTTCATGCATGTGCAGGAACTGGTGCGCCTCGGCGCACGCATCGACATTGAAGGCAATACCGCCATCGTGCACGGCGCGGAGAAACTGACGGGCGCAGGGGTCATGGCGACCGATTTGCGCGCATCCGCCTGCCTCGTCATTGCCGGCCTGGTCGCGCAGGGCGAAACCGTCATCGACCGCATTTATCACCTCGACCGCGGCTACGATCACATTGAAAAAAAACTGGTCGCGCTGGGCGCGGATATCGAACGGTCCAACTAGAAAATGGAACCGCGCCTCGTCACGAAACCGGTCATCACCATTGCGCTTTCAAAGGGCCGCATTTTCGACGAGACCTTGCCGCTGCTGGCTGCCGCCGGCATCACGCCGCGGGATGACCCGGACAAATCACGCAAGCTGATCATCACCACCAACCGCGACGATGTGCGCCTCGTGATCGTGCGCGCATCCGATGTGCCGACCTATGTGCAGTACGGCGCGGGTGACCTGGGCGTGGCCGGAAAAGATGTGCTGCTTGAACATGCGGGTGGCGGCCTCTACCAGCCGCTCGATCTCGCGATCGGCAAATGCAAAATGATGGTCGCCGTGCGTGAAGGCTTCGACTACGCCGCCGCCGTCAAGCGCGGCGCACGTCTCAATGTCGCCACCAAGTATGTGCAGGTCGCACGCGAACATTTCGCTGCCAAGGGCATGCACGTCAACCTCATCAAGTTGTACGGCTCGATGGAACTGGCGCCGCTGACGGGCCTTGCGGACGCCATTGTAGACCTGGTCTCGACCGGAAATACGCTGAAGGCAAATCACTTGGTCGCCGTGGAAGAAATCATGCCGATCTCGAGCCGGCTGATCGTCAATCGTGCCGCCCTGAAGTTGAAGCGCGAATTGATCCAGCCGATGATCGATGCATTTGCGCGGGCGGCCGCACTGCCATGAATTTTAGGAGAAACTACAGCACTGTAGCGGCTTTCAAGCCGAAAATGCCCTGCGAAGCGCTCTGGTGCTGGAGTTTGTTCGTTGAATTGCCATGCTGAACGTCCGCAGACTCGATTCGCGCAGCGACTGTTTCGAACAGGAACTGGCGGAGCTTCTCGCCTTCGAATCGGCGCAAGACCCTGCCATCGAGACCACGGCGCGAGACATTCTTGCGCAGGTAAAAACCCGGGGCGACGTAGCACTGCTGGCATTCACTGCAAAGTTTGATCGCTGGACGCCGGCCAATGCGACCGCGCTGGAAGTCGACAAGGCCACACTCAATCGCGCGCTGGAAAATTTGCCCGCCGACGTGCGCGCTGCGCTGGAAACAGCGGCAAGCCGCATTCGCCAATATCACGAAAAACAGATCCAGCCGTCCTGGCAGTACACCGAGCCCGATGGCACGGTACTGGGCCAGAAGATCACGCCGCTGGATCGCGCCGGGCTATACGTCCCTGGCGGGAAAGCCGCGTACCCGTCTTCGGTGCTGATGAACGCGATGGCCGCGAAAGTGGCCGGCGTGAAAGAACTGGTCATGGTCACGCCCACGCCCGACGGGCACATGAACGAAACGGTGCTGGCGGCCGCAGCGCTGGCGGGTGTCGACCAGGTATTTCGTATCGGCGGCGCACAGGCGATCGGCGCGCTGGCGTTCGGCACCGCGACCATCCCGGCCGTCGACAAGATTGTCGGACCAGGTAATGCCTATGTTGCCGCCGCCAAGCGTTTTGTATTCGGCGTGGTCGGTATCGACATGGTTGCCGGCCCCTCCGAAATTCTCGTCATCGCCGACGGCAGCACCGATCCCGACTGGGTGGCGATGGATTTGTTTTCGCAGGCTGAACACGACGAGATCGCGCAGGCGATCTTGCTGTGTCCCGATGCGGACTACATTGATCGCGTACTTGCCAGCATGGATCGACTGCTGGCGGGGATGCCGCGTGCAGACATCATCCGCGCCTCGCTCATCAACCGTGGCGCGCTGATCCAGGTTCGCGATCTCGATGAAGCCTGCGAAATTTCCAATCGCATCGCACCTGAGCACCTTGAGCTTTCGGTCGCCGCTCCCGAAAAACTGCTGCCCAAAATCCAGCATGCCGGTGCAATTTTCCTGGGTGTGTTTTCCTCAGAATCCATCGGCGACTATTGCGCTGGCCCCAATCACGTTTTGCCGACGTCCCGCACCGCCAGGTTTTCCTCGCCACTGGGTGTGTACGATTTCCAGAAACGCTCTTCGATCATCCAGGTATCGCACGACGGCGCACGCACGCTGGGAAAAGTTGCCGCCACGCTGGCGCGCGCAGAAGGGCTGGAAGCCCACGCGCAGTCCGCAGAATTCCGGTCGAAATAGGCGGAGCAGACTGATGTCGACCGATATTATCCGTCCGGAAATCCAGGCACTGAATTCGTATCACGTGCAGCCCGCGTCCGGCCTCATCAAGCTCGACGCGATGGAAAATCCGTTCGCATTTCCGGAGCCATTGCGTGCAGGACTTTTGCACGCGCTCGCGGCCGCGTCGTTGAACCGCTATCCGTCCGCCGGTGGCGACGAATTGAAAGCCGCGATCCGCAACGCGATGAACATCCCGGCGGAGCTGGATATCCTGCTGGGCAACGGATCTGACGAGATCATCCAGCTCATCGCGATGGCGGTGGCAAAGCCCGGGGCCAGCCTGCTGTCGGTTGAACCGGCGTTCGTGATGTTCAAAATGATCGCGACGTTCTGCGGACTGAAATACATCGGCGTGCCGCTACGCGCTGATTTCACGCTCGACGCGTCCGCCGTAATTGCGGCGATCGAACGCGAGCGGCCCGCTGTTACCTTCAACGCCTACCCGAACAACCCCACCGGCAATCTGTTTGATCGTGCCGCGATCCGTGAAATCATCGCTGCCGCTGCCGGTGTCGACGGCCTGGTGGTGATCGATGAAGCGTATTTCGCCTTCTCCCGTGAATCGTTCCTCGATGAAATTGCCACCTATCCGAACGCGGTGTTGATGCGCACCGTCTCCAAGCTGGGGCTGGCAGGCATCCGCCTCGGCATGCTGATCGGCAACAAGGAATGGCTGGCGCAATTCGACAAGCTGCGCCTGCCCTACAACATCAATGTGCTGACGCAGGCCGCCGCCATTTTCGCCATGAAGCACTACGACGCGTTGTTGCGGCAGACCGATATCCTCAAATCCGAGCGCACGCGCGTTGCGGCCCAGCTCGACAAGATCGCCGGCGTACAGCGCTTTCCGTCCGAGGCCAATTTCATCCTTATCCGTGTAGCGGACGCCGCGCAAACCTTCGAGCGCCTGCTCTCGCGTAAAATCCTCATCAAGAACATGAGCGCTTCGCACCCGCTGATGTCGGGCACATTGCGACTGACCATCGGCACACCCGCCGAAAACGATGCCTTAATCGCTGCACTTCAAGACTCCATCTGACCATGAGAACCGCCGACGTCACCCGCAACACCAAGGAAACGCAAATCCGCGTCGCCATCAATCTCGACGGCAAGGGCGATGCGAAACTGGATTCGGGCATTCCCTTCCTCGATCACATGCTGGACCAGGTGGCGCGCCACGGCATGATCGATATCGAACTGAAAGCGGTGGGTGACCTTCATATCGATGCGCATCATACGGTCGAGGATGTCGGCATCACGTTCGGCCAGGCGGTGGCGAAAGCGCTGGGCGACAAAGTCGGCATCCACCGCTATGGTCATGCGTATGTGCCGCTGGATGAAGCGCTCTCCCGCGTCGTCATCGACATGTCCGGCCGCCCCGGACTCGAATATCACGTCGATTACACCCGCGCCCGCGTGGGTGAGTTCGACGTCGACCTGTTCATCGAATTTTTCCAGGGCTTCGTCAATCATACCCTGGCCACACTGCATATCGACAATCTGCGCGGCGTGAATTCGCACCATCAGGCTGAAACGATTTTCAAGGCGTTCGGTCGCGCGCTGCGCATGGCATGTGAGGCCGATGCGCGTGCTGCAGGCGTACTGCCGTCGACCAAGGGTTCGCTTTAAGCCGAACGGCAGCGCCGCAGTCCAAAAAACGATTTGCAATTCAGTCCTACATTTACTTTAATTTCAGGCCGCATGAAAAAGCTGGTGGTGGTCGATTACGGCATGGGTAACCTGCGTTCGGTGGCGAAAGCATTCGAGTTCGTCGCACGTGAGTCCGCCTCCGATATCGATGTAAGCATCAGCAGCTCGCCGGCCGACGTGAAAGCTGCGGACCGCGTCGTGTTCCCCGGCCAGGGCGCTATGCCCGACTGCATGCGCTACCTGCGCGAGAGCGGCCTGGAGGGCGCCGTGCGCGATGCCGCAGCAAGCAAGCCGTTCTTCGGCGTCTGCGTGGGCATGCAAATGCTGTTCGACCGCTCCGAGGAAGGCGACACGCCGGGGCTGGGTATTTTTTCCGGCACGGTCAAGCGCTTCCGGCCCAACGATCCGGCGCTCAAGGTGCCGCACATGGGCTGGAACGAAGTCGAACAAACCGCGTCGCACACTTTGTGGCAAGATATATCCGCGAGTGAGCGCTTTTACTACGTTCACAGCTACTACTGCGAGCCGTCGGACACAGGGGTTACGATGGCCACGACCAATTACTCAGGGCACTTTACCGCCGCCATTGCGCGCGCTAATATTTTCGCAACCCAATTCCATCCCGAGAAAAGTCATCGTGCCGGCCTTGCGCTTTACCGGAATTTCCTGAGCTGGCAGCCCGCCTGATCTCACCGCACGCACACGACTTCCTTAATTCATCCGCCGCCCTTCTCCGCCCCTTCCTCATCCTTTCTCCTGAAACCGACGACGATGTTGATCATCCCGGCAATCGATCTCAAAGATGGAAAGTGCGTGCGTCTTGAACAAGGTGACATGAATTCGGCCACCATTTTTTCCGACAAGGCCGGCGAGACCGCCGGCAAATGGAAAGGACTTGGGGCAGAGCGCCTGCACGTTGTGGACTTGAACGGCGCTTTCGCCGGCAAACCCAAGAACGAAGCAGCCGTGAAAGAAATCGTGGCCGCCCTGGGTGACGATGTGCCGATCCAGCTGGGCGGCGGCATCCGCGACCTGGAAACCATCGAGCGCTATCTGGATGACGGCATTACGTGGATTGTGATCGGCACCGCGGCGGTGAAAAGCCCCGGCTTCCTGCACGAAGCCTGCGATGCGTTTCCCGGCCACATCATCGTGGCGCTCGACGCAAAAGATGGCAAGGTCGCCACCGATGGCTGGTCCAAGCTGACCGGCCACGACGTGATCGACCTGGCAAAACGTTTCCAGGATTACGGCGTTGAAGCGGTGCTGTACACCGACATCGGCCGTGACGGCATGATGTCGGGCGTGAACATCGAGGCCACCGTGAAGCTCGCGCAGCAACTCACCATTCCCGTTATCGCCAGCGGCGGTTTGAACAGCCTGGAAGATGTGTCGCGGCTGTTGGCGGTACAAGATGAAGGCATCATGGGCGTCATCACCGGCCGCGCCATTTACGAGGGCACGCTGGATTTCCGCAAAGCGTGCGCGCTGGCGGCCAAGAAATAACTCGGCTCCCAAACTCCCAAAAAACTCTCCGTTCGCCCTGAGCCCTTCGACAAACTCAGGACAGGCCCTGTCGAAGGGTTTGATGGGCTGAGGAATTGAACGGGAAGAGGGTCCGTCAACCTTCGCAAATTTCAAACACAAGCATTAGCGAGCTTTACCAGCCACTTTCCGCCTGCGAACCGCGCCAGCGCTAGACTTTACTCTATAAATTCGCCCACATCATGCTCGCCAAACGAATCATCCCCTGTCTCGACGTCAATGCCGGCCGCGTGGTCAAGGGCGTCAATTTCATCGACCTGCGCGACGCCGGCGACCCGGTGGAAATCGCCAAACGCTACAACGATGAAGGTGCAGACGAGATCACGTTTCTCGATATCACCGCGAGTTCGGACCAGCGCGGATTGTTGCTGGACATCATCGAGCGCGTCGCCGACCAGGTGTTCATTCCCCTCACGGTCGGTGGCGGCATTCGCGTTGTCGACGACGTACGCCGCCTGATGAATGCCGGTGCCGACAAGATCAGCATCAACACCTCGGCGGTGACGAATCCGCAGCTGGTAAAGCAGGCGGCGGACCGTTTCGGTTCGCAAGCCATCGTGGTGGCGATCGATGCGCGCAAACGTGCCGATGGCGAGGGTTGGGAAGTGTTCACGCATGGCGGGCGCACGCCGACCGGACTTGATGCCATCGAATGGGCGCAAAGAGTCACGGCGCTGGGTGCGGGCGAAATACTCCTCACCAGCATGGATCGCGATGGCACCAAATCCGGTTTCGATCTCGCCCTCACGCGAGGCGTGGCCGAGGCGGTAAGCGTGCCGGTAATTGCCTCGGGCGGCGTGGGCACGCTGGACGATCTCGCGGCCGGCGTACTTGAAGGAAAAGCCGATGCGGTATTGGCGGCCAGCATTTTTCACTTCGGCGAATTTACCATCGGCCAGGCGAAGCAGCATCTCGCCGCGCGTGGCATAGAAATGAGATTGTGATGAGTGACGTGAACACCGCATTGATGGATCAGGTCAAATGGAACGAGCACGGGCTGGTCGCGGCCATCGCGCAGGACGCCGCTACGCTGGAGGTGCTGATGATGGCGTGGATGAATCGCGAATCGCTGCAATTGACGCTGGACACGGGTGACGCGCACTACTGGTCGCGCTCACGCAAATCGCTGTGGAAAAAGGGCGAGTCTTCCGGCCACATCCAGCATGTGAAGGAACTGCGACTGGATTGCGATGGCGATACGCTGCTGATGAAAGTGGAGCAGGTGGGTGGGGTCGCCTGTCACACCGGACGACGCCGCTGCTTCTATCAGCTGCTCGAAGACGGCCGCTGGGTCGTAAAGGGCGAGCAGGAGCCCGTGCTAACATCGCCGGGCAAATTTGCCGGTTGATTGAACAAGCGAAAACGATGTCGCAGAACGCCAGCAGCAATGAAATTCTTTTCAGGCTTGAAGCCACGTTGCGTGAACGAAAAAACGCTGCGCCCGGCTCGTCCTATGTCGCCTCGCTTTACGCGAAAGGACTCGATGCCGTCCTGAAAAAAGTCGGCGAAGAGGCCACCGAGGCGATCCTTGCCGCGAAGGGCGATGACAAGGTTCACCTCACAAAAGAAGCGGCCGACCTGATTTTTCACACGCTCGTGATGCTGGCGGCAAAAGATGTCGCGCTCGGAGACGTGCTGGCCGAACTTGAGCGCCGCGAAGGCACGTCGGGACTGGACGAAAAAAATGCGAGGCCTTCAGCGTGACAACCATGACAACCACCAACGACACCATTTTCGGCAAGATCCTGCGTGGCGAAATCCCGTCCAAAAAGATTTATGAGGATGATGATGTACTGGCGTTCAATGACATCCAGCCGGTGGCGCAGGTCCATTTCCTGATCATCCCGAAAAAATTCATTCCGTCACTGGCCGAAGCTGAAGCGCGTGATGCCGCGTTGCTGGGAAAAATGCTGGCGCTGGTGCCCATCCTGGCCAAACAGGAAGGCCTGACCGACGGCTTCCGCACCGCCATCAACACCGGTCGGCTGGGGCGTCAGGACGTGTATCATTTGCATATACATGTTTTTGGCAACAAACCGGGTGGCGAACCACTCAAAGTGATGCTAGGCAAATGATGTTAGGCAAATGATGTCGGCTAAGTAGCACGGCAACGTTTGCATCCGGTTCAGTCCCAAACGATTTCAAGGAGTTTCATCATGGGTAGTGTAAGCATCTGGCATTGGCTGGTCGTCCTGGTCATCGTACTGGTGATTTTCGGCACCAAGAAGCTGCGCAACATCGGTAGCGACCTGGGTGGTGCGGTCAAGGGATTCAAGGACGGCATGAAAAGTGACGGCGAGGGCGAAAGCCTGAAGAAACCTGACCAGGTCACCGGCAGCACCTTTGAAGGCGAAGTGAAGGAAAAGCAGAAGAGCTGATCGCAGTGGCCGAAGACGATTCGGTGATTTCTACCTGTCTTTTTTCGTTCCGCTCTTCGCGCTATTGGCGCCCTTGGCGTTTTTTACGCCCCCCTGCCGCAGGCTGATCGACTTCCTCCATGTTTGACATCGGATTTTCCGAACTCGCCGTTGTCGGCGTCGTCGCCCTGGTTGTACTGGGGCCCGAGCGCCTGCCCAAGGTCGCGCGCACGGCCGGACATTTGTTCGGCCGCCTGCAGCGTTACGTCGCGACCGTCAAGGCTGACCTGAATCGCGAAATGGAATTCTCCGAGCTCGCGAAGGTAAAACAGGAAGTGCAGGAAGCCGCGCGCGCGTTTGAAAAATCGACGCAGGATCATGTGCAGTCGGTGGAATCGGAAGCCAGGAACATCAGCGCGTCACTGGAGAAATTGCCGGCAGACGCGGCCGCCGATATTGCCCCCGCCACGCAGATGCAAATGCTAGCCGCGCAGGAGGAAGGCCTCACCGGAAAAAGCGACGCAGTCGCGTTGGCTGAAGCGGAATCCAGCGTGACACCGGCCGCCGTGCCATCCATTCAGACGCCGCCGGCGCGGGTAACCGCCCCGGCGATCGCCATCGAGCGAGGCATGCTGGACTTTGGTATTGAACCCGTGCGCACGTCGCGGGCGTAAGGTTACAGGTTCACGGCATGAGCGAAATCACCACCGACACTTTCATCTCGCACCTGATCGAACTGCGTGATCGCCTGATCCGTGTGCTGATTGTTTTCGGCATCCTGTTCGCGGCGTCGTATTTCTGGCCGTCGTGGCGCGTGCTGTACACGATCTTCGCCGAGCCGTTGATGGCGGCCCTGCCGGCCGGCGGCCAGATGATTTCCACCGACGTCGTGAGCGTATTCCTGGTGCCGATGAAGGTGGCGGCGCTGACCTGCTTCCTGTTGATGCTGCCCTTTACGCTATACCAGGCATGGGCGTTTGTCGCGCCAGGGCTTTACCAGCATGAGAAAAAACTGGTCATGCCGCTGGTGATCTCCTCGACATTCCTGTTTTTCGCCGGCATGGCGTTCGCCTATTTCCTGATCTTCCCGATGGTGTTCAAATTCATGGCGTCATTCGCGCCGCAGGGTGTGGCGTGGATGACCGATATCGAAAAGTATTTCGGCTTTGCGCTGTCGATGTTCGTGGTGTTCGGCATCACCTTCGAGACACCGGTCGTCGTCGTGCTGCTGGTGCGCATGGGCATTATTTCGATCGACAAGCTGAAGGAAATTCGCCCCTACGTTTTTGTTGGCGCTTTCATCATCGGCGCCGTGTTTACGCCGCCCGATGTGCTGTCGCAGTTTGCCCTGGCCGTGCCGCTCTACATCCTTTACGAAACCGGGATCCTGTGCGCGCAACTGATGGGCAAGCCTGCCGCGCCAGGGCCGGACACGCCAGCCTAGACTTTTATCGCTAGTTCTTGGTACGCGGTGGGCGCGGGCGTTTCGCAATCGTTACAGCCAGCTCCATATCCTGCTGGTTGCGCGTGACAGTGAATTTAGCGCTTGAGCCGGGCTTCAGCGATGCGATCGCCGCCATCGCTGCGATGCTGTCCTGGATCGTATTGTCCTGGATTTTCACGATGACGTCGCCGGCCTTCATGCCCGCCTTGTCGGCCGGGCCGCCGCGCGTGACTTGCGCCACCAGTGCGCCTCGCACCGCCTTGAGTTTCAGTGATTCAGCAAGTTCCGGCGTCACGTCCTGCGGCGCGATGCCAATGAAGCCGCGCGTCACCGAACCCTCCGCGATGATCTGTTCCATCACATCCTTGGCCATCGAAATCGGAATCGCAAAACCGATCCCGAGCGAGCCCCCGGTGCGTGAGTAAATCACGCTGTTCACGCCGATGAGATTGCCGTTGACGTCCACCAGTGCGCCGCCGGAATTGCCCGGGTTGATGGCCGCATCGGTCTGGATGAAATTTTCATAGCGATTGATGCCCAGGCGATTGCGGCCCAGCGCACTGATGATGCCCATCGTCACGGTTTGGCCGACACCGAAGGGGTCGCCGATGGCCAGCACCACATCGCCCACCTGCGACTTTTCCGATTGCCCGAGCGTAATCGGCACCAGCCCTTTTTCATCGACGCGCAGCACCGCGAGATCGGTTTCCGAATCTGAACCCACCACCTTCGCCGGTATGACGCGCCCGTCGCCGAAGGTGAGCTGGATGTCGGTGGAGCCGTTGACCACATGATCGTTGGTCAGCACATAGCTGCCCTTGTCGTCTGCACTGATGATGACGCCCGAGCCGAGGCTGCCCTGGGTTTCCGTGTCGTCGTTCGGCTCTTCCGGCTGGCCAAAGAAGCGCTTGAACAACGGGTCGTTCATCATCGGATGGCGCTGCGCCGGCAGTTCGCGCGACGAGGAAATATTGACCACCGACTGCATCGCCCGTTTTGCCGCTTCGGCATAACTGGTGCGGGTCGTGCCCGGGTTGGCAACTGACAGCAGCCCGCCCGGCGCACCCGCCTCGCGAATTTCCACAACGTTGCGGCGCCATGGGTTCCAGTCCGGGCGAATCAGGGTGACGACGAACACCACGGCCAGCGTGATGGCAACAAATTCAGCAAATATCAACCAGAGACGTCGCATGGGAAAAAATTAGATGACCGGATGGTAAGTATGGGGCGGTCGAGTGGCTATTTCAAGAAATGAAAAGGGCAGCGCAATGGCGCTGCCCGGGTACCTTTGTAACGCTTTTGTAAATGCTTACTTCTTCAGGGAGTCCCGTATTTCGCGGAGTAGCACAATATCCTCCGGCGTTGCCGGCGGCGGCGGTGCATTTTTCTTCAGCTTGTTTATCTGCTTGACCATGATAAAAATGATGAA
>JBDTWS010000063.1:0-20042 GCA_040006575.1 Betaproteobacteria bacterium
TTGGCGGAGAAGGAGGGATTCGAACCCTCGGTAGGCTATTAACCTACACACGCTTTCCAGGCGTGCGACTTAAACCGCTCATCCACCTCTCCGTTTTGATTCACGATTTGATTCAATCGCCATTTCTTCCGTATCGCGCCACCATTACCGGGCAGGCAATCCGAAGGTCGCGATGATAGCCGAGTGTGCCTGTTTACGCAAATTCCGTTGCGCAAAATCCAGCGTCATTTCCTCGCAAACGCCATCCAGCGGAACGAGAACATCTGGCGGGAAAAAAGAACGAGCAACGTTGCAATCATGCCGAAATGTACCGGCCAGATGCCTATCCATGGCGATATTTTTCCCAGCGCAGTCCATGATTCAAAAATCTTCAGCAGATCGTAGTACAGGAAAAAAATCAGCACTGCGAGGAAAAGGTTCCATGAAGCGCCGGAACGTGGGTTCACGAAGGAAAGCGGTACGGCCAGCAGCGCCAGCAACATCGCCGCAATCGGCAGCGCTACGCGCCAGTGCAATTCCGCCATATGACCGGGGGTGGGCGAATTGATCAAGTCCAGCGTAGGCAACGCGCGGGATGCCGGCTCGTCGGCCTTCGCCTCGCGAGACACGATCAGCCGCTTCTGGCGCTCGAAATCGACAATGCGGAAATCCAGCGTGCCCGGCGTACCTTCGTATTGCCGACCGTTTTCAAGCACCATGAATTTGTCGCCGTTGGCTTCTATCTGCTGGTACCCCTTTTCCGCGACAACCACGCCCGATCGTCCGCCCTGCGTGTACTGCACAAAAACATTGTTGACGAAGTTATCTGTGCCCGACGTCTTGTCTACAAAAAAAACGGCGTTAGAACCACGAGATTCGATAAAACTGCCCGGCGAAAGACGTGCGACGTCATCCTTGCTGCGCAGAATTCGCTGGTATTCGGCACTTTGTGAAATCGCCCAGGGCGTCAGGAAAAGACTCAGCAGCGCGGTAAGCAGGACGATCGGCAGGCCGAACGCGATAACGGGGCGAATCCAGGCGGCGATGGATAGCCCTGACGAAAACCACACCGGCATTTCGCTATCGCGATAGCTGCGCGAAAGCGTGAGGAGCACACCGATGAACAGCGCAAGCGCGAGCAGCACGGGCAAATAGCCCAGCAGGGAAAACCCCAGCAAAACCAGTACTGCCTCCGGCTCAACGCCGCCGGCGGCAGCGAGCCGCAGGAATCGCACCAGTTGCTGCACCAGAATGATCGCGACCAGCACCCCCACCACCGCGCCGCCGATGGCTGAAAATTCACGGGTCAGGCTGCGCTGGAATATGCTCAAGATCGGGGAGTATTTTTGACGGAGGGGGTTCAAAAAAGCGATAATTTCGCTTTAACGCCATTACACGTCGCAGCACATCGCACGATTATGCGCACTTGCAGTTCGCACGATCAACGTGCCGTACAGCACGTGCCAAACAACAACAGGAGAAACCTCGTGGAATTTAGCATAAAAGGCGGCGACCTCTCAAAACACAAGACTGACTGTGTGATCGTCGGCATCTACGCTTCCGGCGATTCCGGCAAGCTTTCCAAGGCGGCGCAAACCCTCGACAAGGCCAGCAAAGGCGCGATCTCGTCCGCCTTCGGCAATGGCGACATTTCCGGCAAGACCGGCAGCACATTGTTGTTGCAATCGCTGCCTGGTATATCGGCGCAACGCGTGCTGCTCGTAGGTTGCGGCGCTGAAAAAGACTATGGCAACAAGGTTTTCGCAAGCGCCATGGTGGCCGCGTTCAAGGCGCTGAAATCGACCGCTGCGACCGACGTCACCATTCCACTGGAAACCAGCTTCAGTGATTCGGACCTCGCGTGGAAAGTCGAGCAGGCAGCGTGCCTGGCCATCGACGGCGCATACCGTTTCACGCAACTCAAAAGCAAATCCGACAACAAGAACGTCGGCAAGCAACTCACCATTTTCCTCGACGGCAAAGCCGCCGAGAAATCGCTGAAATCCGCACTCAAGCGCGGCGAAGCCATTGGTGAAGGCATGAGCCTGACCAAGACGCTGGGAAACCTCCCGCCGAACATTGCCACACCAACGTACCTCGCCTCTACCGCCAAGGATCTCGCCAAGGCGTACAAGTTCAAGTGCACCATCCTCGAAAAGAAGGATATGGAAAAGCTGGGCATGAACACGCTGCTCGCGGTTTCCAAGGCTTCATACCAGCCGCCAAAATTCATCGTGCTTGAGCACAGTGGTGGCAAGAAAGGCGCTGCTCCTGTTGTGCTGGTCGGCAAGGGCATTACGTTCGACACCGGCGGTATTTCGCTAAAGCCCGCAGCCGAAATGGACGAAATGAAATACGACATGCAGGGCGCCGGTTCCATGCTGGGCGTGATGAAAACAGTCGGAATGATGAAGCTGCCGCTGAATGTCGTCATGCTCGTACCGACGTGTGAAAACATGCCGGGCGGCAATGCGACGCGTCCGGGCGACATCGTGAAATCGATGGCAGGCCATACGGTGGAAATCCTCAATACCGATGCGGAAGGCCGCCTGATTCTTTGCGACGCGCTCACCTACGCGGAACGCTTCAAACCTGCCGCCGTAGTGGACGCCGCCACGCTGACTGGCGCGATGGTCATCGCGCTGGGCCATGTCACGACCGGTGTTTTCGCCAATGACGACAAGCTGGCCGATGAGTTGGTCGGTGCGGGCGTCACGGCTAACGACGCTGCATGGCAATTGCCCATGGGACCCGAGTACGACGAGGGCCTGAAGAGCAACTTCGCCGATATTCCGAATATCGCGGGTCGCGCTGGCGGCAGCATTACTGCCGCATGCTTCCTGGGCCGGTTCACGAAGTCGTACAAGTGGGCGCACCTGGATATCGCTGGCACTGCCTGGAAATCAGGCGCCGACAAAGGAGCGACAGGACGTCCGGTTCCGTTGCTGGCCAACTTCCTGTTTAAGCGCGCCGGCGTTTGAATATTTTCGAAGTACACCGCCTTCATGTCCCGGTACATGAGGGCGGCGCGAATCGCTTCCGTTGGCTGTGACCGAAATCAAATTTTTCTTCAACGTCGACAACAAGCTTTTGTTCGCCTGCAAGTTGGCGAAGAAAGCTTATGACGGGGGCCGCAAATTGGTCGTCTACGCGCCCACGCGCGTGCTCGCCGACGACTTTGATCGTGCGCTATGGTCGTTCTCGCAGCTGTCATTTGTTCCGCATGTAAAGTCAGGCCATCCGCTGGCGGGGGAGACGCCGATTGTCATTGCCGTTGATGACGCGGGCCTCACGCATCATGAAGCGCTGCTGAATCTTGGCGATGAGCCGCCGCCTTTTTTCAGCCGCTTTGACGCGCTTCGCGAAGTTGTGCTGGCCGATGAGGACGATCGCGCGCGGGCGCGTGAGCGCGCGAAGTTCTACAGGTCGCGTGGGTTTGACGTAAGCCACATGGATATGGCGGCGGGCGGCGATACACGCACGTAGTCGCTATTGCATGACGCAGCGACGTTCTGTTGCGCGCAATATTCCACTGTCTCCCACGCCGCGGGATCGCAACCGTATGGCAAGCCAGCTTCGTTACTTTCGCGCCTACTCATTATGCGAGCCGCACGAAAAATGGTTCGCCGCGAACCGATTGTGTCTTCTTGTTTCGCGCTATTTTCGTCGCACATTCGTAAGCGATACGTAAGTGCCGTGCCTCCAGTATTTGTGTGCAGATCGATCTCACCCAATACACGGAGCTCACATGAAGAAAATTCTTGGCATCACGCTTCTGGCAATGGCCGCAATGTCGAGCGGCACATCCCACGCCGCCACCAACGTCACGGGCAACTTTGATGTAAAAATCACCCTGACCTCCCAATGCAGCCTGACGCTGCCGGCGGCATCGAAGGATGTGGTCTTTACCTACACCTCTTTCCAGGCTGCCCAGGCAAATTCAACGGGCGGTGATTTCTCGGTCGCTTGCACGAAGAGCCTGCCGTACACGATCAATATCGACCAAGCAACCGTCACGGATGCGGCGGTAGATCTTCAATACATCCTGACAATGCCCGCGGTGAACAATACGGGAACCGGGGCCACGCAAAATTTCAACGTCAGCGGCAAGATACTTGGCGGCCAGGGCGGCACCTGCAATGCCGCCACATGCGACAACGCGGCCTCAGCCAACAAGACCCGCACGCTCACCATCGGTTTCTGACTAGCACTGACCTTGCGATCGATCACGAAACCTGTCACCGGTCTTGGCGGCCTGCTGCTCAGCGCTTCCTGCGCAGCAGGCTCCCTGAGCGGGGCGTTCAACGTTGTCATCACGCTTGCTCCTGGACAAGGCATGTGCGTGAGCGAGACGTTGAACGCCCGGACGCGGGTGACAGTGCAAGTCACATGCCGAAGCGGACTATTTGTAGATATCTCCACGCCAATCGGATTTGCACGTAATGGGCAGGAACAAATTTACCGGCTTCCTTTCGGACCAGGACTTTATCCAGGAGATGACGATTCTGCCCTTGATGGAGCGCTCGACGCAGGAATCATCACCGGGCTGCGCATTGACCAGCGTGATGAGGGCATAGGCCCGTTAACGATGTTGGTTACTTTCTGATGCAGTCACAACGGACACTGCCGGGAAGGCGTTGCGGGCAACGGCGACTGTTCATGACCGGGGCTACCGTTTTTGCATTCGCCACTGTGTTCTTCGCAGCGGCGGCGCAGTGTGGAATTTTCTCCGTCTCGCCGGTGCGCATTCACATGACCCCGCGCGATCGCGCTGTTGCCGTCACCGTGGTAAACGAAGGAACCGAATCGGTCGCACTGCAGGCCGATCTCAATGTTTGGACGCAAAAGGCCGACGGCACCGATGAGTTGAAGTTGAGCGATGACCTCATACTTTCTCCGCCCATCATTCGTCTCGCACCCAAGGCGAGACAAGTCGTGCGGCTGGCATTGTTGGTACCGGCCAACCCCGGCCGGCAGCTGAGCTATCGGCTTATCATGCGAGAAATTCCAGAAGCCACGCTGCGGGCGAGCGGTACGGTGCATGTGCCCGTCAGCCTGGCGCTGTCCATGCCCGTGTTCATTACGCCGCCTAAAGCCGCTCGTGACGTCTCGTGCACAAGCGAACGCGACGCGCGTGACACGATGTCGGTGGCGGTGACCTGCACGAATGGCGGTACAGCCTACGCGCAGATTCGCGAGGTTTCGGTCATGCGAAACGACGCCGTTGAGGCCGCTTTCGAAGGAGGTGTCTATATCCTGCCGGGCGCGAAAAAAACGATTGCAGTCAAGTCGGAAAAACTCCTGGCGGCCGGACCGGTGCAACTTCGGGTCGGTTATGACGATATCAGGCACCAACTGTTTGAAGCGCGACTCCCCTAGGCGCGCGAGCCATGGCTGATGCAAGTGCGTTCATCCCCAACAGGCGTGGCGCCCCGGCTGAGACGGTACTGCAAGGCGTTAGCCGTATTGATCTTTGTGGCGACGAACACAATTGCCAACGCGGATGCCGAAAACATGTTTTCGGGCGATGAACCCAGCCGACAAATGAACCAGCTCGAATCCGTGTGGCTTGATGTAGCGATAAACAATGAGCCTGCCGGTCGATGGCCATTCGTGATTCGAGGCGGCACCGTGTTCGCGTCGGATAGTTTTTATAAAGCCGGCCACATCAAAAATAGAACGGACGCAACCGAACTCGGATTCAAAGGTGAAAAGTGGCGCTCCCTCTCGTCTGTCCGGAATCTGGAAGTCATACATTATTTCGCCGAAAGGCGGCTGGCGCTCAACCTTGCAAACAGTGATGCGCTGGGTTCGCCACCCTTGTCACCGGTATCCGAGCGTTTCCCTTCGGACAAAACACCGCCAAATTCACCGCCTGCCGCACCGTCGCCGCAGTTACCGGAGCAATCTACACCCCAGTTGCTTGCTCTAGATATATCCGTCAATGGTGCCAATGAGGGCAACTGGTTGCTTCTCGAATGGAAAGGCACACTACATGCTACGGCTGACGCATTTGCGGCCTGGCGTATCAATCGCCCGCATGATTCTCAGGGTATCCCTTACCGCGGGCAGGTTTGGTACCCGCTGATGACCCTGCCAGGGTTTGAGGCGCGGTTCGATGCGGCCAGCCAGTCTATGGATCTCAAGTTCCAGCCGGGCGTTTTTTCGCCCACGCGTATTTCCCCGGCACCCGAGTTGGCGCTTCAACTTAGCAAATCGATAACATCGCTGGTGGTCAATTACGACATCAACGACACGCTGAGCACCAGCCGACGCGCCGGCACAGGCAATGATCTGGGGGCGATTGTGGATTTGCGCCTGTCTGGCGAATTTGGTGTGCTCAGCAGCAGCCAGATTGTGCGCAGGCTTCGCGGCGCCGGGGGAAAAACGCAATTCGCGCAACGCCTGGAGACCACCTTCACGCGCGATTTTCCCGAGCGCAATATCAGCCTGCGGCTGGGTGATACCACCACGCGCAACAGCATGATGGGCCGCTCCGTTTATTTCGGCGGCTTGCAACTGGCGCGCAATTTCCAATTGTCGCCAGGCTTGACTACGCAACCTGTGCCTGTCATCAGTGGCCAATCCAGCGCACCCAGTACGGTCGAACTCTACGTAAACGACGCGCTTCGACAGACCTCGCAGGTGCCCGCCGGCCCTTTCCAAATCGACATTTCCCAGTTGCTGGCAGGCGGCGGAAACAGCGGCCAGGCGCGCGTTGTGGTGCGGGATCTGCTGGGCCGCGAAACCGTTCTCGTGCAGGACTTATTTGGCCACCATGATTTGCTGGAATCAGGTTTGAGCGATTGGAGCATCGATGCCGGCGCCGTGCGCAATAACCTTGGAATTACCAGCAACGACTATGGTTCGCGCTTCGCCTCGACATGGTGGCGTCATGGTGTTTCGCAGACGATCACCGTTGAAACACACGCCGAGGCCGGCAAACTCACACGTGGCGCCAGCGCTGGTGCGACTGTTGCGCTGCCCGCAGGCTTCTCGGGTCAAATCGGCTTTGCAGGCAGTCATGACATCCTTGCAGGCGGCGGTCGCCAGTGGCTGTTTTCCCTCGACCATTCCGGATTTCGCCATGGCCTCGGCTTTCGGGTTGAGACGGCCACGCAAACATTCCGGCAAATTGGCGTCGACGCAAGTGCCTTTGCGGCTCGTCGACAACTCTCCGCAAACTATAGTTACTTCAACGAAAACCGCAGTCAGTTTGCCCTCAGCTATGCGCGTATCGAATCCTTCATCCGCAGTCCGATCACTACCTACTCCGCGAATTATTCGCTGCCGCTTTTTTTCTCGCCACAACGAGGCACCATGTCGCTCGGATTCACACAGGTGCTGGGCGAAAAGCGCGCTCACGCGTTGACGGTCAACCTGACCCTGCCTATCGACAAACTCACCGGCGCATCGGCCGGGATCAACCAGCACGACCGCGGGTGGGATTCGTATCTGTCTGCCAGCCAGGCGCACAATCAGGAAACCGGCATGGGCTGGCGGGCACTCGCAGGTTCCACAGTTGGCGGCACGCATGTGGAAGGCGGCTGGTACTACCAGGGAAGCCAGGTCGCGCTAGCATCCGATGTCAGCGCCTATTCGGGGCAGCAGACACTTCGTCTGGGTGCACGCGGCGGCATTGTGGTTGCTGACGGCAGTGCGTTTGCAACCCGGCGAATCGATGACAGTTTCGCGCTGGTGGATGTGGCCGGTTACGCCGATGTCGGCGTGGGCTTCCAGGGCAATGCTCTTACTCACACCGATGCGAGCGGCCGCGCGCTGGTGCCGAGACTGACAGCCTTTCGTTCCAATAGCATCCGATTGAATCCCAACGAACTGCCGATCGGGGCGGAACTCGACAGCATCGAGCAAATTGTCACGCCGGCCTCGCGAGTCGGCGTCAAAGCCGTCTTTCCCGTCCGCAGCGGACGCTCCGCCCTGCTCACGATCGTGCTCGATGACGGCGAGCCCGCCCCGGCAGGTGCAGAGTTAAAAATAAGGGGCGATGAAAAGGAATTTTTCGTCGCGCGTCGTGGCCAGGCATTTGTCACAGGGCTGCAGCCGGCCAACGTACTTTCGCTAGACTGGAATGGCAAAACCTGCGAGATAGCGATCGACTTGCCGCCCGGCAAACCGGATGACATCGCGCGCCTGGGACCGCTCCCCTGCCGGGGCGTCTCACGTCAACTGAACGTGGCGCCGTAATGCAGGTACTGGCCAAACTCGCTCTCATCGCGGCACTCGCCACCGCCGGCGACGCCGC
Organism: Betaproteobacteria bacterium; assembly: GCA_040006575.1. Lineage (GTDB taxonomy): Bacteria > Pseudomonadota > Gammaproteobacteria > Burkholderiales > Usitatibacteraceae > UKL13-2. The sequence continues at coordinate 8,243 of JBDTWS010000063.1, forward strand.
CGCCAGTTACAGCTGCTCGAGCTACTTCGTGTCACCCGTCATCGTAACTTATGACCCAGCCTTCGGTGCCAACAGCACGGGTTCATTCACTTTCACCTGTTCGCGAACGTCAACCACGGACCCCGCCCTCGTGAAATTCTCGCTAGACAGCAACGGCGGGACGCACAACAATCCGCCCAATACGCTGCCCGACCGGGTTGGCCTGGGTGCCACCAGCGCTCGCATGCCGTACATTCTCTCGACCGACACCGGCGCGGACTGGTTTGAGCCCAGTTATAGCGGCGGCAATACCCAGGCGCGCATTTCCGGAATGCTGCAATTTATTGGCACCAGCCTCACCGCCACGGCTTCCGGCTCATACGGCTTTCGCATGTCGGCCGGACAGGTTGTCCCGCAAGTCCAGGCCGGCACGGATTACACCGATATTGTCGGCAGCAACTTGCGCCTGCATTCGATTTCCGGCACGTCGTTGCTGGCCACACCGTTCAACAGCAGTTTTACGATCACGGTAAAGGTCGTGGAAAACTGCGTGATCTCAAGTCTGCCGGGCGCCATCCAGCTGGCGTACACCTCGTTCCAACCGGCAATATCGAACGCCACAAACAGTTTCGATATCAGCTGTACCAAGGGAACAACCTACAGCCTGAATCTGGACGCCGTCTCCGGAACCTTAATGGACCTTGACTACACGCTGAAACTCTCAGCCAAGAGCAGCAAGGGCACCGGTGTCCCGCAGTCGTTCAGCATCAGCGGCAGCATGGTGGCGGGGCAATCGGGAACATGCGCCGCCGCCAACTGCATGGCAAGTGAGGCGCGCACTCTGCTTATCTCGTACTGAATTCAACGGCTGATTGCGAGGCAGCACCCCCGCCTGCCACACCAGACTACAGTATTGGCGCGGTGTTCCATCGCATTTTGGCCTGTAAGGCTCGCCAGTGCTGGAGATCATCGTCGAACTTCACCGCCAAATGAATCCGACGGTCTGCTGCATGCAACTGTCGAAAAACGGTGCGCGCGCCATGACGGTGCATATTGATCGCAGGCGGCAGACTATAATGTCGCATTGAACAATTACGCCGGATTCCCGATGACGGCGCCGGCGAAGGCGGATCTTTCGCAAGGTCAAGTCGCGTCACGTCGCATAGGGCCGCGTGCACTTGTTTCCCGCGCCGGCCTCGAAATCCCGCGCACCACGAACTCCGCACTAACGCAACGGAAGGACAACGTTTGATGGACACCGAACGCGAACTCGCCGGCAAGGTCGATGCCCTGCTGGGCAGGCACAGCACCATGCCGCGTCCCGCCGATGCTGTAGACGACCGCAACGTGCCGGTGCTGACCGAAGTCGTCAATGCGCCCTCCTGGCAGCCGGAACCGGTAGATACGTCCGCAGTGCTGCAGCAGTTGACCGAAGTCGAGGTCGACACGCTGTCACACGAAATTTTCACGCGCGTCTATGGCAAGCTCGACCGCGAACTGGCCGTTAAGCTGGAAGACCGCATTGCCGCGCAACTGGCAACGCAGATTAACGTCGCCATCACGCACGTCATCACCGACATGCGACAGGAAATCGCCAACGAAATCGGCGATGCCGTTAACGCGGCACTGGCCGACAAGCTGCGCCACAAATAATCCTTGCGCCGCAGCCAGACGCGGCGCCAACCCCAAGCAAGAAAATCACCGGTTCATGAATCAGCCCACGCCATCGCCTTCTTCCGCCGCACCCGGCAACTCACCTGACACCGCACCTGTCAACCCATCCGACAACGCGCTGGCCAAATCCTTCGATCCCGCCGCCATCGAATCGCACTGGTATCCAAAGTGGGAGACCGCCGGCTACTTCACGACGACAGCCGATAACGGCAAACCCGCCTATTGCGTGCAGCTCCCGCCACCAAACGTGACGGGTACTCTTCACATGGGCCACGCCTTCCAGCAGACGCTCATGGACACGCTGATCCGCTACCACCGCATGAAGGGCGACAACACCAACTGGGTGGTCGGCACGGATCACGCGGGGATCGCCACGCAGATCGTGGTCGAGCGGCAACTGCAGGCCGAAAACAAATCGCGCCATGACCTGGGCCGCGAGAATTTCGTGAAGCGCGTCTGGGAGTGGAAACAGGAATCGGGCTCAACCATCACGCGGCAGATGCGCCGGCTGGGCGACTCGGCCAACTGGGGCTACGCCGATGCGGATGGCACCAAGAGTGGCTACTTTACGATGGACGCGAAAATGTCCAGCGCGGTCGTCGAGGTGTTCGTGCGCCTGCATGAGCAAGGCCTGATCTATCGCGGCAAGCGCCTCGTCAACTGGGACCCGCAATTGGGAACGGCTGTGTCCGACTTGGAAGTGGTCAGCCAGGAAGAAGACGGCAAACTGTGGGAAATTCTCTATCCGTTCGCTGACGGTCCCACAGGCGAATTGAAGGGCTTGACCGTCGCAACGACGCGTCCCGAAACCATGCTCGGCGACGTCGCCGTTGCTGTCCATCCTGAAGATGAACGCTATCAACATGTCGTCGGCAAGCAGCTCAAGTTACCGCTGACCGACCGTACGATTCGCATCATTGCCGACGATTACGTCGACAAGGAATTCGGCACGGGCTGCGTAAAAATCACGCCCGCGCACGATCTCAATGACTACGCGATGGGCCAGCGCCACAAGCTGGAACTCATCAGCATCCTCACGCTGGATGCAAAGATCAACGAAAACGCACCTGCAGCGTATCGCGGCCTCGATCGTTTCGAGGCTCGCAAGCAAATCCTCAAAGACCTCGATGCGCAGGGCCTGCTGGTTTCCGAAAAGAAACACAAGCTGAACGTGCCGCGCTCGGACCGCACCGGCGTCATTGTTGAGCCGATGCTGACCGATCAATGGTTCGTCAAGATGGATGGTCTTGCGGCGCGCGGCCTGGACGCGGTCGAGTCGGGTGATATCCGCTTCTTTCCCGATCACTGGTCTGCCACCTACAACCACTGGCTCAAAAATATCCAGGACTGGTGTATCTCGCGCCAGCTTTGGTGGGGCCACCAGATTCCCGCGTGGTACGACGACGCGGGCAATATTTTTGTCGCGCGCAATGAGGCTGAAGCGCTCGCCAAGTCAGGCGGCAAGCCACTCAAGCGCGATGAGGATGTGCTGGACACCTGGTTCTCCTCCGCACTCATCCCGTTTTCCTCATTGGGCTGGCCGGACGACACGCCCGACTTGAAGACTTTCCTGCCGTCATCTGTGCTGGTTACCGGCAATGACATCATCTTTTTCTGGGTCGCCCGGATGATCATGATGACGTTGCACTTTACGGACAAGGTGCCATTCAGTGACGTGTACATCAACGCCATGGTGCGCGACGCCGAAGGCCAGAAAATGTCCAAGTCCAAGGGCAACACCCTGGATCCGCTGGACCTGATCGACGGCATCGGCCTCGATGCACTGCTGGAAAAATCCACGCGCGGACTCATGTTGGCCGCTCACCAGGAAAAAGCGGCGAAGTATGTCCGCAAGAATTTCCCTGACGGGATTTCCGCCTACGGCACCGACGCCCTGCGTTTCACTTTCACCTCGCTCGCACCGCTGTCGCTCACACTGAATTTTGACCTGAGCCGCTGCGAAGGCTATCGGAATTTCTGCAACAAGTTGTGGAACGCGACGCGCTATGTGCTGATGAATGTTGAAGGCCAGAATGCCTTTGATCGCGGCATTGAGGAATGCGTGGCGGATTGCGGCCCAGGAGGTTACAACGACTTCTCACAGGCCGATCGCTGGATCGTCAGCCGGTTGCAACGCACCGAAGCCGATGTCGCACAGGCGTTCGACGAATATCGTTTCGACAATGCCTCCAGCGCCATCTACAAATTTGTGTGGGATGAGTATTGCGACTGGTATGTCGAACTGGCCAAGGTGCAGTTGCTGAACGGCAGTCCCGCACAGCAACGCGCCACGCGCCGTACGCTGTTGCGCGTGCTGGAAACAATGCTCCGCCTCGCGCACCCGATCATCCCGTTCATCACCGAAGAGTTGTGGCAGAAAGTCGCACCACTGGCGGGTAAGACGGGCGAAACCATCATGCTGGCGGCCTATCCCGTTTCACAGCAGGAAAAAATCGACACGGCGGCCGAAGCGTTTGTCGCCACGCTGAAAGAATCCATCGACGCCGTGCGCAACCTGCGCGGCGAAATGAATGTCTCGCCCAAGGATCGCGTGCCGCTGTTCATGACCGGTGACGCCGCCGTCATCACGCCGCAACTGCCCTACCTGATGGCGCTGGGAAAGATTTCTGAAACGCACCTCGTAGAAAAATTGCCCGACGCAAACGCGCCGGTCGCCGTGATTTCCAGCGGCAACTGGATGCTCGATATCAAGATCGACGTTGAGGCCGAGCGTGCTCGCATCGGCAAGGAAACGGCGCGACTTGAAGGTGAAATCAGCGGGGCCGAAGCAAAGCTGGGCAACGCAGGATTTACCGATCGCGCGCCAGCGCACGTCGTCGATGAAATGCGAAAACGCGTCGCCGACTCCACCGCGAAACTTGCGGAAATGCGGCTGCAACTTGACCGCCTGAAATGAAAGCCTGAACATAAAACTCAAGCACCAGGGCGGCTTTCCAGTGGTTTTCGGTCTTTTGACCGCCCCCGTGCTTGAGTTTTAGCCTGCATCGATGAATTTTCCCTACGCGCTGCGCGCTTTGCGCCACCAGAATTTCCGCCGCTACTACGTAGGGCAGGCTATTTCGCAAATCGGTTCGTGGATGCAGTCGGTGGCCATCATGTGGCTCACTTACCGGCTCTCGGGTTCCACCGGCGCTACCGGCACCGTCGGTTTCCTGGCAATGATTCCTTACCTGTTTGTCACGCCGATTGCAGGTGCGCTATCCGATCGCGTGAGCCGGAAAAAATTATTGATGGTGGTGCAAAGCGTGCTGTTCGTGCACGCCACATTGCTCGCGCTGCTGACGTGGCAGGGACACATGACTGTTCCGCTGCTCGGCATATTCGCCCTGGTGCAAGGTGTATTCAGCGCAGTTGAAGTCACCACCCGCCACTCTTTTTTCGCGCAGCTGATCGAGCACAAGCAAGACTTGCCCAATGCGATCGCGCTGAATTCGGCCAACATCAATTCCACTCGCCTGCTTGGCCCTGCTGTCGGTGGCCTTGTGATTGCCACAGCCGGAGAAGCCGCCTGCTTCGGCTTCAACGCCATCTCGTACCTCGCCGTCGTTTTCCAGTTGCGGCGAATTACGCCACGCGAAATCCAGCGCATTCCGAGTGGAAAGTCACTGGCCGGCGATTTGGCCGAAGGCTGGAAGATCGCGCTGTCCAGTCCCGTCACACTGCCTCTGGTGTTGATCGTCGGTCTCGTCAGTTTCTGCATCAATCCCTATTCCATCCTGATGCCCGCCATTGCCGTGGAAACATTCGGCAAGGGTGCGGAATTACACGGGCTGTTTGTCAGCGCAGTGGGCATCGGCGCACTGGCCGGCGCCGTGATACTCGCCAGCCGGCCAAGTGTGCGCGGTTTCGCCAAGGGAATTTTCTTTACTTCCGCGTGCGCGGCGTTCGGCGCCATCAGCTTTGCGCTGGCGGCACCGTACCGCAGCGTACCGCTGTCGATGGCGGCGATGGCCTTCGTCGGTTTCGGTGTGATGGGAACGTCGGCCAGTGTAAACACCATCATCCAGACCGTTACCGACGACGACAAGCGCGGCCGGGTGGTCAGTGTCTATTCGACTTTTTTCACCGGCGCCGTACCGCTGGGACACCTCAGCGCAGGCTGGCTGGCGCAGCAGGTTGGTGCGCCGCGCGCCTATCTCTGCTTCGGTATCCTGTGTGCTGTCGGCGCGGTGGCCTACGCCATCAACCTGCCGCGCCTGCGTTCGCACCTTCGCGATATTTACCTCGCCCGTGGCATCATGACCGCGGACGAAATGCCGCCGGACAAATAATCCGCAACGAAAGAACGAGCCCTTTATGAGCGACGAAATCCTCTTTGACCAGCAAGGCGCCATCGGCACGTTGACGTTCAACCGGCCGCAGGTATTCAACGCCATGAATAATGAGCTCATCCTGGCGATGCGCGATATCACGTCGAAGCTGATGGCGTCGACAACATTGCGAGCCCTCATCGTCAAGGGTGCGGGCAAGGCATTCCTGGCCGGCGGCGACGTGGGAGTGTTTTATGCGCGTCGCGAAAACGTGGCTGACGAAGTTAAGCCGATGGGCGATGCGCTGCATGCAGGCATCGTCAACTTGCGGAACATGCCGTTTCCGGTGATCGCGCAAATTCATGGCGCGGTTGCGGGCGCGGGTTTGAGTGTGGCGCTGGCGTGTGATTTCGCCATTGCTTCCGACGACGCCAAGTTTTCTACCGCATACGCCAGGATCGGGCTCTCGCCCGACGGCGGCAGCACGTTTTTCCTGCCGCGCATCGTGGGTATGCGCAAGGCGCTGGAGCTGGTGATGCTGTCCGACACCATAGATGCTGCTAGGGCGGCTGATCTGGGATTGGTCAATCGCGTCGTACCCGCCGCCGAGCTTGAAGCGGAAGTGCAGCAACTCGCCACGCGCCTTTCACGTGGCGCTACACAGGCTTTCGCGCGCGCCAAGCGCCTCATCAACCAGTCCTATTCCACGCCGATCCAGCAACACCTGGATGATGAAATCGCATTCTTCGCCGAATGTGCACGGACGGCGGATTTCAAGGAAGGTGTCACGGCGTTTGTGGAAAAACGAAAACCTGAATTCAAGGGCCGATAAAGCACTCGCGGCATGACTTGTTCGTGACTTATTTTCGCGCTTGCGCCATGTAGTTACATCCGTTAACCTTGGTCCAATAATAAAAACAGTAGCACAGGCGCATGATCGTTTGCCTGCAAGGGGGGCTTTCTATTCTCGAGGGCTTCACAATTGCGCCAACTTCTCAAGTCACTTGCCGTACTGATCCTGTCCGGCATTTTCCTCTCGCTCTCGCTTTCGTTCCCCGCCCACGCAGATATCAAGCTGGTGCCGTTCGCATCGGGATTCACGTTGCCTGTCGATATTGCCAATGCCGGCGATGGCAGCCAGAGAATGTTTGTTGTCGAACAGATTGGCCGGATTCGCAGCGTAAAAAACGGCTTTGTCCAGCCCACCACGGCGCCATTCCTGGATTTACAGTCCATCGTGCAGTACGGCGGTGAACGTGGCCTGCTGGGACTGGCGTTTCATCCCAATTACGCCAGCAACGGCCAGTTTTTTGTTTACTACACCTCAAAGGCGCGCAACGGTCTTAGCACCGGCGATATTGTGGTCGAGCGCTACACGCGCAGGAGCGATGATCCCACCCTGGCCGATCCCGCCAGCGCCTTGCGTATCCTCACCATCGCACACACGATCAACGACAATCATAATGGTGGCTCCATGCGTTTCGGCCCCGATGGTTTCCTGTATATCGGCGTAGGCGATGGCGGTGGCGGTGGCGATCCCTTCGGCTCAGGCCAGAACCTGAATTCGCTGCTGGGAAAAATATTGCGCATCAACGTCACAGGTGTGGCGACCTACACGGTGCCCGCCAACAATCCCTTTGTGGGCGTGGCCAATACCAAGCCCGAGATCTGGGCCTACGGTATTCGCAATCCGTGGCGCATCAGTTTCGATCGAGGCACGGGCGAGCTTTTCATCGCCGACGTGGGCCAGGGAGACTGGGAGGAAGTGAACCGGCAGGCTGCAGGATTTGCCGGTGGCGCCAACTACGGCTGGAAAAATTGCGAGGGTTTGCATGCCTATCCGCCCACGAACCCGGTGACGGCCTGTGCCCTCGCCGGCGCCGTCCCGCCGATTCTCGAATACAGCCACAGCGATGGTGTTTCGATCACCGGCGGGTATGTGTATCGCGGGCAAAGCACGCCGGACCTGGTGGGCAAATACGTGTTCGGCGACTACAGCCGGAAACTCTGGTACACCGCACTGTCACCCGCTGCCAAGATCGCCCTTGCAGAAACACCCCAGGTGAGCACCTTCGGTGAAAGCCAGGCCGGCGAATTGTTCCTGGCCGACATCGGCGCCGGTACGGTACAGAGCTTCTCGTCATCTGCCGACGTGTTGCCGGACCCGGTTATTTTCGATCCCGTCAATAACGTGCCGATATCCAGCGTCGTCACATCCCAATTGATCAAGATCACCGGGCTGGGCACGCCGGCACAGATCACCATCAGTGGCGGCGAATACACGGCATCGACAACCAACTCCACCAGTTGCTCCAGCTCGTACACGACTTCAAGTGCGGCCATGGGCACAGATACGTATGTCTGCCTTCGACACACCAGTTCTTCGAGCAACGGCACGCCTAAAACAACCACATTCACGGTGGGCGCATCGACGTTTACTTTTGTTTCCAACACGGTCGCCGGCGCACCCACATTCACCGTGACACCATCGCTCTCCGGCAACGGCTTTATCAGCCCCAACACACCGCAGACCGTCACTTCGGGACTGACCGCCCAGTTCCAGATTACGCCGGTCGCAGGCAACACCGTGGCCGTCACCGGTACCTGTGGCGGCACGTTGAACGGCACCAATTACAACACCAACGCCGTCACTGCCAACTGCACGGTGATTGCCACTTTCACAGCAAATACCTACATGGTCACGCCGAGCGCCGGGACGAATGGATCGATCACACCCAATACCGTGCAGAACATCACCCAAGGGGCCACGACCACATTTACGGTGACACCCAACAGCGGCTATTCCGCAAGCGTTGGCGGGACCTGCGGCGGCAACCTGAGCGGGGCCGTGTACACCACGGCGCCTGTCACTGCAGCATGCACTGTGGCCGCCACTTTTGCGCTGGTACCGGTAGTTCCCGGCGCGCCAACCATTGGGACCGCAATCGCCGGTGACGGATTGATCGCCGTGGGATTTACGCCGCCCGCAGCCAACGGCGGCAGCGCAATCACGCATTACGTTGGCACATGCAATGGCACGTCGATGATGGCGGCGCAGTCGCCCATCATCGTCTCCGGTCTCAACAACGGTACTTCGTATGCATGCACCGTCACTGCGGTGAATGCCGTCGGTGCAAGTGCTCCATCGACAGCAGTGAATTCAATTCCAGACGCCAATGCGCCGTTGCAGTTGATCGCGGTTCAATCGCGGAAAGCGCATGGCGTTGGCACCAATTTCGATTTACAAATTGACAACCAGCAGACCATCACCGGGCCGATATCCGTTGAACCACGCTTGATGGGAAATTTCCATCGCATCGTATTTCAATTCAACGTGCCGATAAATGACGACCCTGCGGTAACTGCGGAGGATGCGGCTGCTGCACCTTACGCGGGCGCAACTCGCGCCACCGCCGGCACCGAGGTTACGGTAACGCTGCCCGGCATTGCCGACGGCCAGCGTGTGAAATTGACTCTGCCCGGTGTGAACGCTGTAAACCTGAGTTCCCTCACCGGCGTATCAGCATCAATCGGCTTCATGGTGGGCGACATCGACGGTCACCGCTCTGTCAATGCCAGCGACATCAGCGCAATCAAGGCGCGGGCCACGCCGATGCCGCCACCAATTACCCTGTCCAATTTCCGCTTTGACCTGGATAAGTCGGGTGCGGTTGACGCCGCTGACCTCACCGTAGCGAAAGCGAGATCCGGCAAGGTCATCCCCTGACCTCGAGTACTGGCGCGGCGTTCCGGAACAAAATATGCCGGAAGCCGCGCTGAATGGCGATTTTCGCGGATTGACCGGGTGGCAACCGGGCTGTCGCTTTTTCGATTGCGACAGACATTGCGGAAGAAAGCTCTCCTACATCAGCGAGAACGATTAATACCTCCAGCCGGGGCGCCGTGTGAGTTTTCATATAGACGGGAATTGCCTCTTCAAGTAGATTCGAAGGCTGAAATCGGGAGACTTCGATGCCGTTTGCGCCTCATCAAATATTCATGACTTTGCGTCGCCGCAGGATCGCACTAACGGGCGTTCTCGCCATGGCATTGGTCGGCATTGCGGCCGTTTCGCACGCGGACGGACCCCAGCCCGGATTGGACGGACGCGCCACGATTGGCGCGTACATGAATGGCACGCTGCCAACCCTGCCCAGCCAACCGATGCCGGTGACGCTGTCACAAACGAACGTATTCACCGATACGCCCAATCGCATCATTCACGCGGGCTTTGTGCCCTATGCGCTTAATTCGCCGCTGTGGACCGACGGCGCGGAAAAATCGCGTTTCATTGCCGTGCCATTCAGCGCTGCCGATCCGGAAAATCCAACGTTGTCGCCGAAAGTCGGCTTCGCCCCTGACGGCAGCTGGACCTTTCCGAACGGCACCGTGATCGTCAAGAACTTCGACATGCAACTGAATGAGCAGACGAATCTGCCTGCAACCGTTCGCCGGCTCGAAACGCGCATCCTGATTCGCAACGCGGATGGCAGCATTCGTGGCGCCACCTATCGCTGGCGTGAACCGGTTGCGGGTGTTTATACCGACGCCGATATCGTGCCGACGCGCGATGAACCAGTGCTGAACATTACCCAAGCCAACGGCACCAACCGCCAGCAGATTTATACCTTCCCCAGCCCGCAGGATTGCGTGACCTGTCACAACGTGAATGCCGGCATGGTGCTGGGCATTCGCACCGCCCAGTTGAACGGCAATTTCACCTACACGAGCACGACACGAACCGATAACCAGCTACACACCTGGGACCATATCGGCCTGTTAAATACGCCGATCAACGACCCGACCACCTATCCGCGCGCGGTCGACGTTGCCGATACCACGGCCACGCTGGAAAACCGGGTACGGTCATACCTCGCATCCAATTGTTCGCACTGTCACCAGCCCGGTGGCATCGGCCCGCTTTACGACATGCGTTTTGAAACACCGACGCTTGCAAGCAACCTGATTGGGCCCTATGGAGGCCTTGTCCGGGACGACCTGGCCAACTCACGCCTCTACGTTCGCGATTCTGCATTGCCCAACAATTCGCCGATGCCGCCGATCGCCCGTAATCTTCCCGACGCACGCATCGTCGGCGACGCCAACATCGCCGGCGTATACAGCGAGTGGGTCAATTATGATTACGACGTGCTGCAGGCAACCCGCCTGAGTGCAACCCAGGTGCGGCTGTACTTCAACCGCACGGTGGAGGCCGCCAGCGCCCTGAATCCGGCCAACTATGTGATCGACAACGGCGTCACAGTTACCCAGGTCACGGCCGATCCCAGCCCGCTGGCCGTGATCCTGACGACCTCGCCGTTGACGCCGGCCACAACATTTACCGTCACCATAAACGGCGTCAAGGAATTCCAGGCGCCGCAGAATCCCATTTGGCCTAATACCACCATCAGCTTCAGCGCACCCGCAACCGTGCCCGATCCACCGGTGCTGACCGGCATCGATAACTCCCGGGAAACCCCGGCCATCATCTATTTTTCGGCGCCGGCCTCTAACGGTGGGGCGCCCATCGGCAACTACAGGGCCAGCTGCACCAGCACCTCGCCGCCCGCTACGCAATCGAATACCGCGAGCAATGCCGGATCGATCAGCGTTTTCGGGCTGACGCTCGGCGTCCAATACACCTGCTCCGTGACTGCGACCAATGCCGTGGGTGAGAGCAGTCCGTCGAACACCATGGTCATCACGCCGCAGCCGCGTGTGCCCCAGCTGGTTGCCGTGTACTCACGCAAGACGCACGGAACAGGCGGAGACTTTTTTGACCTGCCCGTCAAGACAGGGGTCGCCATAGGCGGCGCGGTCAGCGTGGAGCCGCGTATTGGCACGTCACACCAGATCGTCTTCCAGTTTGACCAATC
>JBDTWS010000064.1:0-19915 GCA_040006575.1 Betaproteobacteria bacterium
GGCCGAAACACAGGACGACGTGCGGCTGCAATTTATCCATGGCTTTCGCGGCCACCTCGATCGCCTTGCCAAATTCGGTGGGCACGCGAAGCTTTTCAATATGGTAGCCGCCGATAGTGTCTGGCAATTGCTTGACGAGTTCCCAGGACGGATTGGTGCCCTCACCGCCGAACGGCGTGAATCCCGTCACCAGTACCCGTCGAACCGCCTTCTGGATCATCGGCAACCTAGCGCGCGGTCCAGCCGCCGTCGATTGAATAGGCGCTGCCGGTAATCGACTGCGCGTTGTCGGACGCCAGAAACAAGGCCAGTGCCGCGACTTGCTCGATCGTCACGAATTTCTTGGAGGGCTGCGGATCAAGTAACACATCGCGAATTACCTTTTCGCGCGGCAGGTCTTTCTGCGCGGCAAGATCGACGATCTGTTTTTCCACCAGCGGCGTGAGGACGAAACCGGGACAGATCGAATTGACAGTGATATTGGTCTCGGCGAGTTCAAGCGCCACCGATTTGCTGAAGCCGACCACCCCGTGCTTGGCAGCGACGTACGCCGATTTGTTGGGCGAGGCCACCAACCCGTGCACCGAGGCGATATTGATGATGCGCCCCCAGTTTTTTGCTTTCATGCCCGGCAGCGCTGCGCGCGTGCCGTGAAATACGGCGGACAGGTTGATGGCGATGATGGCGTCCCATTTTTCCGGCGGAAACTCATCAACCGGCGCGACAAACTGGATGCCGGCATTGTTGACGATGATGTCGAGGCTGCCATAAGCCTGGTGCGCGTTGGCGACCATCTCAAGGATTTCGGCAGGCTTGCTCATGTCGGCGCCGGAATAGGTGACTTTCACATCATGCTCGGCCGCGAGTCCCGAGCGGATGCTCTCGATTTCCTTCGCGTCGCCGAAACCGTTGAGCATGATGTTGGCGCCTGCTCCAGCGAAAGCGCGCGCGATGCCCAGGCCGATACCGCTGGTCGAGCCGGTGATGAGAGCTGACTTGCCTGCCAATTCTTTAGCCATGTGTTACTCCTTAGTTTGCGGGGCGCAGCATTTCGACGTGCGGGATACCGTCTTCCATATACATGCCGGAACTGGTCTTGAAGCCGAATTCCGTATAGAACTTTTCCAGGCGCTGCTGCGCGCCGATCTTGTTCGCCTGGCCCGGATAAAGCTGGTCATGCCGTTTCAACGCCTCGGCCAGCAGGATCCTGCCAAGACCTTTTGTTCGAAACGCACGCGGTGTAACAACACGGCCGATCGAAGGCTCGGCGTACTTGATGCCGGGATCGACCAACCTGCAATAGGCGGCCAGCCTGCGTGATGGGGCCGCCAGCTCGCGTGAAGGGTTGGACTCGTCCCACCCCAACAAGTGCCACGAATGCAGGTCCGCACCATCGTTTTCCTGGAACGGACAGTTCTGTTCAATCACGAACACATCGATGCGAGCGGCGGATACGGTGTACCAGTCGCGGATCGGCAGATCGTCGAAACGCTTGAATTGCCAAGTGAGCTGCCCGGTCAGCATGCGGCCTATTTCGCCTTTGCCAGGTGCAGCCAGGTTTCCACCACGGTGTCCGGATTCAGCGACATCGATTCGATGCCTTCCTTCATCAGCCATTCGGCCAGGTCGGGGAAATCGCTGGGCCCCTGGCCACAGATGCCGACGTATTTCTTTTCCTTCAGGCAGGCCTTGATGGCCATGCTCAGCATGCGCTTCACGGCCTCATCGCGCTCGTCGAACGCATCCATCACCAGCCCGGAATCGCGATCCAGCGCCAGCGTCATCTGCGTCATGTCGTTGGAGCCGATGGAGAAGCCGTCGAAGCGTTTCAGGAATTCGTCAGCGAGGATGGCGTTGGAGGGGATCTCGCACATCATCACGATCTTCAACGCATTGCCACCACGCTCGAGCCCGAAATTCTTCATGATCTCGAGCACGGCGTCGGCCTCTTTCAAGGTGCGTACAAACGGCACCATCAGTTCAACGTTGGTGAGGCCCATGGTGTCGCGCACATACTTCATGGCTTCACATTCGAGCTTGAAGCAATCGCGGAACGAGGACGCGATGTAGCGCGATGCGCCACGGAAGCCGAGCATCGGATTTTCTTCGGTAGGCTCGTAGCGCGGGCCGCCGATCAGGTTGCGGTATTCGTTGGATTTGAAATCCGAGAGGCGGACGATGACTTTCTTGGGCCAGAACGCGGCCGCGATGGTCGCCACACCTTCGATCATTTTCTTCTTGTAGAACTCGACCGGGCTGGCGTAGCCGCGCGAACGCTTGGCCACCTGCTCTTTCAAATCCATCGGCAGGCGATCGTATTCAAGGCAGGCCTTGGGATGAATGCCGATGGTGTTGGAGATGATGAACTCAAGGCGTGCGAGACCGACACCATCGTTGGGCAATTGCGCAAAATCAAAGGCGAGTTCGGGATTGCCGACGTTCATGGCGATCTTCACGGGAATCGCCGGCATGTTGTCGAGCGCGATGGTCTGTACTTCAAAGGCCACCTTGCCGCGATAAATGTTGCCGGTATCACCTTCGCAACAGCTCACGGTGAGGTCTTCACCTTCCGTGACGACATCGGTCGCATTCTCGCAACCGACGACAGCCGGCACACCCAGCTCGCGCGCGATGATCGCGGCGTGGCAGGTGCGGCCGCCACGATTGGTGACGATGGCCGACGCACGTTTCATCACCGGCTCCCAGTTGGGATCGGTCATGTCGGTGACGATGACGTCACCATCGCGGAAGCGCGAAATCTCGTTCACGTCCTTGATGATTCTTGCCGGCCCTTGGCCGACCTTGCTGCCGATAGCGCGGCCTTCGGCGATCCTGGCGCCGCTGCCGGTCAGGCGATATCGGGTGAGCGTATCGGATTTCGATTCCTGCGACTTCACCGTCTCGGGACGCGCCTGCAAAATGTAGAGTTTGCCGTCGCCGCCGTCTGCATTTCCTTCTTTCGCCCATTCAATATCCATGGGGCGGCCGTAGTGTGTTTCGATCGAGACTGCGTATTTGGCGAGCTCCTCGACTTCCGCATCGGTCAACGAAAAACGTTCGCGTTCGGCGGGCGCGACCGGTTGCGTCACGACCGATTTTCCGGCGGAGGCGGACGAACCAAAAATCATCTGCTCGGCCTTGGTGCCCAGCCCGCGGCGCAGCACGGCGGGCCTGCCATTTTTCAGGCAATGCTTCGAGACATAAAATTCATCGGGATTGACGGCACCCTGTACCACCATTTCGCCGAGTCCGTAGCTGGAGGTGATGAAGACCACGTCGCGAAATCCCGATTCCGTATCGAGCGAAAACATCACGCCGGCAGCTCCCGTGTCGGAACGCACCATGCGCTGCACGCCCGCGCTCAACGCAACATCCGCATGAACAAAATTCTTGTGTACGCGATAGGAAATGGCGCGGTCGTTATACAGCGAAGCGAACACATGGCGGATGGCTTCGAGCACATTGTCGATGCCGCGAATGTTGAGATACGTTTCCTGCTGGCCGGCGAAGGAGGCATCGGGCAAATCTTCCGCCGTTGCTGAAGAGCGCACGGCAAACGAGGCTTCCGGATCGTCTTTCGTCAATTCCGCATAGGCATCACGAATCTGCTTTTCCAGCGCAGGCTGCAACGGCGCTTTCGTCACCAGTTCGCGCACCATCGCGCCGGTTTTTGCGAGCGCGTCGAGATCATCGACATTCAACGTAGCGAGCGCTGAATTGATTTTTTCGGTAATGCCGTTGTGCGTCAGGAATTCCCGGAATGCCTCGGACGTTGTGGCAAATCCGCCCGGCACCCGTACACCGGCTTTGGAAAGCTGGCTGATCAACTCCCCTAGCGAAGAATTCTTTCCGCCAACCGTGGCGACATCGTGCATGCGAAGTTCGGAAAGGGGCAGGACGAACGGGGAAGAACCTGGGGTCGCGTTGGACATGAGGGCAGCCGGGGAAGGAAAATGAGGGAAAAGAAGGGCGAGAGTCGTGTTCCGTGCTTGTTTTCAGGAAATGCTGCAGTGCGGAATAGGGATAGAATTATAGCCGACCCGAAGAGCGCGCTGACGCTTTAACCGCACCCCGACACCTCACAAAAACTGGACGATATGGCCAACCGCCGCACTGCTTTTTTCGTATCCGACCGAACTGGTATTACGGTCGAAATGCTCGGGAATTCGCTGCTGACGCAGTTCGATACGGTTGAATTTCGCCGCGTCACGCTCCCGTTTATCGACAACATCGACAAGATCCGCGACGCGATCACCCAGATCGATGCGGCCAATGCCGACTCCGGGATGCGGCCACTGGTATTTACGTCGCTCATGGCCAATGACCTTCGCGCCGAAATCGGCAAGTCCAACGCCATGGTGCTGGACCTGTTCGACCGGTTCATCGTGCCGCTGGAAGAAGAGCTGGGCGTGAAATCGGCGCATGCCGTGGGGCGCAGCCATTCGGCCGGCAACTTCAACGAATACAACCATCGCATCGAGGCGGTGAACTACACCCTGGCGCACGATGACGGCATCACCAATCGCAACCTGGAAGAGGCTGACATCATCCTGGTGGGCGTTTCCCGCAGTGGCAAGACACCCACTTGCCTATACCTCGCACTGCAGTTCGGCGTAAAGGCCGCCAACTATCCGCTGATTCCCGAAGACCTTGAGAAGATGAAGCTGCCGCCGTCACTGCTGCCGCTGAAGCACAAGGTGTGGGGCCTGACCATCATTCCCGAGCGGTTGCAGCAGATACGCCAGGAACGCAAGCCTGATAGCAAATACGCTTCGTTCGAAAACTGCAAATGGGAAGTGAACACGGCAGAAATGTTGATGCGCGATGCCGGCGTTTCCTATCTCAACTCCACCACCAAGAGCATCGAAGAGCTGGCGACCACCATCCTTCATGAGGCGCGACTGGATCGCCGCGTTTATTGAGGGAACTCATTCCGCCCGGGATGGCCTCATGCCATGGTTTCCCGCTCAATCCGCAGGTTTTTTGTGTTCAATTCGACTTGCGCACACGTGTGCGAGTTTGCAACACGTTAGCGGCATGTTCGTTGAGATTCACCCCTGTTTGTGCCATGATTTCACCCGGTAGCAGGGCGTTAGTGATTTAGCCCGCGCAGAAACCACACGAAAAAGCACCAACGTGCGCACAAAACTATAAGAATTTTTATTCCCCCGCTAGGAGATTCCATGTCACTGAAGAAACGTTTGATCCCCGCGCTCGTCGGCGCCACCCTGGCATTCGGTGCCACTGCCGCCAATGCAATCTCTTTCAATGGCGTTTACATTTTCGGTGATTCGCTCTCCGACGCCGGCTACTACCGCCCCGGTCTCGCGGCGCTGGTAGGCCCGACGGCTGCAGCCGGCCTCGGCAAATTCACCACCAATCCCGGCCCGGTCTGGTCTGAACTGATCGCCCAGTACTATGGCGGCAATCCGGCGGCCAGCAACGCAGGCGGCGGCATTTATGCGCAAGGCGGCATGCAGGCAATCGGCAATGCGCCCGCCAGCCGACTCGGCCCAGGCGGTACGCAGCGTCCGGCATCCGCACAGATCAATGAGTACCTCGCGTCCAGCGGTGGCGTAGCCAATCCCAACGCGCTGTACGGCGTCTGGTTTGGTGCAAACGATGTTTTCACCCAGCTTGAAGCGCTGAGCGCGGGCCAGATCAGCGCAGCCACACTGCAGAGCAATGTGCTGGGTGCGGCCAGTGCGGAAGTAGCGCAGATCGCACGCCTGCAGGCTGCGGGCGCACGATACATCCTGGCGTTCGCACTGCCCGATATCGGCGCCACACCGGCGTTCGCCACCAACCCGCTGGCCAGCACCGTCACGGCATTGGGCGCAGGCTACAACACCACCCTTTTCACCTCGCTGAAGTCGTCCAACATTAAGGTCATCCCGGTCGACACCTTCACACTACTTGGTGAAATCCGCGCCAATCCGTCGGCCTACGGTTTTACCAATATCACCACGCCGGCCTGCCAGCCAGTGGGCACCTCATCACTGACCTGCTCGGCGGCCAACATCCCGACGGGAGCGGCAACGTCATACCTGTTCGCCGACCCAGTGCATCCCACAACGGCTGCGCACGCGATCATCGCCGACTTCGTCAAGTCGCTGATCGATGGTCCGAACGCTTACTCACTGATGGGCGAAATTCCGCTTTCCACTCGCGCTGCCCATATCCGCACGCTGGATGAAGGCCTGCGCCAGGGACAGTCGGCCAACATCGGCAGGTTGTCGGCTTTCGCCGCGGGAGAAGGCAGCAAGTACGATATCAGCACCAATCCGCTGAGCCCGTCAGCCGACACCAAGAATCGCGCCGCCACCGTGGGCCTGACAATGCGTGCCTCTGAAGCGGTGACCCTGGGTGTCGCCGTCGGCAGCACCAAGGGCGACGCCCGCATGGGTGTGGGCCAGTTCGATATCGATGAAACCGCATTGTCGGTCTTCGGCAGCGCGCGCGCCGGCGGCTGGTATGCCAACTTCGTCGGTTCGTTTGCCGATGTGAAGTATGACAACATCCGCCGCTTCGTGAAGCTGGGCCTGGTCACCCGTACCGCAACTGCCAACACCAAGGGTTCCAATGCATCCGGCAGCCTGACCGGTGGTTATGACTTCCAGTTCGGCCGCATTACGATCGGCCCGTTCATCTCGACCACCAACCAGGTCGTCACAGTGAATGCCTTCACCGAAGACGGGGCAGGTTCCGCGAACCTGAATATCTTCGAGCAAAGCCGTCGTTCACGTATATTCAGCGGCGGTGCGCGCGCCTCGATGAATTTCGGCAACTGGACGCCGTTCGCCCGGGTGTCAATGGATCGCGAAGACATCAAGGGAGAACGCTTTGTTTCGGCGAATCCTGTCAGCATCGTCGCCGGCAACGCCTACGACATTCCCGCCTACAAGCCGGACACCTCCTGGATCACCTCGTCGATCGGCGTACAGGCAAAGCTCGCCGAACGCGTTGGCCTGTCGGTGGTTTACACCGGCGTGTCGAGCAAGAGCGACGTGAAACAAGACGGCGTCACCGCCAGCGTGTCGTTCGATTTCTGATCGCTACATCCTCAAGAAAGGCCGCAAGGGAAACCCTGCGGCCTTTTTTATTTGTGCCCGGCTGTGCGATGATAAATACATGAAGCGATCAATCGAACCGCAAACGTGAAACGCATTTACAGCGCGCAGAACCTTGCTGAAGCGTATCTCGTGCGCGACCTGCTCACGCAAGCAGGCGTCGCGGCCCATGTGTTCAATGAGCATGCCATGGCTGCGATGGGTGAGCTGGCGGTGGGTGCGGCGTATCCGCAGGTATGGATCGCGCAGGCGCACCAGGAGCAGCATGCACGCGCCGTCATTACAGATTATGAAAGCAGGCCGCCTTCGACCAGCGTGCGCAACTGCATGGCGTGCGGCGAAGAGAATCCGGGCGAATTTGAAGTCTGCTGGAAGTGTGCCACGCCGTTGGGGCACGCCATCTAACGCGCTGCTGTTCGCGCGTTCAATCTAACGGGTGGGGGTGGCGTTGGACTACGCCACCTTCCATTTCAAGCCTTCAGTGAAAACGGCGTGAAGTTCGTATCGCGGTCGTAATAGTCCTCGCCCTCAGCACGTTTCAGCCAGCCGACCACTTTGTACGTGACCGGCGTGAACGCCACTTCCACCGCCACCTTCGTGACGAACTGCGCCAGCATTATCGTCGGCAGTTTGTCATCGGGGATGATGCCGGTGCCGTAGAACGCCAGCGGATAAAACAGCAGCGAATCGACACCTTCGCCAAAAATGGTCGAACCGATGGTGCGCGACCAGAGCCATTTTCCGCCGGTCATGATTTTCATCTTGGCCAGCACAAACGAGTTGACGAATTCGCCGCAGGAAAATGCGATGAGTGACGCCAGCGCAATGCGCCACGTCGAGCCGAAGGCAATTTCATACGCGCCCTGGTTCTGCCAGAACGGGGCAGGCGGCAGCACCACCACGACGTAGGCCATGATGGACGCAAACGCGAGCCCCGCGAATCCTGCCCAGATGACGCGACGTGAGCGAGCATAGCCGTACACTTCCGTGAGCACGTCGCCGAACACGTACGAGATCGGAAAGAACAGTACGCCGGCGCCGAACGTGAGCGTGCCGAGCAACGGCAAATCGAGCTGCGCAATTTTTGCCGGGCCTATCAGGTTCGAGCAGATGAGGATGGTGACGAACGCGACCATCACGAATTCGTAGTAGCGATAGTTGCGCATGGATTGCGCCGATTGGGTGGTATCGGTTTGCGTTGCTGGTTTCACGTTGTGCCCCGCTGTGTATTCGTGTTTTTTTCGCCTCGCGCCGGGCGGCCGCTGGTTTGCCGTACGCGCTCGAAGAGGCAGATCGCGCCCGCCGCCGCCGCATTCAATGACTCAACTTTTCCCGGCATGGGAATCGTGACGCGATGCGTGGCCGCCGACACCAGTTCCGGCGAGAGTCCGGCACCTTCGTTGCCCACCATGATTGCTGTCGGCCCCGTCATGTCGATTTCAAACAGGTCTTGCACACCGTCACCGTGCGCCACCAGCGCCAGTGACTGGCCCGCATAGGCCTTTGCGAATGCCAGCACATCCACGCCTTCAACGATATTGAGCAGGAAGTGCGCGCCCTGCGCCGCGCGCAGCACCTTGGGCGACCAGGCAAATGCTGTTGAGGGCGACAGCAGGATTTCGCGAATGCCTGCGGCAGCAGCGGTACGCAGGAGCGAGCCGACATTGCCCGGGTCCTGGATATCCTCCAGCAGCAAAATGCTGGCATCTGCGGGAGTCGGCTGCGATTCCGGTGTCGATACCATGGCCATCATGAACGCCGGCGATTCAAGGCCCGACGCCGCCGCCATCAGGTTGTCGGCAAGCACATTTATCGTTGCCGAGGGACAGTTGCTCACGAGTTCGCGTACTTCATTGCGCGCCATCGCCGATTCGGCCACGGCGAGACTGTGCGGCGGGCCCAGCGCTTCCATGTAGGCGCGCACGAGGTGAATGCCATCCAGTACCGTCAGCGATTGTTTGCGACGCTCGCGCGAGGAACCGGCGAGGGCAATCAGCTGCTTTACAAATGCGTTGTCGCGCGAGGTGATGGTTTTCACTGGTGGAACACGGAACGAAAGGCATTTATCAGACAAACTCTATATCCGGCGCACCTCCCAGGGCAAAAATGGCCTGCGATCCGCATCAGTGCTTGAGTTTCATTGCCAGATTTCATATCGAGGCGCGCACAGTCACTCGACAAACAAAAACAGTTGCCGCCGTGCTTCCCGTACCGGCGCGAAGCTGGTGCGATGAAGTTCACACGGCCCCACGCGATTCAGCGCTTCAAGATGCGCGCGCGTCCCGTAACCCTTGTGCTGCGCGAAACCATAGGCCGGAAAATGTTCCGACCACAAACACATCTCGTGATCGCGCGCCGTCTTGGCGAGAATCGAGGCCGCAGAAATTTCCGCAATGAGCCGGTCACCATCGACGATGGCGCGGCCCGCGATATTTATCTGCGGCACATTCAGGCCATCGACCAGCACTTCATCGGGCAGCATCGACAGGCCTTCCACGGCGCGCTTCATCGCCAGCAGCGATGCCTGCAGGATATTGATCGAGTCGATTTCGGCGACGCTGGCGCTGGCGATAAACCAGGCCAGTGCTTTCTCCTTGATCTCGATGGCGAGTGCATCGCGCCGTTTTTCAGAAAGTACTTTTGAATCTGCAAGGCCTTTGATGGGACGGCGCGGATTCAGGATCACGGCAGCCGCGAACACAGCGCCCGCGAGCGGACCGCGTCCGGCCTCATCGACACCACAGCGTGCGGGTTTACGCCTGGCCGGTTGTATCGACTCGTTGATTATCATGACATCAGGCCGCGCTAGCTTTAGCCGGCATGGAAAGTCGCGCACGCTCCAGGAACGGCTTCAGCGCCTCACGCACACGTTCGCCGTTGTTCACCGCAAGCTGCGCATGAATGGCCGCGAAGCGCTCACGCAAGGTGGCCGCCGCATCGCGATGCCGCAACCAGTTGCCCAATGCACGCGACAGGTTTTCGGGGGTCGCATCATCCTGCAGCAACTCCGGCACCAGCCATTCGCCGGCCAGGATATTGGGCAGGCCGACATAGGGCAGGTAGGCATTCTTCATCATCAGCCGGTACGTGGTCGGCGATAGTCGATAAGCGATCACGTGCGGACAACCGAGCAGCGCCGCTTCCAGCGTGGCAGTGCCGCTCGCGACCAGCGCCACATCGGCAGCTGCCAGCGCGAAATTCGCATGGCCGAACAATATCTGCATCGGCAAATCCTGCGCGCCCAGTTTCCATCGCGTCTGGTCGAACATGTCGCGTGTTTCGCGTGTTGTCAGCGGCACGAGGAATTTTGCTTCTGGAAAATCCTTGTGCAGGAGTTTCGCGGTTTCAATAAAAAGGTCGGCGTGATAATCGAGTTCGCTCTGGCGGCTGCCGGGCAGCATCGAGATGATCAATTCATTGGGCTTGATGCGCAATTGCGCACGCGCATTGTCGCGTTGTGGCGTTTGCGGAATGACGTCCGCAGTGGGATGTCCCACAAACGTGGCGGGGATGCCCGCCTTTTCGTAAATCGCGGGCTCGAACGGGAACACGGTCAGCATGTGATCGACCGATTCCTTGATTTTGTGAATGCGTTCGCCGCGCCATGCCCAGATGGACGGGCTGACGTAATGGATGGTGGGAATGCCGGCGCGCTTCAGTGTTTTTTCGAGGCCCAGGTTGAAGTCTGGCGCGTCGATGCCGATGAACATCGCGGGCCGTTCTTTCAACATGCGATCGCGCAAGCCACGGCGAATCGCCAGGATTTCACGAAAGCTTTTCAGCACTTCGACGTAGCCGCGCACGGCCAGCTTTTCCATCGAGTACCACGACGTGGCGCCCGCCGATTGCATTTTCGGGCCGGCGATGCCGACGAATTCCAGATCGGGATAGTCGGTTTTCAGTGCCTTGATCAACAGGCTGCCCAGCAGATCGCCGGACGCCTCCCCGGCCACGATGCCGATCTTCATCAGCGCACGATTCCGCGCGTGGATGCCGCGAGGAAGTCCGCGAGAATTTTGAGTTCGGGTAGTACGGCTGCTTCTTCAGCAAGTTTCTGTTTTGCCTCGGCCAACGTGAGCCCGGACCGGTAAAGCGTTTTGTACGCGCGCTTGATGCTGGCGATCTGCCCGGCCGAAAAATCGCGGCGTTTCAATCCTTCAGAATTAATACCGACCGCTGCAAGCGGATTGCCGCCCGCAGTGACGTAAGGCGGGATGTCCATCAGTACCACACTCGATACCCCGCACATGACATGCGCGCCGATTTTCACGAACTGGTGCACACCGGTGAATCCCCCCAGCGTGGCCCAGTCGCCGACGTGAACGTGGCCGGCCAGCTGCGTGCAATTGGCGATGGTGGTCTTGTTCCCGACCACGCAATCGTGTGCAACATGCACGTAGGCCATCAGCCAGTTGTCGTCGCCGATGGTGGTGACACCGAGATCCTGCACCGTGCCGCGATTGAGGCTGCAGTACTCGCGGATGGTGTTGCGATCACCGATTTTCAGGCGCGTCGGTTCACCCTGGTACTTCTTGTCCTGGTTCGCCTCACCCAGCGAGACAAAATGAAAGATGCGATTGTCGCGGCCGACGCTTGTGTGGCCGGTGACGACCGCGTGATGGCCGATGCTGGTGTTGTCACCGATTTCCACATCGCCGTCGATGACCGTGAATGCGCCGACGGAAACGTTTGCGCCCAGCTTCGCGCGCGGATCGACGATGGCCGTGGGATGAATATTCATGGCAGGAAATATCTTCAGGAATTGACCAGTGTGCGTTGCGTGCACAGCAGCGTTGCTTCGCATGCCAGCTGGTCGCCGACGTGCGCCTTGACGGCGTATTTCAGCAGGCCGCGTTTTTCCAGCAGCAATTCCGATTCGAGTATCAGTGCATCGCCCGGCACCACCGGCCGCTTGAAGCGCGCGCCATCAATGCCGACAAAATAAAAGACGCTCTTGTCATCAGCGCGCTGGCCGCTGGATTTGAGCGACAACAGTCCCGAGGTCTGCGCCAGCGCCTCGATGATCAGCACGCCGGGCATCACCGGGTAGTGCGGAAAATGGCCCTGGAAAAACTGTTCGTTGATCGACACGTTCTTGAGCGCGCGGATGTGTTTGCCGGGGGTGATTTCCAGCACGCGATCGACCAGCAGGAAGGGATAGCGGTGCGCGAGGTAGCTTTTTATTTCGTTGATTTCCATGACGCCCGTTGCTGTGCTCATTGAGAGCCTCCCTTGTTTTTTATCGCATCCGCCATTGTGTTCAGGCGGCGCAGGTGCACGGCATTCCTGAGCCAGTCTTCGTGTTTCATCATCGGCATGCCGGACGTGTAGGTGCCGGGTTCGCTGATGGATTTGCTCACCAGCGTCATGGCCGAAATGATGGCGTCGTCACAGACTTCGATGTGGCCCACCAACCCCGCAGCGCCACCAATCATGACGCGTTTGCCGACCTTGGTGCTGCCGGCAATCCCGGCGCAACCGGCGATGACGGTGTGATCACCGACGACACAGTTGTGGCCGATCTGCACCTGGTTATCCAGCTTGACGTCGTTGCCGATCACCGTGTCTTCAATGGCGCCGCGGTCGATGGTGGTGTTGGCGCCAATCTCGCAATCGTCACCGATGATCACCCGGCCGGTCTGCGGAATTTTTACCCATTCACCGCCCTCGGCAGAAAAGTCCGGCGCGAAACCGAATCCGTCGGCGCCGATCACGGCGCCGGAATGAACGATGCAGCGGGCGCCGATGCGGCAGTTGCGATAGATGGTCACGCGTGGGCCGATTTGCGTACCGGCCCCGATGACAACGCTATCGCCGATCACGCTCCCTGGCCCGATCTGCGCACCGTCGGATATCTCGGCGCCTTGCCCGATCGATACCAGTTCCGCCACATAAGCACTGGCGGCAATGCGCGCGCCGGGGTTGATGAATGCGGACGCATGCACGCCGCCTGCTCGTTTGACCGGCGGATTGAACAACTGCGCGACGCGCGCGAAATACGCATACGGATTGGTGACGACAAGACGCGGAAGCGTGCTTGCATCTCGATCACGCGAACCGACGATAACTGCGCCCGCGCCCGTTTTGGCCAGTTCGACCCGGTAACGCGGATTGGTCAGGAAGGTGATTTGCGAGGAAACGCCGGCGGCGATGGTGCCCACACCGGTGAGCGGCTCTGATACTTCGCCGATCGCTTCACCGCCGAATTTTTGCTGGAGGTCGCGCAGATACATGGGCGCATTTTCGCATGTCCGGAACCTGTGCGGCTACCGGCGTGCGGTATCGGCGGAAACGAAAAGCAGGCAGTGTAATTTCAAATTGCGGGCAACTGCGGGGGCAGGTGCCGGGCGCGGCTGTCTTACTCGCCGCTTCGGTTACTTGTCACCCAGCGACTTGATCACCTTGTCGGTAATGTCGATCTTGCTGCTGGCGTACACCGCCTCCTGGAAAATCAGGTCGAATTTCTCTTTTTCGGCGATGCTGCTGATGACTTTGTTGGCGCGTTCCTGCAGCGAAGCGAGCTCTTCATTGCGACGCAGGTTCACGTCTTCACGGAATTCACGCTGCATGCGTTGCACATCGCGCGCAAGCTGCGCCAGCTGGCGCTCTTTCGCGGAGCGGTCAGCCTCGGGTAACGTGACCGATTCTTTTTGCAGCGTAATTTCGAGTTCGCGGCCCTGTTTTTCCATGCGGTCCAGTTCGGCGCGGCGCGGGGCGAATTCTTTGTCGAGTTTGTCCTGTGCACGCTTGGCCGGCGATGATTCGCGCAGGATGCGTTCCTGGTTGACGAAACCGATCTTGAGCTCGGCCGAGAAACCCGGGCAGGGAACCAGGATCAACAACGACGACAATAACCACGCATTTTTACGCATAACAAAGCCTCTCCAAACGCCAGACTCCTCGCACAATATCAGAACACCCGGCCCAGCAGGAACTGGAAGCGCTCGATCTTATCCTCGGGCTTCTGTTTCAACGGCTTCGCCAGGCTGAATTTCAGCGGTCCGACAGGCGAAAACCAGCTTACCGCGAAGCCGACCGAGCTGCGCAAGTCGGCGAAACTGACCTTTTCATTGGCGCCGAACACGTTGCCGATATCGATAAACGTCGAAAGGCGGACCGATTTATCGTTTTTCACGCCCGGCATCGGGAACAGGATTTCCAGGTTGCCGATGATGCGCTTGTTGCCGCCGACGTAATCGCCGTTGGTATCGCGAGGACCGAGCGAGCTCTGTTCGAAGCCGCGCACGGAATCGACACCGCCTGCGTAGAAGTTCTTGAAGAACGGCAGCGATTTACCGCTGTAGCCGTTGGCGAGGCCATATTCGGCATTCAGGCCCAGCACGATGGGACCCCAGATGGGTTTGAGCCACTGCGCCTTGGTCTGCAGGCGGTAATACTTCAGGTCCCCCCCCGGCAGGCCGACTTCCAGGCCGGACTCAAGCAGGTAACCGCGGCTCGGGAAATAGATGCTGTCGCGCGTATCGCGGCCGAAGCCCAGCGAGCCACGCAATGTGTTGCTGCGCGAACCGAAGATATTCACGTAATCGAGGTAGCGCGGTGGGCTCAAGTCATCCAGCGTGAGGTTGTTACGCTCGAGTCCGAGGCCGAAGTTCACCGAATCATATTCGGTGACAGGCACACCGAAGCGCACACCGGCGCCGGTGGACGTGGAACGATATTCACCGGTATTCAGGGATGAGGTATTGAGATCGCGTTGGTAAATGTCGAAACCGCGCGAAATACCATCGGCCGTCCAGTACGGGTTCAGGTATGAAATTTCATACACCTTGCTGACAACGCTGTTGTTCACGCGGAACGAGAGCTGGTTGCCGCTGCCGAAAATATTGGCCTGTGATACCGACGCGGATACCGTGAGTTTTTCCGAACTGGAATAACCGACGCCGAACTGCAGGCTGCCGGTGTTGCGTTCCTTGACGTTGACGTTCAGGTCGACCTGGTCAGTGGTGCCGGGAACCGACGGTGTTTCGACATTGATGTCTTCGAAGAAGCCGGTGCGCTCCAGGCGCTCTTTCGAGCGGTTGATTTTATCAATTGAATACCAGCCCGCTTCGAGCTGGCGCAACTCGCGGCGCACGACCTCATCGCGCGTGCGCGAATTGCCCTGCACGTTGATGCGGCGCACGTAAACGCGGCGGCCCGGATCGACGAACATGGTGAACGTGGCGACCTGCTTGCTGCGGTCGGGATCGGGCACGGGATTGATATTGGCGAATGAGTAACCGTCATTGCCCAGACGATCGCTGATGGCCTTGACCGAATCGACAATCTTCTGGCGCGAGAATGTTTCGCCCGGACGGAACAGCAGCAGCGCGCGCATTTCCGCTTCGGGAATCTTCAGGTCACCGGAGAACTTGATTTCACCCAGCTTGTAGACCGGCCCTTCGGTGATGGTGATGGTGATGTAAATCTTTTCCTTGTCGGGCGTGATCGAGACCTGGGTGGAGTCGATATTGAATTCGAGATAGCCGCGATTCAGGTAATACGAACGCAGTTTTTCCAGGTCGCCGGACAGTTTCTGTTTCGAGTACTGGTCTTCCTTGGTGAACAAAGAAAACCAGCCGCCGGTGGAGAGCTCGAATTCTTTCAGCAGGGTGCTTTCAGAATAGGCCGTCGCGCCGATGATATTGATGTCGATGATCTTCGAGACTTCGCCTTCTTCAATATTGAAGGCCAGCGAAACCCGATTGCGCTCCAGCGGCGTCACCGTGGTGGTGACCTTGGCGGAGTAAAAACCGCGGCTGGTGTACTGGCGCTTGATTTCCTTTTCAGCACGATCGAGGATCGAACGGTCAAAAATCTTCGATTCGGAAATACCAACCTGCTTCAAACCGTCTTTCAGGTTGTCCTTGGTAAATTCCTTGGCGCCGACAATGTCGATCTGCGAAATGGCGGGACGCTCGACGACGAATACCACCAGCACATCGTTTTCGACTTCCAGGCGCACATCGGTATAAAACCCGGTCGCATACAGCGCTTTTAGCGCAGCGGCGGCCTTGTCGTCGTCCATCTGCTCGCCCACCTTGACCGACAGGTAGCTGAACACGGTGCCCGCTTCCGTACGCTGCACGCCTTCAACGCGAATATCGCGGATGGTGAAGGGCTGGATGGCCAGCGCCGCGGCCGAAAAGAGAGCGGCCGCAAAAGTGGCGGAGGTGGTTAAAAGCGTCGCGAGCAGGGACGAAATACGGGGAGCTTTTGTTGCTTTTCTGTTGGCAGGGGGCATCAGGGATTTAACCGGTGAGAAGACGGTGAATGTCGTTGTAGAAGGCGAAGGCGGTTAAGCCCAGCAGCAGTGTCAGGCCGACCTGCTGGCCGATTTGCATGGTCCGGTCCGATACGGGACTGCCCTTGAGAATCTCGGCCATATAATACATCAACTGCCCCCCGTCCAAGACGGGGACGGGCAGCAGATTCAGCACCCCCAGAGAGATGCTGATCAGGGCCAGGAAGTTCACATACGAAATCCAGCCCAGCATCGCGGACTGGCCGGCGTAGTCGGCGATGGTGATGGGGCCTGACAGGTTCTTGAGCGAAACGTCGCCGGTCAACATGCGGCCCATCATCTTGATGCTGAATATCGACGTGTCCCAGACCATGGTCCAGGCGCGCGGAATGGCCTCCAGCGGGCCATAGCGCACGATGGTATTGAGGATTGAGGCCTCCAGCGGCGTGAACTTGAAGGCAATGCCTACGCGGGTGACCGCGGTGCCGTTTTCGGTGGTGCGTTCGGGTGTGACCGACATTTCGAGCCGGGATCCCGCGCGTTCCACTTCCATTGCCAGAGCGCGGCCCGCGTTGGCCTGCGTGATATCGACGAACTGCACCCAGCGCTGGATCGGCTCCCCGCCCAGCGAAATGATGCGGTCGCCACGCAATACGCCTGCGCGCTCGGCGGGACTGTTCTTGTTGACGATTTCGACCGTGGTCGATGAGGGGCCGTAATAAGCACGCACGCCGACGCGGGCCAGGAAATCGCGATCCAGGTCTTCCTTGGCGACACCGGCCAGATCCAGTCGGCGCAGCGCCGTCTGCTGGCGGTCGTTCAATACCGAGACCTCCGCCACGCCATGCGCTGAGGCCACATCCAGCAGGATCAGCCGGGCATCGGTCCATGTGCGCACTTCACGCCCATTGATCCCGGTGATGAGGTCGGCCTCCTGGAAGCCCGCCTGCGCGCCGGCGGAACCGGTGGGTGCGGCCGCCACGAAAGGCTTGATGCCGGGCATGCCGGCCAACAGCAGCACCCAGTAAAAAATGGCGGCCAGCAGGAAATTGGCAACCGGTCCGGCGGCTACTATAAGAATGCGTTGCCATACCGGTTTGTTGTTAAAAGCGCGTGAACGGTCTTTTTCTTCGACGCTATCGTCGCGTTCGTCCGCCATCTTCACGTAGCCGCCCAGCGGCAGCGAGGCGATAACCCATTCAGTCTGGTCCGGCCCACGGCGGCGCAGCCACAGGGGACGGCCGAAGCCAATTGAAAAACGCAGGATCTTGACGTCACACCAGCGCGCCACCCAGTAGTGGCCCAGTTCATGGATGGTGACGAGAATGCCGATCGCGAGAATAAATGCGGCAATGGTGATGACAAAATTCACAGTGACCCCGGTTGTTCGTCGTCTGGTTGATCAGTGCTGGTTGATCAATGATGCAGATCGTGCGACTGGGTCTTGGAGTGACGATTCCGCGATACGTTCGTTGGCGGCCGCCCGCGCTTTGTAATCGGCAGCCATGATCTCGTCCAGCGAGGTGGCATCGACGATGGAAACCGAGGCGAGCACGGACTCGATGATGCGCGGGATATCGACAAACGCGAGGCGGCGCGCCAGGAAGGCTTCGACCGCCTGTTCATTTGCCGCATTGAGGACCGCGCACGCGCTGCCACCGCGACGCATCGCTTCATACGCCAGGCGCACGCAGGGAAAGCGCTGCAGGTCGAGCGCTTCGAATTCGAGCTTGCCGGCCTTGGCCAGGTCGAGGGGAGATACACCGGCCGCAATGCGTTCCGGAAAACCCAGCGCGTAGGCAATCGGCGTGCGCATGTCGGGATTGCCCATCTGCGCGATCACTGATCCATCCAGGTACTCCACCATCGAATGCACGATGCTTTGCGGATGAAGCACGACGTCAATTTGCTCGGGCAACGCGTCGAAGAGCCAGCGCGCCTCGATCACCTCAAGGCCCTTGTTCATCATGGTGGCGGAGTCGACCGAAATCTTGCGGCCCATCACCCAGTTCGGATGCGCACAGGCTTGCTCCGGCGTAATGTTCGCGAGGTCAGCGACCGGGCGCGTGCGGAATGGCCCACCCGACGCGGTGAGAATGATCTTGCGCACACCCACCTTATTTAAGCCCGCATTGAAATTGCGCGGAAGCGACTGGAAGATGGCGTTGTGTTCGCTGTCGATGGGCAACAGCGTCGCGCCGTTTTCGCCAACCGCGTCCATGAAAATCTTGCCGGCCATCACCAGCGCTTCCTTGTTGGCCAGCAGCACGGTTTTTCCGGCACGCGCGGCGGCCAGTGAAGAAGGCAAGCCGGCGGCTCCCACGATTGCGGCCATGACCATGTCGGTGTCGGCATGCGAGGCGATCATCGGCAACGCGGTGTCGCCCGAAACAACTTCGGTGTCGAGTCCCAGCGCGATCAGGCGATCATGCAGGACCTCGGCCGCGCGCGCATCGGGCACGGCAGCGTATCGCGGACGAAACTGAAGGCACTGCTGGGCGAGTTCTTCGACGCGGGAAGCTGCGGACAAGGCGAACACTTTGAAGCGGTCCGGGTGGCGTGCAATGACATCCAGCGTGCTGACGCCGATGGAGCCGGTGGACCCGAGGATGGTGACGCTTTTCATGGCTATCAGCGGCCTGTCCCTAAGCCTGCGCCTGCGACTGCAACATCATGTAAAGGCCCGCCAGCGGGAGCGTGGAGGTCAGCGCATCGACACGATCAAGGATACCGCCATGGCCCGGTAGCAGCTTGCCCGAATCCTTGAGGCCGGCGCCGCGCTTCATCCACGATTCGAACAGGTCACCGACGATCGACAGTATCGAAAACAGCGCGAAAAGTCCCAGCAGGATGAGTCCATGCGAACGCAGCGCCCACAGCCCGCTGTCGGCACCCGGCCCCGCCACATCCACCAGCGCACGCCAGATGAAGAAATAAATTACCACGCCCACCGTTCCGCCCAGCGCGCCCTCCAGCGTCTTGCCGGGACTGATAGCTGGTGCAAGCTTGGTCTTGCCGAAACGCTTGCCGACAAAGTAGGCAGCAATATCCGCGACCCAGACGATGGCGGCAAAGCTCAGGAATACCCAGGGACTGATTTCGCGCAGCGACAACAGGGCTAGCAGCGTGGGAAGGATGACGATCCAACCGGCGATGGCCATCAGCAACGGTGATTTCGGACGCCATGCTTTCGCCAACCACAAAGGCGCGACAATCAGCCAGAAAATTGCGGCCACCGAAAACCCGGACTGCTTCAATTGATAGAAATTGACACCGGCGATTCCGCCTTTGAGCCAGGCAACCACGATGAACGCCGCATACGCGGCAGTGAGCAACAGGTATGCAACAGCGCCCTCGCGCGAAAGTCCACAGAACTGCCGCCATTCCCAGCCGGCGCACATCACCACCGCAAACGTAAACAGGCCCCATGCCCACGGCGGAAACACAAACAGTCCTGCCAGCACAATCGGCAAAAGCACCAGCGCGGTAATGATGCGGGTCTTCAGCACAGGGGGGCAATCGCGCGGATGCGGCGCTGAATGACGATACCGGGCTTGATCACGATACCGGGTTGGATCACGATACCGGGCTTGATCACAAT
>JBDTWS010000065.1:0-19806 GCA_040006575.1 Betaproteobacteria bacterium
GCTCTTGTCGGCATAGGCGACTTCACGCGCCGCTTCATTGGTGAAGCTGCCCCTGAGCACGGCGAGGCTGGCCAGCGCAATGCGCTGGTCATCGTCAAGGTGTTGCCAGGAATACGCTACCACGGCCCCCAGCGAATGATGGCGCTCGACGCGATTGGCGTGACGGTTGGCGAGCGCAGCTGCATGCTCCTGCACGCCGGCAGCGAGTACGTCAACGCGCACCGAACCGACCCAGCTTGCGGCGAGCTCGATACCCAGCGGCAATCCCTGCAGCAGCGTGCATATCAGCAGCACGTGTGGCAGTTCAGCCTCGAGCGAAAACGCAGCGCCGGCCTGGCGCGCGCGTTGCGAAAAAAATTGCACGGCCGCGAATTTTCGCGCGTCTGCCGCATGGTGCGCGCCACCGGGTGCTGCCGATGGTGGCCGCGAAGACATTGCGGGCGCGTTTTCCGAAGCCGAAGGCGTCGTCTTTCCACTAGCCGGCGCGGCCGGCTCCGCTGAATAGGAAAGTCCCTCAACGGGATAAAGCCATTCCTCCTGCAAGCACAGCGGTTCACGCGATGTCGCCAGTACTTTGAGTCCACTGTCGGTTCCGCCCAGCAGCCGCGCGATCTGGCGCGTCACGCCATCCTCCGTGGTGGTGGCCACATGCAGCAGATGCTCCAGGTTGTCCAGCACCAGCAGTGCATTGCGCCGCCGGAAGAAAGCAATCACCAGCTCAAGCGGCGTGGCCGCGCCGGCCGGCTGCAGCTCACAGGCGCGCGCCACCGTTTGCGCAAACAGCGCGGGCGAGGCGACGCCGTCGAGCGGCACCACATACACGCCATCATTGAATTGCACGCCTTCGCTTGCAGCATTGGCGGCGGCCGCCAGTGCGAGGCGCGTCTTGCCCACGCCGCCCAATCCATGCAGCGTCAGCAGCCGGCAATCCTGGCCGGACAGCAGCTCGCGCAAGACGGCCAGTTCATCGGACCTGCCGAAAAATGATGTGGCCGGCGCGATGTCGGGTGGCAGCTCGCGCGAACGGATGCGATCCTGCCCACCATCACGCAAACGATCGCCGAGCGTGCGCATCTCCGGCGATGGCGCTGCGCCATGATGGACCGCCAGCGCACGGCGGTAGACTTCGTATTGCGCCAGTGCACGATCGCTGCCGGCGGCTTCGGCCAGCCAGGTAATCATCAGCCGATGCATCGACTCGTTGGCCGGGTCATGCGCCAACCATGCTTCCACCGTGCCCTGCGCCTCGGCATGCTGGTTGCGTGCATACAGGTGCTGCGCCAGGGTCACATGAGCGCCATGCGCGAGCTGGCGCAGGCGATTGCGTTCGCTGAACAACCAGTCGGAAAATTCCGGCGCCACGTCTTCGTCGACGTTGCTCAGCAAGTCGCCGCGATACAACGGCACCGCCTGCTGCAACGTGCCCGGCCCGCCGCCGCCCGTACAGAGCGACTGGAATTCTTCCACGTCGAGCCGGTACTGCGCGCCGGGCGCAACGCCGATACTGTCGCGCGTGATGTCAAGGCAATCCAGCACCGGCCTGGGCAGCTTGGTCAACGCCACACGCAGGCTGCCGAGCGCATTGACGGAACTGGTGCCCGCCCAGAACAGCGCGGCAATTTTTGTGCGTAGCTGCGGCTTCTTGTTCAGCAGCACGTACGCCGACATCCACAGCGTCTTGCGCGACGCGCAGGTCAGCTCCTCGCCGTTCAACGAGATCGAGAGTTCGCCCAGCACCTTGATGTCAAGCACGTGATTCATCGCGTGATTTTAGTGAAGCGTGGCGTGGTGGAAAAAAGACGTGCATGCGGAGTGAATGCGATCAAATGAAATGCAATGGAATAAAGAATTCGGGAATGGGAGCAGCGCCAAACTTCAGGCCAACGCCAAACTTTTCAACTTCGCCGTGGAAACACAACGAGAATCACGCGCTTCGTCGCCAAAACACACCGGGCGGTTTACTCGCGATGAAAATAAATTACGCGCTCAGTTTGTCACGAGAAACGCCATGACGAAAAGCCGGCGGAAGTAAAAAACCAGCCGACAAAGTCAAGCGCCGGCGCGGCTTGCAGGGCAAAAAAGCCCGGAAATGCTCGCCAGTCCTTGACTTTGACCTCGACCTTAAAGCGCGATTGGCGAAACCAGTTACTTGATTTTCGTCGCCGCCTTTTGTGCGTAAGCGTTGTCGAAAGTCGCAGCAAGATTGATCGAATTGCCTGCTGCTATCACCGACGGCTCAAATTGTTTCAGCACGTTGTACACATTCTGCGCGGCCTTCATGCTCATCTGCCCGTCAACCGAGTAGCCGACCATGTTTTTCAGCAGCGCCGCTTTGTAAACCGAACGATTGCCGGCCATGTAACTTTCCGGCACCACCGCCATGATTTGTTCAGGTGTCGCCTTGGCGATCCAGCGGTTGGCGCGCACCATCGCATTCACCACGGCCTGTGTGGTGTTGGGATTTTTCCGGATGAAATCCTCGCTGGCGTAAATGCAGGAGGCGAGATAATCGCCGCCGTAAATTTCCTTCATGCCTTTCTCGGTGCGGCTGTCGGCGACGGCGACAAATTTGCCGCCGGCTTCCAGCATGCTGGTGACCGGATCAAGATTGGACATTGCGTCGATCTCGCCTTTTTCCATCGCGGCCACCGCGCCCGCGCCGGCACCGACGCCGATGATGGCAACGTCATTGGGCTTCAGTCCATCCTTGGCCAGCAGGTTGTTGACGAACATGTTGGTCGAGGAGCCCGGCGCGGTCACGCCGATTTTGAGCCCCTTGATGTCGCGCGCCGATTTGTATTTGGCGGCCTTGTCCTTGGGCATCACCAGCGTGATCGAGGAGTAGCTGGCCTGCAGCACCACCGCGCGGATCGGCTGTTTCTTGGCTTGCATGTTGATGGTGTGTTCGAACGCGCCCGAGACCATGTCGGCGCTGCCGCCCACCATCGCCTGCAAGGCCTTGGCCCCGCCGGCGAAATCCGGAATCTCGACCTCAAGACCCTCATCCTTGAAATAGCCCTGGCGTTCCGCGATGGTCAGCGGCAGGTAGTAGAAGAGATTCTTGCCGCCGACGGCGATGGTGATTTTCTTTTTCTCGAGCGCCTGTGCGTGGGCGGCATGCATCCCCATCAACATCGTGAACATCGCGCACGACAGTGCAGCCAGCAGCAATTTCCTAAACATGTTCGTCTCCTCGTTTTTTTGCGGATTGAAACTAGAACCGGAATCCCGCCTTGGCGGAAAGGCTGGTGTTGTCGCTCATTTTCTCGGCTTCCACTGCAATGTTAAGCAGCAGGAAATTGGCATTGACGCCGACAAACACACGCGATTTGTTGAATTTTTCCTCGCGCAGCAAACCGGTGGATGCGCTGCTTTGCGTGCGCACCACGCCGCCGCCGATGTATGGCGTGACGAAAGCCAGCTTCTTCGAGACCATGGCATCGAGCGCCACCGTCGACAGGCTGAGATTGCTCACGCTGGTGAGCTTCGTGCCCGACAGGCGCACGCCCACAGCGGGTGTGGCGAGGCCGTCGTCGAGAACGGCATAACGCATTTCACCGCCAATCAGCGTGCCATCCAGATCCGACAGCCGCCCTATGAATGCGCCGATATCGAAACCAAACGGCAAGCCCTTGGTGACATGCAGTTTGGTGGTGTAGACATCGTCCAAGTTACCCGCGCCGGCCTGGCGAAATGCCGAAGCCGTTTCAAGTTGCGTCTGCGTAAGTTCCAGGCCGACGTCGATTCCCAGCGTGCCCAGCGGCGTTGCCGGTGTCACGCCTTTGTACGAAGCTGCTGCGCCCAGGTCGGTGGACAGCCGCAGGAACTGCGCCTGTGTCAGCGTGCCGATACTGCCGAGGTCGCCTGCGAAGCAATGTGCACTGTTCGCAAGGACTGCAATGGCTGCAGCAGCTACGACCGTTTTCAAACAATTCATCGTGTTCCTTTTACGTAATTTTTACTGCGTATAGAGTTTGTCCGGCACCGCGTGCAGATGCATCGTACGACCCGCGCGCATCACCTGCCCGGCCACCTCGTGACCGACCACCATCGGCATCTTCACGGCGGCCGCCAATAATTTGTCCAGGTCCACGCCGGTGTCGTAGCCCATGTCCTCGAGCATGTTGACCATGTCCTCGGTGCAGATATTGCCGGTGGCGCCGGGTGCGAACGGGCAGCCGCCCAGACCCGCGAGAGAGCCGTCGTAATGCACGATACCGGCGCGAATGCCGGCGACCACATTGGCGAGACCCATGCCACGCGTGTTGTGAAAGTGCAGGGTGAGTTCCACCTTCCCGCACTGCGCCACGGCCGCCGCACCGATACGCTCGACCTGCGCGGGATTGGCCATGCCGGTAGTGTCACCAAAGCTGACGCCGTCAAAGCCCATGTCCACATAGCGTTTGGCGAAACCCAGCACGCGCTCTTCCGGCACGTGGCCTTCAAACGGGCAGCCGAATGCGGTGGACACAGTACCGTTGATGCGCACGCCCGCCTCCTTCGCCATCTTCACCATCACGGCGAAATCGGCGAAGGAATCTTCGCAGGTGCGATTGACGTTGGCGCGGTTATGCGTTTCCGAAGCCGACATCACCACATTGACTTCATCGAGCCGGCACTGCGATTGATGGGTCTGGATGGCGCGCTCCATGCCCTTCAGGTTCGGCACCAGCACGCTGTAGGTGACGCCGGGCACGCGCCTGATGTTGGCCAATACCTCCACGGCATCGGCCATGTTGGGCACCAGCTTCGGGTGTACGAAAGATGTGACTTCAATCTTGGCGATGCCGGTATCGGACAGGGAATCGATCAGCGCGATCTTGGTCTCGGTAGGAATGAATGTCTTCTCGATCTGGAAGCCGTCGCGCACCGCAACATCGTTTATGTAGATTCGCTGTTTCATCAGATGATTCCTCGTTTCTTCAGGTCGGCCTGCGCGCTGGCGTCATAGCCGATTTCGCTTAAGACCTCGGCAGTATGCTGGCCCAGTTCGGGCCCAATCCATTTGGTGCCGCCCGGCGTGTCGGACATTTTCGGCACGATGCCCGGCAGCCAGATTTCTTCCGCCGCATTATCCCCGAGTTTGTGTTTTTCGATCATGTCACGCGCCTGGTATTGCATGTCGGCGACGATATCGGCAATCGAATAGATGCGGCCCGAAGGCACGTCGGCCTTGCCCAATACCTCGAGCACCTGGTCCAGCGTATGTGCGCCGGTCCATTCGCTGATCGCTGTGTCGAGCTCTTCCGTGCGCGCGGTGCGCCCGGCGTTGTCCGCCAGCGCCGCATCGTTCGCCAGGTCGGCGCGGCTGATGGCCAGCATCATCCGTTTGAAAATGGAATCGCCGTTGGCGCCGATGACTACGTACTGTCCATCACCACAGTGGTAGGTGTTGGACGGCACGATACCCGGCAGGCTGGCGCCACTGCGTTCGCGCACGAAGCCGGTCATGCCGAATTCCGGCAGCATCGATTCCATCATCGAGAACACCGCTTCATACAACGCGACATCGACCATCTGCCCCTTGCCGGTCTTGTGCCGGTGATGCAGCGCCATCAGCGCGCCCATCGCACCGTACATGGCCGCCAGCGAATCGCCGATGGAAATGCCGACGCGCACCGGCGCGCGATCCGGATAGCCGCTCACATAGCGGATCCCGCCCATCGATTCACCGATGGCGCCGAAACCGACCCTATCCTTGTAGGGACCTGTCTGGCCGTAACCGGATAGCCGCACCATGATCAGGCGCGGATTTACTTTCGCCAGCGTGTCGTAATCGAGGTTCCATTTCTCAAGCGTGCCGGGGCGGAAATTCTCGACGATGATGTCGGCCTCCAGCGCCAGCTTGCGGACAATTTCCTGCCCCTCTTTTTCACGCAGGTTTACCGTGACCGATTTCTTGTTGCGCGCCTGCGCATACCACCAGAGGCTGGTTTTTTTTCCGTCTGCGTCGTGCAGCTTGCGCCATTTTCGCAATGGGTCGCCTTCGAGAGGTGTCTCGATCTTGATCACATCCGCGCCGAATTCCGCCATCAGGCGTCCGCAAAACGGGCCGGCAATCAGTGTGCCCAGCTCGAGAACCTTGAGGCCTTCGAGCGGCATCGATTTGACGGCAGGTGCGTGTATTTCAGACATGGATCCAGACCGGGACGACAGCGAAGGGAAACGCTATTGTGAACCGAAGCCGGAGTAATATGCACAACCTCAATCTGCGGCGCATGAAGGGAAAAAGCGATGGAAACTGACGGCCAGCCAATCATCTACGTTGGATTTTGGGCACGCCTGCTGGCGCAGATCGTGGACTCGATCCTGATCTCGCTCATCATGATTCCGCTGATTCGTTCACTATATAGCCAGGGCCTGCTGGATTTTGGCCGCATGCTGAAATCGCCGATCGACTTCCTGATGACGGCGTCACTGCAGGCGCCCTCCGGCCCGCTGGATTTCTTGGTCTCGTATGTACTGCCGGCGGTCGTGGTCGTCGCGTTCTGGATGACCAAGCAGGCGACGCCGGGAAAAATGCTGGTGTCCGCGCGCGTGGTAGATGCGACGACGCTGGGGAAAATCAGCGCGGGTCAGGCGATAGGCCGCTACTTCGGCTATATCGTTTGCATGATTTCACTGGGCCTCGGTTTCCTGTGGGTCGGCATCGATGCACGCAAGCAGGGCTGGCATGACAAGCTGGCAAGCACGTTGGTGATTCGCAATCCCAGGGCGTAGTAAAAAAGGTCCGGCGCCGCGTCCAACGCGGGCGCCGACCCAGCGACTACATCAGCACAAACATCGCCAGCACCGCGACCGCCATTACCACCGTCGCCAGCCATCCCAATATTTTCAGTTTCCGGCGGATCACGAATTCGCCCATCACCGAGCGCTTCGAGGCCAGCAACATCATCACCACCATGATGGGCACCGAGATCACGCCATTGACAATGGCCGACCACAGCAGGGACTTCATGGGATCCAGCCCGGAAAAATCCACCGCTACGCCGAGCACGGTGGCCAGCGTGAGCACGGCATAAAATCCGCGCGCCTCGGCCAGCGGCAATCCCAGGCCGATGGGCCAGCGCACACTTTCGGCTACCGCGTACGCCGCCGAGCCGGCCAGCACCGGTATTGCAAGCATGCCGGTGCCGATGATGCCCGCCGCGAACAGCAGGAAAGCGAAATCGCCCGCCAGCGGACGCAGCGCTTCGGCCGCTTGCGCTGAGGTCTGTATGTCTGTAATACCGGCTGCATGCAGCGTGACGGCGGTGGTGAGCATGATGCAGAACGCGATCAGGTTTGAGAAGGTCATGCCCACATACGTATCGATCTTGATGCGGCGGAAATTCTCGCGCGCCTGCGCCGGCGCTTCGAGCAACGGCATTTCGCCGGGCTTGCTGCGCTGCTCCTCGACTTCCTGTGACGCCTGCCAGAAGAAAAGATAGGGACTGATGGTGGTGCCCAGCACGGCTACCAGCAGCGCAGCATACTCACGGTTGAAGGATTGTTGCGGAAAGAACATGCCGCGCAGGGCCTCCTCCAGCGGCACATGCACCACCAGCACCGTGCCCACATAGGCGAACAACGCAAGGGTTAGCCATTTCAGGATGGGGGCGTAGCGCGGAAACGGGATGAACACCTGCAGCACCACCGACACCAGCGCGAAAAACACCACGTACAGCTCGCTGCTGCCGCCGATGAGCAGCTCGAGTGCGTTGCCCATCGCACCCAGGTCCGCGGCGATGTTGATGGTGTTGGCGGCCAATAGCAGCGCGACAATGAAAAACAGCAGCCCCTGCGGGAATTGTTCGCGGATATTGGCGGCGAGCCCATGCCCCGTGACGCGGCCGATGCGCGCGCTGACGATCTGGATGCCGATCATCAACGGCGTGGTGAAGAGCACGCTCCACAGCATGCCGTAGCCATATTGCGCGCCTGCCTGCGAATAGGTGGCGATGCCGGAAGGATCATCGTCGGCCGCGCCGGTGATGAGTCCGGGGCCGAGCTTTTTCAGCAACGGTACATGGTTGCGGTCTTCGTGCAGAGGTTCATCGTTGTGGCTCATGTCGCCCCACCCGCCGGTTGGCAAATATTTTTATTGCCGGTCGCGGTGGCGTCTGCATTGCGCTGGTGCGACCGGTTTGGAGCCCGTCAGACTATGGCGCGCAGGTTGCGTTCAATCTCACTTTCGCCCCGGGCGCCAGCGCTTCAGCAGCAACGCATTGGCCACCACGCTCACACTGCTGAAGGCCATCGCCGCGCCGGCGATGACGGGATTCAGCAAGCCGAACGCTGCGGCTGGAATGCCGACCAGGTTGTAAATAAAAGCCCAGAACAGGTTCTGGCGAATCTTGTCGTGGGTGCGGCGGGATATGTCGATGGCGTCGGCCACCAGGGAAGGGTCGCCGCGCATCAACGTGATGCCGGCCGCGTGCATCGCGACATCGGTGCCGGTCGACATGGCGATGCCCACGTCGGCTGCAGCCAATGCGGGCGAATCGTTGATGCCATCGCCGACCATCGCCACCACGTTACCCCCGGCTTTCAGTTCACCGACGATGCGCGACTTATCCGCCGGCAATACGTCCGCGTGAATCTCGTCCAATTGCAATTGTGCTGCGACCGCGTTTGCGCTGCCGGCGTTGTCGCCGCTCAGCATCACGCAGCGGATTCCCATATTGTGCAAACGCTCGATGGCCGCGCGGGCCGTGGGCTTGATGCTGTCGCCGAAGGCCAGCAGGCCCAGGGCGCTTTTCGTATCCTGGTCGACGATCCATGACACCGTGCGGCCCTGTTGCTGCAGTTGCTGCGCCTGCGCCAGAAATGTGGGGGGAATCTCGCCCGCCAGTTCCTGTGCGAAGCGCGTACTCGCGATGGAATAAACATGCCCGTCCACGTTACCCGTGACACCACGTCCCGCGATCGCCTTTACCTCGGCCGCTACGCCGGCAGTGACCGACTCTGCCATTGCCGCCTGAACCACCGCATGCGCCAGCGGATGTTCACTGCCACGCTGAATCGCCGCCGCAATGCCCAGCAGCCGCGCACGATCACCGCTGAACACAACAACATCGGTGAGCGAAAAATTGCCCACCGTGAGCGTGCCGGTTTTATCGAAAGCGACCACGCTGATGCCGTGCGCGATTTCCAGCGCGACCGCATCCTTGATGAGGATGCCGTGCCGCGCTGCCGTGCCGGTGCCGACCATGATCGCGGTCGGCGTTGCCAACCCCAGCGCGCAAGGGCAGGCGATCACCAGCACCGCGACGGCATTGAGCAGGCCCACCTGCCACTCACCGGTTATGCCGCCCCAAGCCAACAATGTCAGCAGGGCGAGGCCCAGCACCACCGGCACGAACACTGCACTGACGCGATCAACCAGCCGTTGTATCGGCGCTTTTTCGGCCTGCGCAGATTCGACCAGCCTGACGATGCGGGCCAGCGTGCTTTCCGCACCGATTGCCCGTGTTTTCAGCAACAGCATCCCTTCACCGTTCATCGCGCCACCGGTCACATGATCGCCGCGCCGCCGCGCCACCGGCATGCTCTCTCCTGTAATGAGCGATTCGTCGACGTGGCTCTCGCCTTCGATTACATCACCATCAACAGCGATGCGCTCGCCCGGCTTGACCACCACCACATCGCCCACGCGAACATCGGACAAAGGCACATCGATCGTACCGCCGTCTTTTTGCAGCGTCGCGCGTTCCGGTTTCAAGGCATTGAGCGCGCGGATCGCATCGGTGGTCTGGCGTTTGGCGCGCACCTCCAGCCATTTGCCCAGCAGCACCAGCGTAATGACGACTGCGGAAGCCTCAAAGTACAGGTGCACCATGGTGCCGGCAGGTGCTACCAGCCATTGGTAGATACTCAGGCCGTACGCCGCACTGGTACCGATGGCCACCAGCAGATCCATGTTGCCGGCGCCCGCGCGCGCTGCTTTCCATGCCGCGCGATAAAAGCGCGCCCCCAGGATGAATTGCACCGGTGTCGCCAGCAGCCACTGCAGCCATGCGGGCAGCATGGCGTCGATTCCAAACGGCTGCAGGAGCATCGGGACCATCAGCGGAAAACTGAGAACAGCGGCGGCGATGACGGGTAGCACTGCGTCGCGCGGCACTGTCGGCGACGTGGCTGCATCCGCGACCGGCGTGGCTTCGTAGCCGGCGCGCCGGATTGCCGCGACCAGTTCATCGGGTGTCACGCTGCCCGCAGCAAAATGCACCGTGGCGCGTTCGGTGGCGAGATTCACGCCGGCCTTTATCACACCGGGCACTTTGGCCAGCGCCTGCTCAACACGTGTGACGCAGGAGGCGCAGGTCATGCCGCCGATATTGAGTTCACGCGTTTCTTCGCTGATGCCGTACCCGGATTTCTCGACGGCGCGCACGATGGCAGCGACATCGAGCGGCCCGGCGGAACGCAGTGTCGCCGTCTCCGTGGCGAGATTGACGGTGGCCGATTCGACTCCCGGCAATGCAGCGAGCGTTTTCTCCACGCGCGCGACACAGGACGCACAGGTCATGCCGGTGATGTGCAGATTCATAGCGAGCGGTTCAACCGCGGAACCGGTGCGCGAACCACGCTAGAGAAGCCGGCAAAGTAACACTACGCAGCCAACGGGTGATACCCGGCATTCGAGATGGCCGCGACGACGGCTTCCGTATCCAGCAAGCTGTCGATCGTCACACGCTTGCTGCCAACATCGGCATTCACGGTAGCGCCAGGGTCCAGTCCTTTCACCACACGCGTGATGCTGGCGACACAGCCGCCACAGGTCATGTCATTGATGGTCAGTTCGATCATGTGTTCTCCTGGAAATTTTTGCATTCGATCCACCCGTGATTGTTGCAGCTTGCACTGCAGGAAGGGTGTCGGATAGCAGATGGGGGCAGAGTTTCGAATGGCAAACTCCAGCACCGGCGCGGCTCCCAGGCCGAAAATGCCCGGAAGGTGGCGCCGAATGGCCATCCTGGACCCGAGATTTCGATCGCGGTCTAGAAAGCGAACTTCCCGTTCAGCGCCAGCAGCGAGACGTTCAGCGCCGTCGCGAAAGCCACCCACGCCAGGTAGGGCGCCAGCAGCCAGGCTGCCACTCTGTCGAGCGAATGAAACCGCTGGATGGTGACGACGATGGCAATGGCGAGCAGCACAATGACGATGAGCCCGCCGCCCAGCGATTCGGCGCCGAAAAAAACCGGTGTCCAGATTGCATTGAGGAACAACTGCACACCGAACTGGCGCAGCGCTTGCGTGCGTTCACGCGAGGGACGCAGCGTCCAGATGCGCCATGCCGCCGTGCCCATCATGATGTAGAGGATCGTCCACACCGGCGCAAACACGGCGGCCGGCGGATTGAAGAAAGGTTTTTCCAGGCCGTCGAACCAGCTGCCCGGTCGGAAAAATACGCCATCGATAACGCCGATGCCCACGCAAAGCGCAATCCACAGCACCAGTCCCAGCCACCGATGCGGGACCGGATGCGGAGAATGCATGTGAGGATGCGAGGTATGTGCGTTGGTGGTCATGCGATCTCCTTTCGTCCTGCTCGATGGTTTTAAGTTGGGCTCAGAGGGCGGACACAGCGGGTGAATCTAGCGCCGCGCGAGGAATTCGGCGACTGCTTCCCAGCCCTGCGTGTGATCGGCGAATTTCTTGATGATGATGAGCAATGGCACCGCCAGCAGCATGCCACCCACACCCCACAGCCAGCCCCAGAACAGCAGGGCGACGAATACCAGCGTGTGGTTGAGCTCGAGACGCTTGCCGACCAGCACCGGATTGATCAACTGCCCTTCGACAAACGTGATGCCGACAAAACAGGTAAGCAGCAGGAACGCCTGGCTGATCGAATTGGTGAAGGCCATCCCGGCCAGCAACAGCATGATTGAACTGACCGCTGCGCCAATGTACGGAACGAAATTGAACAGGGCCACGAGCGCACCCCAGAACCACGGCAGCGGCAGGCCGAACGACCAGGTGAGCACGGTGACAGCAATGCCGAGGCCGGCGTTTATCATGGCGACACTGGCGAAATAGGTGGCCACCTCACGCTG
This sequence comes from Betaproteobacteria bacterium, assembly GCA_040006575.1. Lineage (GTDB taxonomy): Bacteria > Pseudomonadota > Gammaproteobacteria > Burkholderiales > Usitatibacteraceae > UKL13-2. Next base: position 12,042 of record JBDTWS010000065.1, read on the forward strand.
CACAGTCCGCACCACTTTCACGGCACGTACCTTGTCGCGGATGGTGGGGAGCACGCGTACCAGCTTGGTCAGGAACAGGTCGCCCGACGAGAGCAGGAAGTAGGCAAGGATGGTGGCGCTGACGGCGGAGATGATGAAGCTTTGCGCCATCTTGAATACTTCGCCGGTAATGTTCATGCCCTGTGCGGCGGCCTGCTTGGAAAGATCGGAGCTGGGCGGTGCCAGCCATTTGCCGAAGCGAAAACTGCGCACCCAGTCCATGCTGTGGGCAAACAAGGTCTGTACCTGCGTGGGCAATTCCGCCAGTACATCGCGTGCAGGCAGCACGAGCAATTCAACGGCCAGCGCCAGCACACCCACCATCGCCAGCATGACCAGCGCAGCACCAACAGGCTCGGGAACACGCAGGCGTGAAAGTTTTTCCACCACCGGTGCCAGTACCAGCGCCAGCACCATGCCGAACAGGATGGGCATGAGCACCGCGCGACTGAAGTAAAAAGCTGTAATCAGCGCGAGTGCAAAAAGACCCACCACCGGCAGTGTGCCGCGTGACCGGGGGCGCGAGGGATATCCCAGCGGCGGGGCCGCAATCGCCTCGGCGAGGGACTGCTGGGCCGGCTCGCGTGGTGTTGCTTCTTCTGCCGCAACGGAAACGCCGGCCTGGGGTGGGCCGGCGATTTCAGCTTTAATTACGGACGGGAGGACGGCCGTATCAGTGACATCAGCGCCCGGCATCAAGGAGACCCGCCATGTCATCGGCGTGCTCTTCTTCGACTGCAAGGATGGATTCGAGCATTCTTCTGGTGGTGGAATCGTCGGCACCGATGACATCGATCATTTCGCGATAGCTGTCGATGGCGATGCGCTCGGCGACCAGGTCTTCCTTGATCATCTCGATCAGCGTATTGCCGGCCACGTATTCGGCGTGGCTGCGCTTGGTCAGCGTATCGGGCGAGAAATCAGGCTCTCCACCCAGTTGCACGATACGCTCGGCGATCTGGTCGGCGTGTTCCTGTTCCTGCGTGGCGTGCTCCAGGAATTCGGAGGCAACGGCTTCGGCATGCACGCCCTTGCACATGAAATAGTGTCGCTTGTAGCGCAGCACGCAAACAATCTCGGTGGCCAGCGCTTCATTGAGCATCTTCAGCACTTGCTCCCGGTTGGCCGCGTATCCGGCCGTGACGGCACCCTCTTCAATCTTGCGGCGCGCATTGGCGCGCAATTTGGCGACACTGCTCAGTTTTGGCGCGTTGCCCTGGCTGTTGCTGCTGTCGGTCATTTTCTTGTTGGCTACAACGGTGTTCATGGCTTTTCCCCTGAAAGTTTATTTTTGTGGCGGTGTTGAAAACGGTGACAGGAACGCGCCCACCTTGCCCAGCGCGCGAAGCGTGCGCAAAGCCGATAGCACACTGACAGCCATGGTGAAAAAACGCCGGCCCGCACCCGCGTGGGAAGTGGCCCTGAAGCTCCACACCACGCCTGCCGCCACCAGTGCGGATTTCAGCAATGTGAAACCGGTCTGTATGTAGGTCTGCGCACGCCCGGTCTTGCGTACATCCGTTGCGAGGCGATGGGCCAGTTCAGCCGTTCGTCCGCGTTCCGCATGAATTCGCGATATCAGGATTTCCCGCCGTTCCGCCAGCGGCCTTTCGGTCCACTCGACCCGCGCCAAAACGATCGGCTCCACACTCATGATTGCGTCGCAGCGGTCGTTGCAAATGCGGAGTCTTCCGGCACATCCGGCGTGGACGGCGTCAAAAACGTTTTCGCATCCAGGCGCAGTTCCTTCGCGCTGGCTTCAAATAACGTCGTTGGCTTTCCCAGCTGCGCTTTCACATAAAACACACTGCCGATGGTCAAGACCACAAAAGCACCCGCCAGCGTGGCCGCTGCTGTCACGCGATTCGGCGTGTCCCAGTAAATCGCCAGCACCAGGATGCCCAGCATCACCAGACTCACGATCACCAGCGCACTGACCAGCGCGGCACTGACGGCAAGGCGCACCAGGCGCGATTTTTCTTCCTGCACTTCAATCGACAGCAGCTCGACGCGCATCGCTACGTGCTCAAGCAATGATGCGCCAAGATCCTTAATGTGCGTCAGGAACCCTTCGGTTCCTGACGGCGTACCGGCGCCGGAGTATTCCGGTTGCATGATTAATCGCGGCGGGTGGTGATGAGGACGCCGATCAGCAGGCCGATACCGCCGGCAACTGCCATCGAGGTCCACGGGTTGCCGTGGACATAGTCATCGGTGACGGCGGCAGCGCGCTTGGCCTGCTTGACGGTCACTTCTTCTAGTTCCGCATACTTGGCTTTTGCGGTGGCCAGTTGTTCCTTGAACCTGTCGCGTGCAGCCGCCAGGGCGACGTCGCCGCCGCTGGTTGCGCTCTTGAACAGTGCTTCGCCTTCGGTGAGCAGCGCCTTGAAATCGCGGACGACCTGGTCTTTCGACTCGACCAGGTTTTGTGCCTTTTCGGAAACGCGGTCCAGTCCATCGCCGCCGGCTGCTTTCAGTTGTGTGGTGTTCATGTAAAACTCCTTATGGGTAATTGAATCGACCTGCCTATGTTGCCCTTGGTAAGCAGCGGTATTTTTTTGCGCTTACATCTTCAGGGCGTAGCGCCTAGCTGCCGCGTCGCAATAAACCCGCGACCAGGCTGACGAGGAACAGCACGACGAAGATGAAGAACAGGACCTGGGCAATGCTGGATGCACCGGCGGCAATACCGCCAAATCCCAACAGGCCGGCCACGATGGCAATGACAAAAAACACGGCGGCGTAATACAGCATGATGAGTCTCCTTTTCTGCAATTCGGGGAAGTGCGCGGCAGGTGGTTAATCGATGTCCTTTCGCGCGACAAGTACAGATTACGCAGCGCGCCTTGCCAGCCGCATCGGACGCGGTGCCTACACCGTGTAGGACAGAACCTTATTCATTTTTTTCGCGCTTGTTTTCGCATGGGAAGACATCATGCGAACGCGTTTTCCATCGCTGGAATTCCCGCGCACCGCGAAAAAAACCCGCCAGTGCGGGATCGGTTTCGATGCGCAGCCTGCTGATTGCCTCAGTGCGATCGCAGCTTTTGCAGCGTCGAGCGCACGCTGTCGTAATCAGCGGATTTATCAAAAAAATAGTCTGCACCCAGTTGCATGGCCCGCCGCTTGATTTCGGGAAACGGATGATTGGTGAAGACGATGATTTTCGGCTGCGGATTGAGATTAGCCTTGCGCAGCTTTTCGATCACGGACATGCCGCTGCCTTCGCGAAGCTTCAGGTCAACGATGATGGCATCGACGGGGCGCGCCAGCATGTCGGCCACCGACTCGGTTTCATTGTCGGCATAACCCACAATTTCCACCTCACCCGGCACGTGCAGAAAATCCAGCAGCAGGTCGCGCACGTGCGCCGAATCTTCCACCAGGTACACGCGCAGCGGCGCACGTCCGCTCGTAGCCTCGTCCGCTTTACCGGCTGGCGTTACAAGCAGCGGCGAACCGGTGTTGGGTGCCTTTGAAGAAAACTTGCTGATGTCCATGAAAGTATTACTGGATGATGCCGTTCTTGATCGCGTAGTAGGTAAGGTCGGCGTTGCTGTGCATGCCCATCTTTTCGAGCACGCGGGTGCGATAGGTGCTGATGGTCTTGACGCTGAGGAACAATTCGGCGGCGACTTCGGACACACTGCGGCCGCCGGCGAGCTTGCAGAAAATCTGGAACTCACGCTGTGACAGCGCACCGTGCAATGGCGCAGTGGTCGCATCCGGCGTTTCCGCCAACAGCTCGGCCACTTCGCCGCTGATGTATTTGCGACCCTTGCGTACCGTGCGCAGCGCGGTGACGACGTGTTCGGGCGCGGATTCCTTGGTGAGGTAGCCCGACGCACCGGCGCGCAGCATGTTCACCGCATATTGCTCTTCAGGGAACATGGACAGGATCAGCACGGCCATTTCCGGCTTGAGCAGTTTCATGCGTTTCAGCACATCGATACCGCTTTGCTTGGGCATGGACAAGTCGAGCAGGGCAACGTCGATGTCCTGTTCACGGACCGCCTTGAGTGCGTCTTCGCCATTACTCGCCTCGGCGATGACCTCGAACTCCCCGGTCTCTTCCAGCAAATTTCGAAGGCCTGCGCGGAACAGCGCGTGGTCGTCGGCAATCATCACTTTTGTTTTATCGAGCATGGCTAACTCCGCTATGAATTTCGTTTGGTTTCAACGATGGATGCAGAGGATGGTACGTTAATTTAAAAACACGTCGCGTAGGACAAACGCTGACAATCGTGACCTCCCTTGACTCACGCGTGACTCTTTTCTCCTCTGTCAGCGCGATCTTGCGACGCATTTTCTGCTTGAACCGGTTGTAGTCCCCCTCCGACATCGGTATCAGCCGCCGCAATGCATTCGGCAGGCTGAGGCGCCGACAGTCCGGCCCTTTATGCAACGGTATCGTGTACCCATCGACAACAGCACATTGCAGTTTTCAAACACCCGGCGCGCATGTTTAGGCCACCCGTTGGAAATACGGTGTGAGAAACAACGCGCAAGGCACGCAAGGCACGCAAGGCAGAAGGAGCCGGATCATGAAGACAAATTTCACGGACACATCAACCGTTCAATGTATCTGCGCGATTGCGCTCCTTTCAGGCGCCGTTGCCTGCCACGCTGAAGCGCCACCACGCAGCGCGCCTCTGGTGCGCAGCACCCCGGAAATCATTCATGAAGCGTCAGCCTCGACGCAACTCACGCCGGCGCGCGAGGGAGGGAGTGTCCTTTCACGCGATAACGGCACGCCGCCACAACACGATATCTTCCGCGACTCGCCAAAAAACCTGGAAAACGTCCCGAACGGCTGTTCGCACAATAACGCATCTCTCTGTTATGACTACCGTACCGGCAGCGCCATGTACAAACCCATGCGCCGCTATTTGCCGGATCTTCCCGGCATGACGCCGCATAACCTGTCGATTCGCCGCAACAAGATCGTCGCGCAATATACATTCAAGTAAGAGCGTTCAGGTTACGCGCCTCCTGCAGGCTTATTTGGCCTCGGTCTTCAAAGCGCCACGTACGTTCATCGCGGCAAGGCAAACCTGCATGGCCACCAACGCGGGCGCATGAGCGTGCCAGCCCCACGCAACCCACAGCACATTACTGGCAAGGAATAACCAGAAACCGGCATTGCGGCTGCGTAGCGACTTGGACGCGACCAGCCCCGTCGCCACGATGGTGGCGGCCATGGCGGGCCACTGGATCAGATCGAGCGCTTCCACCCCTTTCCACCCCTTTCCACCCCTTCTCCCGACAGATTAATCAACCCACCTGGTTCATCGCCAGCCGGCCGGCCGAAGCAGCCAGCACACTGATGACAATTCCCCACGCAATGTCGACCAGCGTTATCGCCAGTGGCCAATCACGCAATGTAGCGAGATTGGTCAGGTCATAGGTGGCATAGGTAAAAAATCCAAACCATGCTGCGGCGATCAGCACCGCGGTCCAACCATGTGCGCCCGCGTTGGGCGCGAGGGCAAACACCATCAGCCCCAACGCAAACACCAGGTAGAAAACAAGCGCCGCGAAAAAATTGGGCTTTGCGGCCAGCAGGTGCCCGAGGGCACCCTGGTACCACGGCTTCGCAACAACGCCGAGCCAGAGCAGGTCCAGCGCGGCCACCGCGACGACAGTCGCGGCGTACGCTATCAGCCACTTACTCACGGCATTGACGCATCAATACTGCGCGGGAAGCGACTATATTTTTCCCAACACCAGCAGGATCAGCAGCACCACTACCACGAGTCCCAACCCGCCACTCGGTCCATAGCCCCAACTGCGACTATGCGGCCATGACGGCAGCGCACCGACCAGTACCAGTACGAGAACAATCAGGATGATCAGTCCAATGCTCATGTGTTTCTCCTTCGATATTTTTGATTTGGTTTAAGTTGGGTGGTTCAAGCCTGTTCACCCGTAACGCCAATGAACTAGCGAACGAACAAGGCGATGAGGATGATGATTGGAATGGGCACGCCGAGGAAAAACAAGAGAAGTGAACGCATGATGAAACTCCTTGGTGGTTAAGAAAAACGTGTGTCCAGGATTACGAGGATTGCCGTTTACTTACAGATCGCGGCGACGACCGCCGTACGTGGCCGAGAAGCTCGCGACAAAAGCGCCAATCAACATTGAAATGAACAGCCACAGCGCGGCATAGGCAGACGCCTTGCGGGCTTTGTCGGCGGCTTCTTTTGCGGCAGCTTCGGCTTCGCGAAGTTTCAGTTGCATGCGCGCATAGGTGTCGGACACGCGCTTTTCCGCTTCCTGCTGGCTGAGCCCCGTGCGCTGCGCAACGACCTGGCCGACATACCGCACGTCATCCGCCGGCAATGCGCCGACCTGCAGGCTACTGAAGAAAATGCGGTTGATTTCGGCCGATGTTCCGGCGGTGGCGCCCGGTGCTGCGGCGTAGCCGCCAGGCACGGTGCTGCTGGCTGCAGGAAGCGTGGTCGTCGTGACAGATGCAACCGGCGGCGCATTCACATCGCGGCGGAAAAGCGAATCAACGAAGTAGCCCATTGAATTGCCACCAGCCAGGTCACCCTCGCTCCGGGCACCGGCGGGTCCTGACTTCGCCGCCACGGCGGCGGTGCCAGCCGCTGCCGTGCCGGCGAGACCGCCCGCCGCAGCTGCGCCTGCCTGCACTGTGCCGCCCACGATGGAACCGACTGCAGAGGTCAGCATTGCAGCAGTGGCCAATGACGCAACCGCCCACGCGAGGAAGCCGTGTGCGGTGTCGCGAAAATAGACTTCGTCCGTATGAACGCTGACCCACTTGGTGCGAAGGCGTCCGGCCAGGTAGCCACCCATGCCCGATGCCGCGAGTTGCGTGAACGTGATCCAGACAATCGTTGAGACGCCGATGGTGGTGCCGCTGACGCCTTCATACGACCACGGCGAAATCGCCGACAGGCCAAGGCCCACACCCAGCAACAACAGGATAAGGGAAAGTGCTGCGGCCGCGGCGGCGCCTGCCAACACGGCGCCCCACGAGACGGCGCTGGTGCTGCCCACGGTGCGAACGGCGTCGGTATAAATTGCCGCGGCAGGTTCTCGGCTTAGATCGTTTGCTGTTGCCACATTGCTGAGTGCCATGATGATTTCCTGAGGTTGGTTGTATGTTTTGCTGAAATTTATGGTGTGAAAATTGTGATTCGCGCCACCAGTCCAACGGGTAGGACGCGTGCGGGATGTGATGTAGGAACCGGGCCTGTCGCGGGCGCGTTTGTGCACGCGCCAATATCACAATAAAAAACGCCTTTTCCCTCGACGATGACAGGAAAATCAAGCAATGGCGCACTTTCCAGCCCACTTTTGCCCTGCGACCCGCCCCGGATAACGAGTTTGCTACTGCAATTTTCGGCGATGGGTAGGAGGGGGACTACACACCTATCGGACAAAGCCGCCTGCCTGGCCGGGAGTTAGTGCCCTATGGTCAACCCATACTTATTAGGAAAGAAATGCCGGGGAGAAGTTATTGGGCGTCGGCCTCGGCCAGCCAGTGCAGCAGCGTCGTCGCTCGGCTAGCACATTGCCTCACGTCGCGTCACTGCGAAGCCGGGTTGAATCACGGGGCCTTCCTGAACAGAAACTGCTTTACCTGGTTTTTGAATGTCACTAAATGTGTTTGAAAAATCACCAGCTCCCGCTGTGGCGGATTCCGTAACCGTGCCGTCCACCTCAACGGACTCACTTGCGTCACCTTCATCAC
>JBDTWS010000066.1:0-19677 GCA_040006575.1 Betaproteobacteria bacterium
AGTGCGGTCATACCCGTGCGAAAGTAGGTCATCGCCAAGACCCAATAAAGACAACGCCCTGAAGGATGCCTTCAGGGCGTTTGTTTTTTTAGAAATTGTGCGGGTACTCGCTTCCTCCAAGTACGGGGTGGCCCCATTGCTTTTTAGAGCGCAAAGTGCGGCCTCTCGAGACAAACATCGCTAATAACGCCACATTTTCAAACCTTTGTGAACTAGTTCATATTTCAAGAAAAACCAAAGCGGTATCTTTCGGCATGGTCTGTTTTGGGGCCAAAAAGAATAAAGATCTTCAAATAAATAAAAACGAATAAGAGCGCTTTATCTAGTTGATTTTTATTAAATTTATTATTTCAACTAAGTTAAAGCTTCGCAGGCGCGCTGAACAAAAAAATAACGCCGTTGGACGCAAGTTTGATTAGCTGGCAGTTGGCTCTGACGGCAAAAAAATCAAAGATCCGAATACGGCGCAAATGAGAACGGCAGGTTGGGAGATTCACATGGTTAGCTTGATCCGGCACTATTTCCCGTTGAGTACACTGTTCCTGGTTGCCTTGGATGCGGTATGCCTATTTTTTGCAATTCTATTGGGTTACATGGTTTTGTATCCTGGTGGAAGCGTTGCATTAATCGCCTCAGTCCCCGGTGCCTTGTCTATCGTGTTAGCAATGGTATTGCTCACGGGCGCGCTTGGACTCTATCGAAACAATCCCCCGGATCGATTTTGGCCAATAGTCTCAAGAGTGACGCTGGCTTTTCTGGTTGTCCTTCCTGGACTGCACTGGATTTTTTATAAATTGCCCGATGGCAGCGTGTGCTTTCCATGTTTGGCGGCAACAATGTTCTTGGGATTCGGCGGAAAAGTGGCCATCTTCCTATTCAGCCGCATATCTCCCCTGACTCAACGTAGGGTGCTCATTCTGGGTGTTGGAAGCGACGCAGTGGCAGTAAAGGAAGCGTTGGACAAATCACAAGCGCGCGGATTGTCCATCGTTGGTTTTTATTCGCCTTACGCCGATCATGCGGTCGATGCATCACTACCTACGAATAAGATTCTCCCCTCAACGCGTTCAATAGGCGAAACGACGGGTCAACACAACGTCAGCGAAATCGTAATCGCGATGCGTGAACGTCGTGGCGGTGCGCTGCCTTTGACAGAATTGCTGAACTGCAAATTGCGGGGCGTCAAAGTCACCGACCTGTCTTCTTTTTTCGAACATCACAAGAGCCGAGTTCGTATTGACCTGCTCCGTGAAAGCTGGTTTATCTTCGGCGACGGCTTCCGCCAGGGCAAGCTGCGCATGTTCGTAAAGCGGTCGTTTGATATTTTCGCTAGCGGAGTACTGCTGATTCTCGGTTTCCCTGTAATGATTGCAGCTGCAATCGCCGTAAAACTGGAGAGCCCTGGTCCAATCATTTATCGCCAAGAGCGTGTTGGACTTGCTGGCCGGACGTTTAACATCTTGAAATTTCGCAGCATGCGAACCGATGCAGAGAAAGACGGCAAGCCTCAATGGGCTCAGACCGGTGATGCACGAGTTACAAAAGTCGGCAGATTTATGCGCTTGACGCGCGTTGATGAGTTGCCACAACTCATCAACGTACTGTCCGGACAAATGAGCTTGGTTGGTCCACGGCCCGAGCGCCCGTTTTTTGTGGAACAACTCGTCAAGCAAGTGCCTTTTTACGGTGCTAGGCATAGTGTCAAACCTGGTTTGACCGGCTGGGCGCAAGTACGCCATAAATACGGCGCATCTGTGGATGATGCATCGGACAAATTGGAATACGACTTGTACTATGTAAAGAATCATCGATTGATGTTCGATATGCTGATTTTGTTCTATTCGGTACGCGTGGTACTGATGGCTCAGGGTTCACGCTAATCAGTATTCACATCAGAAGAGACGAATGAAAACCCATGAATCGCCAAGGTTCGTGGGTTTTTTTTTCGACATCAATTGCTTCGGGTTCGATGCAAAAGCAATTCGCGGGATTGACACGCTGAACGGCATACCGTATTTGTTCTAAATATTCCACCTAAGCAAAATTACTACGACTATTTAAACAAAATATGGACTTGATTTGCACCGGTACTACGCGTATTGAGGCGGAGCGACTACAATAGAAGAAATATGCCATTAATTCACAATTCTCACGCAAATAGCTGCTTTGTGAGGCAAAGAAGTATGCGTACATCACTATTTCGCGCGATCGGGCTACTGGCTCTCGTCGCTACGACGCTTTTCCCATTGATCTCAGCGGGCCAGAATCTCACGTCTGTGGTTTCGCGAAAACTGCACGCTACTGCAGGGCCATATGAAATTCTTGTTGACACTGGACAGCCCATTGGAGGCAATGTCACTGTTGATCCACGTGCTATTGGCAGTGGGCATTTGGTGGTTTTCATTTTCGACGCGCCTGCCGTTGCGCCTGCGAGCGTGGATGTGGTCGACTCGCAAAGTATGCCAGTCGGATCATCAAGTGTTTCAACGGTTGGACAAGAAGTCTTGGTAACGGTCACAGGAATTGCGAACAACTCCCGAATCCAGGTTTCTCTCAAGGATGGCTCGGCGACGGTTTACGCGAGTGCGTCAATGGGTTTTCTGGTCGGTGACGTCGACAATAGCCGCGTCATAAACAGTACCGATGTCAACGCAGTCAAGTCGCGCTCCGGGTTTCCGGCTAGCCTGACAAATTTTCAATTTGACGTCGGCACGACCGGAACGATAAATGTTTCCGATATTGCAGCGGTCAAATCCCGATTAGGGCAATCACTTGCACCTGCGGGTCAGGCGGCGCTCGCGATTAACTTGGCTGGAGCCGGAGGCGGTAGTGTAACCAGCACTCCTGCTGGAATTGCATGCCCCGGAATATGCGCTTCGAATTTTGTGTTCAATACTTCTGTCACGTTGAATGCGACACCCAATGTGAATTCGACGTTCAGCGGATGGTCCGGTGCATGCTCTGCCGGAACCGCCACTCTGGCTGCCAGCGTAGCTTGTACCGCAACTTTCGCGGCGATAACCTATGCGGTTACGCCGAGTGCTGGAGCAAATGGAGCAATCAGTCCTGCATCGGTCCAATCCGTTAACAAGGGCACTGCGACCACATTCACAGTTACCCCTAGCGTTGGCTTTGCTGCCAACGTCACCGGTACGTGCGGCGGCTCACTTGCAGGCACTGTTTACACAACGAACGTAATCAATGGTCCCTGCACCGTTATTGCCAATTTTGTCGCTGCAAATTTCACCGTGACACCTAGTGCGGGGGCGAACGGTGCTATCAGTCCATCTACGCCACAAAGCGTCCCTCAAGGCAGTACCAAGGCATTTACCATTTCGCCAAATGCAAACTACACACCGTCAGTTGGCGGAACTTGCGGCGGGACTCTGAGCGGCCCCACGTACACCACCAATGTGATCACAGCATCGTGCACGGTGTCGGCAACTTTCGTCCGTAACAGCTACACGGTAACGCCTTCAGCCGGGCTCAATGGCACCATAAGTCCCTCTACAGCCCAAACCGTCCTGAACGGCAACACGAAGACATTCACGGTAACACCCAGTGCCGGCTTCACAGCATTGGTTGGTGGAACTTGCGGCGGGACACTTACAGGAACCTCCCTTGTCACAAACGCAATTACCGGAAATTGTTCTGTCATTGTCAGTTTTGCGTCGTCCACCCCGAAATATGTCTCAACAACAGGCAACGACACAACCGGAAACGGCAGTATTGGTTCGCCCTGGAAAACGATTGGCAAGGGCATAAGTACGTTGGTGAGCGGAGAAACGCTCATCATTAAAGCCGGCGTATATAGCGGCACACAGAATTTCATTACGGGTGTGCCGAGTGGTATTGCCAGCAAATACACCACGGTTATGGCTGAAACGCCGATGCAAACGCGCATCCAGAGCTTGACCACGTTGGGCGTTGGCGAAAACCAACTGAATTTGAGTGCTAACTACATCAAGGTAGACGGGTTCATTTTTGACATGCAGGGAACGACTAATCCGGCGTTTACTGGAACAGTCAGCGGCAATTTCAATACTGTTTCACGCTCGATATTCAAACGTAGCGGCGACATCGATAGTTTTGGCGGACTGCTCGAGGTGACCGGCAACGATAATCTGTTTGAAGATATGGCTGGTACAGGAGCCTGTGCGATTTGTTTCAAGCAGGGCGGGGCGTCTGCGATTACGCAGCGGAACATCTGGCGTCGTGTTGTTGGACGATTTGATTATTCAAACTCCACCCAACCCAAGGCGACGTTTGGCACGATAGGCGGATCAACACCAGGAAATGTTCGCGACCATCTCTACCAAAACGTGATTGCAATTGACGGACAGAATCCCGGCAATCTCGGTGGAGCAGAAAAAATGGGCGGTTTCTATGCGGCCCAAAATACGGCCAACATTACGTTGCAGGGAAGCATCGTTCTCAACGAAGGCGCGGGTCCGGCAGGGATGTTGCTCCGTGAACTGGGCAGCGTTAACAATACCAGTCATTCAGTTGTGTGGGATATACAGAATCCCGGCGCAGGTGCAATAGGCCTCATCGGCGGAAACGGTGACCACTTAACCATCGGCGGCAACGTTCCCGGGCCCGCTGTGGATCTCATCACATCAGCAACCGCATCGTTGTTGAAGCCCGGCGCCAATCCCGCCAATCTCCTGAATAACACGCCTGGTGCAGTGATAACAAAGCAGTACGGCGTGTCTGGCACAAGATGGGGACAGGCAGGTTACGATCAGATCACGTCAGTGGACTTGTGGCCCTGGCCTTACCAGGACACGATCAAAACTGTCTTCCAGGAAGCCAACAACGTTCCCGCGGGAAATAGCCCTGCAACCAATAGTACGTTCCGTGGATTTGCGTCCACTAGCCCAACACTTTTTGGTGGGGCAAATACACTTACGTCTTACGTCTGGGAGTACCTCGGAACGCCGTGTCCTCCCACGGTCTGCGTCACCTATACGGTGACGCCGTCGTCCGGTGCAAATGGCACAATTAGTCCGACTACTCCGCAAACGGTTGTACCCAACACAATGCTCACTTTTACGCTGACGCCAAGCAGCGGCTTCACGGCGAGCGTTGGGGGAACTTGCGGCGGCACGATTACGGGTTCTACGTACACAACAAATCCGGTAACGGGCAACTGTACGGTTATCGCCAGCTTCTCGTCGGCGCCGACCTGGTACATTTCCCCCACCGGTAACAACGCAGCAAACGGCCAGACTCCTGCGACCGCGTGGAAGACATTCGCAAAGGCATTTGGGGCGATGGCGGCCGGCGACGAACTGATACTCCTGGATGGCCAATACTCACCGGCCACCACGGGCGTCATACACTGGGACACGTCGCAATATGGCGTAAATTCTGCGCAAGCAAAAAGTGGAGTAAGCCTGTCACGCATGACCGTCGTGCGCGCTCAAAATCCAGGCAAAGTTACCGTGAATGGCGGTTTGTTCATTGGTCGGTCGACAAGAAAAGACTCCTTTATTCTTATCAAGGGAATCACCTTCGAAGGAACGGGAGATCTTTACAACACGAGTTTCAACACGATCAAGGACTGTGGTTTCCATGGGACGTTCGGCATAGGCACAGCTGATCATCAAAATGGAAATACGGACAACTTGATCGAGGACGTATGGGTTTGGGCGGCCGGCGAGAGAATCATCGCGATCAACTACCAAGCTGACAGAAATGTTTGGCGCCGACTCGTGGTTCGCGGTGACGGCTGCGGCACGAGCGACTGCTCGGGAAGTGGGAATCCGAACGTTGGATTCACGGTATACGATTCGAGGGACGCATCCATGCAAAACGTCATGGTCATAGACAGAATCCTGTCGCCATCCGACGAACCCTATGGCAGCTTTGCTACTGCACAGCATACGCCCTCAGCTGCGCGTTATCTGGGCAGAAATGAGTGGCTCGGCTCAATGGCTATCAGCGTGCCAGACGCAGGGTTCCACTTTGAGGCTGATGACACAATTCCTGTTGATCCAACTTGGACAGTTAAGGATGTCATCGTCACGGGAACGGTTGACTTTGACGGAATCAACGTCGCTGCCAATGGTCGACTGATACTCAGCAACGCAACCATAATATCGCCCGCGCAACAGGGTGATGGCATTCGCGTGGGACCAGGAAGTGTGGGGACATCAGTTACAAATACGATTGTGAAGGGCTTTAACCGTGGTCTCAACTCCAGCCTTACGCCGTCCTTTACGGACACCTTCGGAAGCGCGTCACTCTACAACCAGACAACGCCAACCGTTGGTGTTCGCACCACTAACCCTACCGCTGATGGTGCAACGCCATCGTTGAAATATCCCACTAGAATTGAAGCGGGATCGGCGTTGAAGGGAACAGGATCGGGCGGCGCAGATTATGGTGCCAATATCGTAAACAGAATTGGCGCCGACGGGACACGTTTCGGTGACGCGGGCTATAACACTGGAACGGCAGTTGCGCTTTGGCCGTGGCCGAATCAGGCGCGAATCAAGCAGGAAATGTGCGCAGTTACCACGCGTGGATTCTGCGCCACAGGATTGCGGCTGGATGGAAGCAAGCAAGTAAGCTTGACCTCCTATGTTTGGGAGCAACTCGGCAACGCCGTCCCGGTTGCCATTGATCCCTGAAAACCTGCCAGGCAAAGTGGAAACCGACGTTCGTAGTCTCGTCGCATTCATAAAAATGGAAAACTATTTTCGTTTGCAGCCGCAAATGCACGCCATCGTGCAGATGAAATATTGCTGTTGACGCTTCAGACGCAGAACCAACTGCGTCCCGAGAAATTCGGGCGAACCTGTTCGGTCAGCAACGTCGAGCTGATCAAGTTCAATTCACGATTTCTCGTAGGCCAGGATGAGTAAGACTCAGCCCGAATCAGGGGTACACAGCGCCGGCAGTCGCGCACAACAGCCCAGGCTTACGCAAGTCGATGGCTTGCGCGCCATCGCGGCATTGAGCGTTGTCGGCTTTCACTACACGACCAGGTACGATCAGATATTTCATCATATCGAACCGACCTATTTCGAGGTTGCGTTTGGGTACCTGGGGGTAAATCTATTTTTCGCGATTAGCGGGTTCGTCATTTACATGACACTGGACGGGATAAGTGCGCCGCTGGATTTTGTTGTATCACGTTTCTCTCGCCTGTATCCCGCATATTGGGTTGCTGTCGCATCAACATGGATAGTGGTATCACTCGTCGGGCTGCCGGGCTACGGCGTCCGTTGGAATGAGGCGCTTGTTAACCTTTCCATGCTGCAATCGTTTTTCTCTGTACAAGACGTAGACAGGGCTTATTGGTCTCTCCAGGTGGAGCTTTTGTTTTACGTCTGGATGCTCGGGTTGTGGGTAACCCGATTGCTTCGCCACTCTCTGAAAATATTCATACTTTGGGTCGGCATGGTTGCTGCGGCGACGCTGGCTGAGACATTTGGTGGCATAAAGATATCGTACGCTTTGCGCCATTTCCTGCTGCTGGATTGGATACCATGGTTTGCACTTGGCATTGCCGCGTATCTCTCTTTGCGTGACAGGGTATTTAAATCGAAGCATGGCCTGCTTGTCCTAATTGCCATCTTTGCCATCGCAGCCAGCAATCGCATTGTTTTGACCATGGCCTCAGTAGTTGTGTTTGCCCTCGTATGGATCGCTTCCCGTGAGGAGTTCAAACTTCTTGAGTGGAAGCCGCTTGTGTTCTTTGGCGTTATTTCTTATCCGCTTTATCTTTTGCACGAGCAAATTGGCTGGGTCATTATCGCGTGTATTGAGGCGCGACATGTGACTCCTTGGCTCGCTATCATTGCGGCATTTGTTTGCGTGACACTTCTGGCGACGCTGCTCAACAGACTTGTTGAAAGGCCGGTTTTAAGCCGATTTCGAAGTGGTTATAGCCACTCCAGCTATGCTGTCGCAGCCCGGAATTTCAGTCAGGCTCGCTGGGCTGCCGCCACATTTGTTTCGATAGGCGTGATGGCGGTTTGCTTTATTGTCAGTTCGCGCTTGTAGTCCATTGTTCCAAAACTCTCGGTGCCACACTCGAAAACAAATGTGACTTCGGGTTGGAGGGACAATGTTGTACTAGTAAAGCATGGCAACTATCTTGATCGCGGCTACAAATACAAAAACAATGGCGCAGCACATGATCAGCTCTCTTTTCCGGTACAAATGCTTGGTTGATTGTGCGTCAATCGTGCCGACACACAGCGCCAATAGCAAGTAGAAGGTCTCGTACTCCAACGTCACAAAGAATGAGCTGATGATGTATCCGACGACACTCAGGATTATTCCTGAAACGATGTCCCGCTCGGCCTGTAGCTGGCACGCTTGGTGCCGCAGGTAAGCTGCTCGCAGGCACGAGGTAATGATAGATACCCAAAGGAATAATCCAATCAGCCCGGTCTCCGCCATGATTTCCACGCCAGAGTTGTGGGCAATAATCGTTCTGGTATGTTCAATGAAATTTCCTCGGCCGACGCCTGTCACGGGGTTGCTGGCGAGCATGCTGACGCCCTGTGCCCATACATCAACACGATTTTGCGCGGAATTTGAGCTGTCTCGTGTTTGCGTCAGGTGAGATGGCGCCAACGCAAATGCGACAAGCACAAAAGTGGACGCCAAAATAATAGTTTTTAATGTTACGCGATACTTGGCGGCAAGATGCAAGCTGATAAGGGCCAGCGTCGCAAGGAATGCACCGCGTGAACCGGTGTAGTAAAGCGCCACAAAAAGAAACGGCAGGCCAATGCGATTTAACCACCGCACCGTGGCCGAAAAATTTGAGGATGCATACTGTAAAACGAAAGGTAACGCGATGGTGTAAACGACGGCAAAAACGCCAATCCCGTCAAATACGCCAATCCACTTGGTTCTACCAGTTCCTCCTGCTGCCAGTACCGCTGGATCAATCCAGCCGAGCGGTTGTCCTGCCCAGTTGATGCCGGTAGGTGAAAGTTTGTGCTGAATGCCTTCTACGACCAGGATATAGACAAGCGCAACAATGAAGGCCGCAACCCGACGCAAATCCGCGACGCTTGAAACCGTGCAGCGAATCAAAATGTAAAGCACCAACCACTTCACATATTTCATCACGACGATCGGCATCAAGTTCCATGTCGTACCACTGACAATAATGGACAAAGCGATCCATGCGATGAATGCCATGAAAAAAAAGTCTGGCGCACAAAATTTGGTCCTGCCCAGGCGTCCCGAAAGCAGGGCGTAAAGAAGCCATATCGGGTAAATGAGGTAATCGACCGGCAGGTCGATGAAGGGCGGGATCCAAAGCTGCGGCGCCATGAACAGTGTCAGCAAATAGGCATACGCGAATATCATGCTCTGCCTACAGCGTTTCGCGTGCGGACAAGACAATCACGCAAATTACGGATCGACCGAACTGCCGCAAACCGGATGGTTCGGAAAAGAGTCGTGTCGGACTCGCTCACAAGTGACATCATGCCTTCCCCAAGTCTTTTCGAGAAGTAATGACTGCAACTCAACGTTTCTGCACGCCGGAATTGGTCTGATAAAGAGCGGCATTGGGTTCATTGCCGAGTTGCGACCACAGATAATGCGTCAACGACTGGCTTGCGCAAAAACCACGCCGCGTGTCGGCACACATTTCACGCTTGATGCGCTCCTCATTCGCCCACGGCCACAAAGGATCCGGCGTAAGTGTGTTGTAGCCGGCCTCATTGAAATAAGCGCCGTCGCGGCCATATCGGCGCATGATCACAGCGCCAATGGGCTTTCCATTTTCCCCGCGCGCGCTCAGGAAAGAGCCCTCTTCAACTCGAAGGAGAAAGCGTAAAGAAGGCGGCTGACCATCACTTCGAGGATTGGTGAAAAAGCACGATCGCTCGCAAGGCGCCTGTTTCCTGTTGACAGCCTGATCGGTGGAGCCGTATATCGACATGTAGCTTGAAGGAAATGCCGAGTTCACTCCAAACCTGCCAGCTCGGACCACGAGCGAATTTCGTAATTGCCCCGACTTGTCTGCTAGGGCCGGCGCGACGCGAATGCCATCTCCGCCGGCGGAAGCCGTCAGGTTTTCGAGCAGGTCATGTGTGCCTTCACGGTCAAGGTTGAATCCGGATCCCGCAGAGTTCCAGGCAATGGCATTGGAGATCTTTATGGTTGGGTCCAGTGTTTGACCGCGATCCGGCTCCATGTAATAACCATTGTCAGGTGAGTTGAGGGAAATGGTGCCTAGCCATTCGTTCTTGCCCAGGTAATATCGTGGCTCCGGCGTATGCTGCGCGACGGCAAAATCTGCGTAGGGCGAATCGCCTGCCAGCAGCAATCGGTCGACGACCATTACGTTTTGAAACGAGACATTGTTTGAGTCATATACGGTAATGCCCACGTTGGGATTGCCGCTTCCCTGGCATTCACGCTGCCCACAGCCGTCACCGCGCACCAATACACGTCTCCACACGTTGAAATGGGATCGATAGTTGATCGCGATGATTCGCTGCCCCGATGCCCAAATCCACACGTCTTCGATCAGGTTGTAGCTGTTGCCTTCGTGGTGATCGTTTGTACCAATCCCGAATGAGCCGTGAAATCCGCAGTCTTTGATGTAGACATAACTTGTATTGAACAAGCTGCCACCGCCGTCAAACGTGATTCCCTGAATGCGCAGGTACGAGTCCTTGCGCGCACTTCGTCCGAGGAATAGCGTTCCCTTGACGATGGCGCTGCCCGGTTGGTCCGCACGTATGACGGTACGTTGCGTAGGACTCTTCCCCGACGGCGGCTGCGCCGCTTTGTTTCCCTGGTAATGGATAATGCCAGTACCGTTTTCAACCGAATAAGTGCCATTGAGCAGGACAAGTTCATCACCCGCTGCCATCCGTGAGAACGCGCGAGCAAACGACTTCATTGCAGTTTCTGCGGAACGCCCTGGCTTTGAATCATTCCCAGCGGGTGAGATAAACCAGGTGGTGCCGGTCGCATTTGTCGCGTCGCGCGATGAGTGTGGAGTTACGCCGGCTGCGACACTTGTCGGCGGCTTGGCTTGTACGGCCGCTACAGCCGGAAATAACAGCGCCAATACAATCGTCGCGATTGCGCGCGCGACCACACGCGCATGTGTTGACGGCGTGGCACGTTCAGGACAGCAAGAATCCAATGCATTCATGGCTAGATATGATCCTTGCTCACCGTCGAAATGATATATCTACGCTTACCTGATTCCGGTAGCGGAATGTCATCCACAAGTTGCAAAGTAACCGTAGCCTGGCCATCAACCATTTTTCGCATGGCGCCGAGGATGTATTCACTGAATGTTTCGTTGTAGTCGGAATCGGGTACAACCAGAATTTTCAACTCGTCTATCGAGTCCTGGCGGATCTGGTACGACTTGACGCCGCGGAAATCGCTCATGATGATGGTGACGTTTGGCGCCGTGAGTATGCGATCCCTGAGCACAATAACGTCTGCAATGCGCCCCTCCAGTGACTGCAATCGCGGCAGCGACAGCCCGCAAGAGCAGGTGCCCGGCGCGGCAAGCGACGCAACATCGCCAATTTCGTAGCGGATGAACGGAAATGCGAGATTCGACAGATCCGTGATCAACACGCGTCCGGGTGTCCCAGCCGGGCAGGGGCGGTTGTTCTTGTCGACGATCTCCACAATTACCACTTCTCCATGCAGGTGGTAACCATTGTGCGCGCGGCATTCGCCGCCGATATAAATTTCCCGGCTGCCGTAGTTATCGTGAACTTTTCCGCTGCCAAATACGCGATTAATTGTTTCGCGCTGCTCCGGGCGAAGCGTTTCGGAGCTCGTCACAAGTGCCCGCAGGAAATCGAAGTTTGTGCCGGCGTGCTTTCTTTCAATGTAATTGGCAAACGCGTGAATGCCACTTGCGTAGCCCCAGATGCTGGTAGGACGAAATTCCAGCAACTCAAGAAAATAGCGCTCCAGCAGTTCATCATCAAGGTAGGCCACCGGAAAGTCGCGATATCGCTGCAGGAAATAGATAAACCGGCTGAAAAGCGTCTGCCCCTGTGAGTAGTCGAAATGCGACCCGGACATGGTGACGGTTTTTTCTCCGAGTGCGACTCCCGCCCATTCAGCGCTGCGGTAAACACTGGCGCGATTCCAATCCTGGCCACGCTTGTCCCAACAATAGAACATGGGTTCGCCCGTTGACCCGCCGGTCCGGTTCTTGATGAAACGTGCGGGAGGTAGTGAACTGTTTTTCAATCCCTCAAAGTTTTCGCGAATTGCCGCTTTCGCCAGGATGGGAAGTTCCGAAAGCGCGTCAAGTGACTGAAGGGGCAAGTTCACATCAGCAAGCGCCTTGGCGTGGTACTTGGAGTTCTTGCGGGCCTCGGCCAGCAATTCATTCAGGCGGTCGAGCTGCCATTTCTTCAACGCCTCCGGACTCCAATGCTGGGAACTGCGCAAGAAGTGCAGCCGGTCGATGGTTCGGCGTCCCCTCGCAAAATCCAGCACCCGGAAAAAAACATCCTGGTAGAAATTCATGAACTCATCGCCTCATCGTAGACCAAGCTGAGTTGTCGATAAATCTCGGATCCGCTGAATGCGCGTGAACGCATCAGGCCATTCTCTGTAATTGTTGCGCCGAGCGCTGGTTCCTCCAGCAGGCGAAGGATCTGGCGCGCGAGGTCGGCAGGATCGTTGACTCGCGCCAACAACGCATCCTCCCCATCACGGACAAGATGTGGAATACCTCCTGCTGCGGTACTCACTACCGCCAGCCCGCAAGCGAAGGCTTCGAGAATTGAGACAGGCTGGTTGTCGACGTTGGACGAATTCACAAAAATGTCTGACTGATCGTACAGCGAGAGCACTTCTAAATTGGTGATCGGTCCGGTAAATGTCACCTGTTTGCCGAGCCCCAGTTTTTCGGCGAGGCGTTCAAGTGACTGCCGCTCACTGCCGCCGCCTGCTATCACGATCGTGGCACCAGGATGCCGGTCGAGAACGAGGCGGAATGCATTTATGCCGCAGGCAATGTTGTATACGGGCTCAAGATGGCGCGTCATGACCAGGCGCGGTTGCAGCACCGTCCGCTTTCGATAAGGGAGGTTTGCGGCGAGAACGTTCGGGATCTCTACCGTTTTCACGCCGTTCTGGGTAAACGTTTCTCGAAGGAACGACGAAGGGACAATGACCGTTCGCGCCGAACGAATAAAAGGGCGCGCCAGATAGCCCCATCGACTCAGGAAGGCAGCCGCTGCACCGCCGTGGTAGTGGAGCACGATCGGCTTGTCAAACCACTTTGCCCAGAGTACCGCCGGGGCTGTGAACAGGAAAAAGCTCAAATAAGAATTGCTGAACACATGCACGATATCGGACTGCGCGCAGGCGCGTGGCAGATGACGGCAAAATCGATAAAAATTCACAATGCCGCGCGCCAGCGGCAGACGGCGCCAGGCACTTCCAGGCGGGAGCGGGTTGGTTTGCACGTTCACCACCGTCTGGCCTGCAGAACGCAGCAAATCTGTTAGCCATGCAGCCTGAACAGCCATGCCTCCAGAGGGAGGAGGAAGTTCAGCCACGAGGCAAATCGACGGTGTCGGCATAGCGGCAAATTATACCTTTGCGTCTATCGATGAATCTCGCTTATTTCCCGCAGAATCGCATGCCCGGACCACAGTCGGTGCCAGGCGCGCCGGGGGCTTGCATGTTTGTGCTGCGAATGTTCATCCGCGCAGCCAGTTGACCCGCCACCGCACAGGCTCTACAGTCACGTGCGTGCCCTTGAATATAAGCGGCATGCTATTGAAAGGCATCAACGAGTTATGGGTATCGGCAGCGGCATCAAACGCATGGCGGCATGGTTGGCGCCGAAATCTTTCGTGGTCAGCGGACGCCGGGGATCACGCTGCATCGCCATTACATTCGATGATGGCCCGCATCCCGAGAATACGCCGCGCATCCTTGCCGCATTGGCCGAGCATGGCGCAAAGGCGACGTTTTTCCTGCAGGGAAGCATGGCCGAAAAAAATCCCGAGCTGGTGCTGGACATCGTGCAACGCGGCCACCAGTTGGGAAACCACGGTTACGCACATCCAGACGCGAATTCCGTACCTACCGCCGCCTATGTAGAAGATGTTATTCGCGCCCAGGAGTCGCTGGAAAAAATTCTGGGCCGAAAACTGCCTCGACTGTTCCGGCCACCATTTGGAAGCATCACCCCGGGTTCGGTTTTTGCCTTGCTTCGACGCGGGTTTTGTTTTATTTTTTGGTCACTCGACAGCCGTGATTCCTACTTGCGCGATTCACAATCTTTGTTCAAGTACATTGAGAATCAATCCATTCCCGCCGGCAGCATCCTGCTGTTTCACGATGACTATGCCCACACAGTAGAAATTCTTCCCCGGGTGCTCGCACACCTTAAAGAGCACAATTTTCAACTGGTCACGGTGGGCGAAATTAGGATGCTTGAGTAGCGTTCCCTGAAGCCGTGCAGGTAGCCAATACGCTCTGATACGCTCGAGTTCTAGTTCGCCAACTTGCCGGCACCCGCCATATCCAGTATTTGCTGGGCATTTTGCTCCCAGGTGTGTTCCCGAATCAATTTTTCGTATGCGCGTCTGGCAATTTCGGCGCGCAGCGCCGGGGACGACAAGGCCGAACTGAGTTTTTCTACAAATTGGGGAAGATCCAGCGGCTTGAACAGCAGCGCCGTCTGCCCATCGACGTGCACGTCTTCTATGGGTGCCAGCTTTGGCGCCACCACCGGAATGCGCAGCCCCATGAATTCAAACATCACTACCGGGGAACCGAACTCGTTGGAGTGTGGCAACACCGCAATATCGGCGAGAGCGAGGTACCGGAGCACATCGCGCCTCGGCACAGCGCCGGTAAACACAATATGCTTTTCGATGCCAAGTGATGCAGCGCGGGTTCTCGCATCGGCCAGCACTGGCCCATCGCCCACCATGACGAGCTTGACGTCGGGAAATGACTTCACCAGTTGGTCGAGTGCGTCAAGGAGGAAGTCGAGCCGATCCCACTTGTCAAACCAGCCCGCCACGATCAGTACCCGGTTACCCAGCAAACCCAGCTCTGTTGCCAGCGCCGGGTCACGTACGACGTTTTGAAATTTGGAAACTTCTACCGCATTGGGAACGATCCTGACCAGTTTTTCGTCGACGCCTGTGGCGAGAATGCGGTTGCGAAGATGGCTCGATACCGTGAGTATTCCGTTGCATCGACTAAACAGGGCTTTTTCAAATCGACCGCACAACCAAATGAATGTCTGCCGTCTTGCGCGATCGCGGATGCCACTGACTTCATTGGCTTCGAGCACAAACGGAATCCCGAGCCTCGATGCCGTGAACGCCCCGGCGACGAGAAAAAATGCATAGCGCTCGTAGACAATGTCGTAGCGCTGCAATTTCAGCGCGCGTTTGAGTCGAATTGTCGCCGGCACGTTGTAGAGTATTTCCGCAAGCTCAAAGAGGGCGTTGGGCAAATGGCGGCTGATCCATTTCCAGACCGATTGCATGCCCTGTGTCTTGACCGTTGATTTGTCGACCGGCGCATCCCCTGCCACACCGAGTGGATCAATTCCTGACGGAGAAAGCACGGTGACCTCATGGCCCAGCCGCTCAAGTGCATGGACGATGCTGACGATGTGTACGCCCTCAGCGCCTCGCCCCTGCGTGCGGTGGTGATAGAGAATCCGAAGTGGCCTGTCGACACTATTCATGCTGCCTCACCTGTGTAAAGTTGTTCATAGCGCCGGACCATCGTCACGATAGAAAATTCGGCCTCAAGATATCGTCGCCCGGATTGCCCCATTCGTTGGCGCTCTGCCGGGGATTGCGCGAGTTTGCTCAGCGCGGCCGCCATTGCCGCTACATTTCGTGGCGGGACCAGGATGCCGTTGTCGCCGTCGTTTATGGTTTCCGCCATGCCGCCGACCAGCGTTCCGATGATTGGCAGGCTGGCACGCATCGCCTCAAGGACGGCGATGGAAATTCCTTCGTAGTCCGACGACATCAGGAAAATGTCATTGCGCGCCAATTGCTCCGCGATATCGTGCCGGAAACCGCAAAACTCAACACGATCGGCAATGCCAAGCTCCTCGACCAGCAGCGCGAGCTTTTCACGCTCGGGACCGTCACCGATGAGATAGAGCCTGGCGCCATGCAGGCCCGCTTCATGAAACGCGCGGATCATCATGTCGTGATTCTTGATACGGGCGAGCCTGCCGACAGTGATGCAGGAAACCATGCCGCCAGCAGGACGCGGGACAACGGGTGTGGCGATGCGGATGCCATTGTGAATCGTTGTGATGCGAGAAGCAGCCACGCGAATGTCGTCGCGGAGGTATGCCTGGATCGAATCCGACACCGTGACGATTTTCGTGAAGCCGGTCGCAAACATGCGCTCAAGGAAGTGTCGTGCGGCCAACTTGGTGCGGGAGCGCCAATCCGCACCGTAATGCGGGTAAGGTCCATGCACGCTGTGAATGCGTACGCGAGTCCGCGCCAGCAGTGCCGCCAAGGCACATTCGAGAAATGCGCCCCAGTTGTGAACATGCATGACCTCAATGCGATGTTTGCGCAGTAGCCGGGCCAGGCGGAAAGCCAGGAAAAAGTCATTGCCTTCGCCCTTGTGCAGGCAATGTACCTGGATGCGCCTGTCCACATCGGTCGCGAGCGGGCCAAGGCGTTTTATGCAGCAGATCGAGACGTCGTGGCGCGTCGCCAACTCGTTGGCAAGATCGATGACGACTTTCTCGGCCCCACCAAATTCCAGGGACTCGATGAGCTGCATGACGCGCATGCGGATGACTACGCAGCCGCGCCGGAAGCGGGCGCGTCGGCTAGTTGCCGGATTTTCTGGTACATCTCCCAGGCGCTCAAATAGTGCAACCGATATCCGGGGCGATCACGGAAACGCGTTTCAAGTGATTGCCATAGCGTGTCGAATCCACCCGAAAAAAGCATGTCCATGGTTTTTTCCACAGCGCCATGCGTGTGGATCTTGATAAACAAGTGGCCTTCAGCGCCACGAACGCCAACGCCGCATTGTTCCCACAATTCAACACGTTCCGCAGTCGGCGGTGCATCGTAGGAAATTTCGGCAGATTCGATCCGCGGAATGAGTCCAAATTTGCGGCTTTTCCAGTTCAGGCAGAGCGGGCCCTGCACCAGCAGCAGTTCATCCGGCGCGCCCCACTGGCCACGCACCACATCCCTGCCGGTGTCATGTGATTTTCGGTGGCCGGCATGGCCGCGCGCGAAGTAAATCGAATTGATCTTCGCGGTTTGGGTATCGCTGGGCGCGGAAGGCATCGTCATATCGCAGCGGCAACCCGTTCTCACCAGCACTTCCAGTTCGTTATCCACGCCGCACCAGCGGCCGTCCGGGCGGGAGTTGTCCAGGGCCCAGTTGCCATGGATGAAGCAGTAGACAATTTCTCCACTGTCCGGGTCCCGCCGCAGGAAGCCATGACGTTCATGAAGCTGGGTCTTGAATGTATCGAGGGCTTTGCCGAAATTTTCTGCTGTATCGTTGTCGTGGTGAAGGTGAACTTCCACATCACCCAGGCCGGCGCTACAGATCGTCTTCACCTGGTCCAGCACAGCCGGATCGTATTCTTCCGCGGGATAGAAAAATGAGTGCACCGGGTGACGCCCATTGCTGTCGGTATGCCGCATCGCGATGGGAGGATAGCTTTCCGTCCAGCGGCTGACTCGCTTGCGTGCAGTTGCCGCGTCGGCGCCGTGGCCATAAGGTTCATAGTGGTCGGCAAAACAGAAATAAACATCTGTGCCGCCTGCCGGGGGAGCGCACCGGGGCTGCAAACGTTCGTGAATGTAGGCCGGCAGCCAGTAGTGAAGATTACGCGACCGGATCACAACATAAACCCCAGCCGACAACCCGGCCAACAAGATCAAGAAAGCAATTACCAATGTACCCACGACTTCTCCCTCGCCCTCGAATTGCTATTTCAACGTCGAATGCAGGTTAACGTTTGGCCTTGCGCCATTGAACTTGCTGTGTTCGCCTCAGGTGGCGCATCAACCCGAAAAATGCGGCCGTATTCATCGCGCAAAAATAGAACGGAACATAGAGTAGTGTCGGCAAATGCGGCCGCTTTCGCATGATCCAGCCCAACGTCGCCAGCGCATAAAATGCGAGCTGCCCGCCGAGGAAAATGCAATATAGCGGGTCAAAAGAAACGAGGGACACCACCAGCGTTGAAAGCAGCATCGCGATCAGGAATACCGGCGCAATCCAGCGAAGTATCTTGTGTGAAAAAAATGCGAATGTGAACCAGCTGCGTGGCGGCAGCAGGAATGCCGCGTGACGCGCGATCGTCTGGAATCCGCCGGCAACCATGCGAACTTTCACGAAAAAATCATCGCGAATTTCGATCGAAGCGTACTCATAAGATTCGGCGGCGGTTTCATAAAGTATGCGGTAGCCCCTCTTGATCATGAGCAGTGTGAGTTCCGCGTCGTCATTGATGACGGTTTCGTCCATCGATTCATACAGCGAACGACGAATGGCGAAAATCTCACCGTCGCCGTTGGTGATGGAGCCGAGCCTGCTTTCGGCAAGCTTGATTGCCGACTCATAGCGCCAATAAAGGCTGTCGCCCGCGCTCGATTCACGATCCGGCGCTTCGCGAATGCGCTTGAGGCCACAGACGCCACCGACAGTGGGATCTGAAAAATGCCGAACCAGCGCCCGCACCGCTTCCGGGTTGTAGTCGTTATTGGCATCAGAAAACAGGACGATTTCACCGTTGGCGGCGGCCACGCCACGGTTCAATGCAGCTGTCTTTCCGCGTCGTGCAGGCTCGTGCATTGAAATCACGCCGCGATCGGCATATCCGGCGACGATGGACATGGTGTTGTCGTTGGACCCGTCCGATACCACGATGATCTCGAGCCGGTCGCGGGGATAGTTAAGCTCCAGTGAGTTGGCCACTTTTCGGCCGATCACTTTTTCCTCGTTGTACGCAGCCACGATCAGGCTGACGCGCGGCCAGTGGGCTTCGTCCATTGCCGCCGGCGATTTGCCCGCGTTCCTCGCGAGCAATATCACCGCCAGGGGATAGACCAGGTAGTGGTACGCCAGGAAGCCCAGGGAGAGCCAGATGATCCACGCAAGGACAATCATGTTGACGTCCCCGCCGCAGGCGCACCGCGAAGTTCGGCCGCAGCACCCGATTGCGGTGAAGCGAGTGCATCGGCAGTTTTGCTCAGCATTTTTTTTAATATGGAGACGTGTTGCGGATCGGAGACGCTGTAAAACCGGCGAATGCCAATGTCGTGGATAAGATAGGTTGCCGCCCATATTTTCGCATCTGTCACTGTCATTCCAACGGTACGCAGGTATTCATCCAGAAGCGCGTTGTCGCGCGCGGAAAATTTCCATTCCAGGATTTCCATGAGGTACACATCCTCCAGCTTGAGACCTTCATTGACGCCGCGGTCGTAGACGATCAGATAAAGCAAATCCAGCAATGGCAATCCTCGCTCGCACGAGAGTTCCCAGTCAATGACGCCCACGATCGAGTAAGTGGCGGGATCCAGAATCAGGTTTTCCAGCTTGAAATCACCGTGTTGCCACACCGAGGGCCATTTCAGTTCAGTTGCGATTGCATGCTTCCGCAGCGCGCTCGCCACAGCTTCAATCTCGGTGCGCAGGGAAGGATATCGTCCA
>JBDTWS010000067.1:0-19665 GCA_040006575.1 Betaproteobacteria bacterium
CGGACGTCGATTTCACGCCACCGTACGTGATCATCGAAGGCGCCTACCTGGTGGTGAAGGATTCGCCTATCACGGGTAACGATCAGGTCGATCGCGCTGGTATCCGTGTCGTGGCGGGCCGTGGAAGCGCATATGATCTGTACCTTACCCGCGAATTGAAAAATGCGAAGTTGATGCATGCGCCGACCTCGCAGGCGGTGTCCGACCTGATGATGAAAGAAAAATTTGAAGTGGCGGCCGGTGTGAAGCAGCAGCTGCAGGCCGACGCGCTGCGCATTCCCGGCGTGCGCCTGCTCGACGGCCGCTTCATGGTGATCAACCAGGCAATGACGTTGCCGAAAGGACGCGCAACGGGCAAGAAATTCCTGTCCGATTTCGTCGAAGAGATGAAGGCCACTGGCTTTGTCGCTGCATCGCTGAAGCGCCACAACATCGAAGGCGCGCAGGTCGCGCCGCCGGGGCCGGCCTCAACGCCGGGCCAATAATTTCTTGCTGTTTTCGCCATCAACACCACACCCATGACCACACCCAAGATAAAACTGATCGGCACACCGGCCTCGCGCGCCATGCGCACCATCTGGATGCTCACCGAACTGAAGTTGCCCTATGAAAGCGATCCGATCGTCACCAGCGATCCCGCGTTAAAGCAGCCGCCCTACACCGACTGGAACCCCAACGGCAAGGTGCCGATCTGCATCGTCGACGGCTTTGCAATCTATGAATCGCTGGCAATCAATCTTTACCTCGACCTGAAATTTCCTTCGGCCATCAGCCTGCATACGCCGGAAGAAAAAGCGCTGGCGATGCAGTGGGCACTGTGGGTGCTGACCGAAGTCGAGATGAATTCCTTCAACTGGTATCTCAACACCATCGGCAAGCCGGAAGCCGAGCGGGACGCCGCGCTTGCCGCACAGTCATGGGATAAATTGCAGAAACCACTGGCAGTGCTGGAAGACACGCTCAGCCGCCACACCTGCCTCGTGGGATCGAGTTTTACGGTGGCCGATCTCAACACCGCGTCGGTCATGTATCGCGCGCTGGGCATGCCGCTGGAACATTTCCCCTACACCAAGGCCTGGCTGGAGCGTTGCTGGTCGCGTGAAGGCGGGCTGGCGGCACGGCGTGCGCGCGGCGAGAAAATCTAGCGAAATATCGCAGTTTTAAGGTGAAACTCTAGCGCCGGCGCGGCTTAACAGCCAAAAATGCCACGTAAACCGCGCCAATGCTGGAGTTTACCATCCGGAATTATATTCCGGTCATGCGCCGCATCGAACCGACATTCGCCTTCAGTGTCCAGTCGAACAAGGCCAGCTTTTGCTCGGCGATCTCCTGTCCAAACGTCAGGGGATTCCCCGGCGGCAATTGCAGGTAGGCGTCCGCGCCCGAATGATCGATCACGATATGCATGCCGGCCTTGCGCGCAATGTGCATGATGGCGCCGTTCTGCGTGAGGCAATTCATGAACATCGACATGATCTGCAGGTTGCGCGCGCGGATGATGGCGCGCTGGAACAGCGCCGTACCGAGACCGTGCCCGCGATGCGCCGCCAGCACGCTGATGCCGAGTTCTGCCGTGGGCCGCAGGCACGCCAGGTGCGCCACCCCGAGCAGGCTCAGGTCGTCGGCATAAACGCCGAACACGGTATCGCGCTCGAACGAAAGATTGTCGACATAGGCGTGGCGCGCATCGCGATTTATCGTGCTGCCGAAGCGCAAATGCACGTCCTCATCGGCCAGTTCATCAAAATGGCGTTTCAGCAAATCGCGATGGCCTGCATTCAGGCTATGAACAGGGATAGTCATGGCGTACTCCGTGGACAAAAACCACCGCTGAATAAAAAAGCCCCCGGCAAAACCGGGGGCTGAATCCACGCCGTCATGAATGGAGCGTGGAGGAGGAGACGATCCCGGTGCGCATCAGAAGCGGCGCGGCATCGAGGTGGAATAGATCGGCGGCGGCTGTACCAGCTTTTTCACTTTGCCGGCTTTTTTCACCAGGCCGCTGGCGGCCGACCACGCGGCAATGATGCCGTCCGAAATCAAGTCGCCGAGTTCGACGCTGCGTTGCAGCCGCGCCTGGCGGATGTGAGCTTCGATGCGTGTAAAGTCAGTCATGTGAGCCTCCATTGGTGGAAGGGGTGGAACAGCGGGCTCAGGCGGGTGGCCATTGCCCTGGAAAATCCTTGAAATACTTGTCAACATCAGAAAACGCCGTGACCGCCGTGCGCAATGATGAGCAGCAGGCCAACCGCAATCGACACCGCAGCGACCCATTTCAGCAGTGACCGCACCGATTCATCTGAAACCCCGCGGCCGTCCGCGCCCTCGGATTCGCGACCAATCCATTCGCGCTCGAGGCCATCGGTAAATTTGACGGGACTGCTACCGGCATTCATTTCGGCTTCCTTTTCATTACTTTCTTGAAATTGATGTTGCGTTGCACAAATTGAAGATAGGGCGGATCATGGTCATTTTCCAATCGTATGTTTGGATGCGGCCCATTGATTTTTCTGATATCCGCCCGAATATTGTTGCAATACAGCAATTTCACATAGAATGAATTTTTAGGCCAAAACCATCCTGGTGACCTGCCATGGAGCTCTATCAACTACGCAGCCTTGTCGCGATCGCCGAAGCCGGCCAACTGACCCGCGCGGCCGAAAAACTGCACATCAGCCAACCCGCCCTGAGCGCCCAGCTCAAGGCGCTCGAGGAAGAGCTCGACCTGCAATTGTTCGAACGCACGCCCAGCGGCATGGTGGCAACGGCCGCAGGTAAGCGCGTGCTCGCCAGCGCCGGCAAGGTGCTGGCCGCCGCCACCGCGCTGCAGAACGAAGCGCGCCTGTTAAAGGGCCAGGTGGTGGGCAATGCCAGCATCGGCACCTTGAGCGATCCCGAATTCATCCGGCTGGGCCAGTTCATGACTTCAGCCGTGGCGCGGTTTCCGTTACTGCACCTTGAACTGCACCAGGAAGTCACCGGCGTAGCCATCGAGCGGGTAATGTCGGGCGATCTCGACGCAAGTTTTTATTACGGCGATATCGGCAGCCATGAAATTGCCGGCCTGCCGCTGCGTGATGTGGTGTACCGCGTCGCCGCACCTGCTGCATGGAAGGGCCGCCTGCAGAATGCCGGCTGGCCGGAAATTGCCGAAATGCCCTGGATCATTCCCCCACCCGTCAGCACGCACCACAAGCTGGTGCACACGCTGTTGCGAAAGCACGATGTCGAACCCGGCAAAGTGGTGGAAGCCGACCAGGAGGCGGTGATCAGCTCGCTGGTGGTGTCGGGGCTGGGTATCGCGCTGATGCGCGAAGACCTGGCGCTGGAAAAAGTCGCCAGCGGGGAAGTCTGCCTGTGGAACGACATCCGGCTGTTGACGACACTGTGGTTCGTCTATCGCCGTGAGCGCCAGCATGACCCGGTCATCCAGGCGCTGCTTTCGGTGCAGGAAGAATTATGGGATTTGCGCAGTGACGTGCCTGCGCCTGTCGCAGCGCAGGCTGGCAGTGGCGCGCGGATAACGACCTCGGCCTAGTTGGCCGTGCAGTTGCGCTAGTACGGAAACGCGAACAGGAACCGCACCATGGTGATTTCGCCTTTTGGCGCGGTCGCGGTGTAGGAATAATTCCCGCGCGTCCACGCGAACATCAGGCCTTGCAGCGTTTCACCCATGATCCAGCTGCGATCCTCGCCCATGCGGAAATTATCGCCCGCCTGGCGCTTCACATCATTGAGGCGGTCGCGCGCTTCTTCTTCGTCCCAGCATTGCACCAGCCGCACGGCGACGGGATGGCCGCTGACGCTGTACATCGCCAGGACGGGATCACTGGTCAATTCGCCAACCGGCGTGGCATGTGGCCGGACGAATTCGCCGACGGCGTGAGGGAGTAGCGTCAACAGGCTGGTGCCGGTAGGCATCGGCCGCGTGTGGCGCGAGGTGAGCGAATCCGTCAGTTGCGGCAAAGTCGCTTCCGGCTTGCCGCCCCCGGCAGCCATGACCACGGTGGCTTCGTCCCTGGGGTCGAGTTTTTGCGTTGAATCGAATTTCTGGGTCGCGTCGGGATTGATTTTTTGCGTGGCGTCGGGATCGAATGCCGCCGCAGGCGCAGGCGCAGGTGCGGGTGAAGCTGCAGGAGGTGCGGGCGCGGGAGCAGGTGCATGAACCGGCGCGGCAGCAGGCGCTTTAGTTTCCTTAGTTTCCTTCGCTTCAACCGGCACTTTTGCGGGCGCGGGAGCAGGGATCACTTCGTCTGCGGCTGCCGGGGCAGGGGATTCGCGTAGCAGGTCGCCCAGGTCGGCATTGAGCATTTTGCCCGCACCTTTGGCCAGCGAGCCCACGTCGGAATTGAGCACCTTGCCCGCGTCCTTCACCAGGGCGCCGACGTCCTTGTTCAGTAACTGTCCCAATTTTCCCAGCACGGGTGCCTCCCCATTAATCGCAACGGAAATTTAGCATGCATCGCCTGTGCGCGTATGTAGCGTGATTGCGTCGCTGAGGCTGCGGTTCGAAACCCCTGGCCGGCATGTGCACCCTGTTTTTCGGGGTGTTCCGTGCTGCCATGCACGGCAGCATTGGATCGGAGCGGTCAGGCGCCCGGTGTCGATTCGAACACGCCGTCCGTTTTGTTTTTCCTGACCTCATCCCACTTGAATACACGTCCATTCATTGCGACGTATGTATCCGGCGCCAGCGATTGCGCTGCCGCCAGCGCGAAGCCCAGGTTGAACAGCGCATCCGAGCCCTGCACTGAATAGGGAATCATGGCGCCGGTGAAGACGATGGTCTTGTCGAGCGCCGCCTCGCCCACCACTTTGGCCGTCTGCTGCATGGTGTCGGTGCCGTGGATGACGATGATGAATTTTTCCGGCGCCGCGCGGCATGAGGCCAGCACGCGTTCGCGATGTTCGTCCAGCATGTTGAGGCTGTCGATGAGCTGGTTGATCTCGATTTCAACCGGGATGGTCACGCGCGACTGCTCAAGGATGGCCGGCAAATGCGATTGCTTGAACGTAAGCGCGCCCTTGATGGCGTCGTAGTGTTTATCGAAAGTACCGCCGGTGACGATGATGCGCGCGGCTAGCGACTTCTCGGCGAGGGGGAGGTGATCATTCATGGGGGGACATTGTAGCGCCGCTCCGCGTTGCAGGGCTGCACCACCGTGCGTGCATTCGTCGCTTTGGCAGGTATCATTACGCCCAATCATGAGCAATCTTCTCAAAGCACTGAAGCGCGCAGAACGCGACCGGCAGGCGGCCCTGGAGGCGCGGCAAGGCGCGCCTGCGACCGATACGGGCGCAGTCGACAGCGTGACGCGCGACGCTGCACCGGAAGCTGGCGAAGAAGCGCCCACCTCTTCCGCCTCTTCCGCTTCGCCAGCGGTCATGCGCCGCCAGCGCGATGCGGCGAGACTTCCGTCACGGCCGGTGTCCCCGCCACCTGTACCCCCCGTCAGCGCGCACGTGCGCTACCGCGGCGTGCTGGTGTCATGCGTCCTGGCGATTTCATTCGCAGTCGCCGTCAAATTGTGGATCGCAGCACCAGACACACACACTGCGGGTTTCAGCGCGACTTCCGTCACGCCGACCCGCGCGCAACCCGCAAGCCCGCCCACGCAATACACGATGATCCCCGCCGCCCTGCGTGTGGAGGATGCCGGTCCGATGCAACTCAGGCTCGATCGCAGCCTCGACAGTGCGGAAGAATCCGCCCGGCGAAACGGCACAGCCCGATAGCTTTACGTTGTTCCGCAAGCACGCCTTGAAGCGTGCGCGACGAATGCTGGGATAATGGCGGATTCACCCACCGCGAAATCACCCTATCCCCCATGTACCTTACCTATTTCAACGGCAGCTGGTCCGAAGGCAACACTCCCCTGTTTGGCGCGATGGATCACAGCGTATGGCTGGGCTCATCCGTGTTCGATGGTGCGCGGTCGATTCGCGGCATGGTGCCGGACCTGAAACGGCATCTCGAGCGTGTGCAGAAATCCGCCGAAGCCGTGGGGCTGCAATGCCCGCACACAGTCGATGAGATGTATGCGCTGTGCCGTGAAGGCATCGCCAAATTCCCGGCCGACGCAGAACTTTATATCCGGCCCCTTGTGTTCGCGACCGAGGGACTGCTGATACCCGTCACGGAAAAATCGTCCTTCGCCTTGACGCTGTTCGATGCCCCGGTGCCGCCCTTCACCGGCTTTTCGGCGTGCCTCTCCGGCCTGCGCCGCCCCGGGCCGCTAATGGCGCCCACTGATGCGAAAGCGTCGTGCCTCTATCCCAATTCCACCAAGGCGCTGCGTGAAGCGAAGCAGCGTGGCTTTGACAACGCCGTGGTCTGCGACAACGACGGCCAGGTCGCCGAATTTGCAACGGCCAATATCTTTTTTGTCACGCCGGCAGGCAAGGTCGTGACTCCCGTGGCGAACGGTACTTTTCTCTCCGGCATCACCCGCGCCCGCGTGATCACCTTGCTCGTTAATGAAGGCATCGCGGTGGAGGAACGTACCGTCTTGCCGGCTGAACTTGAGACCGCCGTGGAAATTTTCAACACCGGCAACTTCGGCAAGGTGACGCCGTGCGTTCGCTACGAGTCGCGCACCTTGCCCGTCGGGCCTATCGCAACGTTGGCGCGCGACCGTTATTTCGCGTTCGCCGCACTGGAAAAAATCAACTGAAAGGAGACCGCGACCGCAGGGAAAAACCCGGTTTTCCGGTTTCTGCGGCACGCCTCTGTTTCATTCGCAATCCGCGCCGGAATAGGTGATTTCGCCCCCAGCTGCTATACTTGCTGCATCCGGCGAATTGTCCAGTCCCCCTCGCCGCCGTCAGTTCTGACGCTGTAAATCTCCCTCCGTTTGCCTCCGACTGGCGCCTTCTTGGTGACAGGCCGACTTCCTCAAAAAGTAAATCATGTCATTCGACTCCCTCGGCCTGTCCGAGACACTCGTGCGCGCCGTCACTGAACACGGCTATACCATTCCCACCCCGATCCAGATGCAGGCGATTCCCGCCGTGCTGGGCGGTGGTGACCTGCTGGCAGGCGCCCAGACCGGCACCGGCAAGACGGCAGGCTTCGTGCTGCCGCTGCTGCAACGCCTGTCGATGTCCGCATCGAAAAAAATCACCGGCACCAAGGCGGTCCGTGCGCTCATCCTGACCCCTACCCGCGAGCTCGCCGCACAGGTGGAAGAAAGCGTTCGCACCTACGGCAAGTACACAAAATTTAATTCGGCCGTTATTTTCGGCGGCGTCGGCATCAACCCGCAGATGGCGGCGCTGAAGCGTGGCGTCGATATCGTCGTGGCCACACCAGGCCGCCTGCTGGATCTTCACCAGCAGCGCGCCATCGATCTCTCGCACGTAGAAATCCTGGTGCTGGACGAAGCCGACCGCATGCTCGATATGGGCTTCATTCACGACATCAAGCGCGTGCTGAAACTGATGCCGGCCAAGCGCCAGAATCTTCTTTTCTCGGCGACTTTTTCAGACGAAATCAAGACGCTGGCCGACAACCTGCTGGATAATCCGGCGCTGATCGAAGTCGCACGGCGCAATTCCACCGTCGAGGCGATCACGCAGGTGGTGCATCCGGTCGACCGCGACAAGAAACGCCAGCTGCTCTCGCACCTCATCAAGCAGCACAACTGGCACCAGGTGCTGGTGTTCACGCGCACCAAGCACGGCGCCAATCGCCTGGCTGAACTGCTCAACAAGGACGGCATTACCTCGTTGGCAATTCACGGCAACAAGAGCCAGGGTGCACGCACCAAGGCGCTGGCCGAATTCAAGACTGGGGATTTGCAGGTGCTGGTCGCCACCGACATCGCCGCGCGCGGGATCGATATCGATCAACTGCCGCATGTGGTGAATTACGATTTGCCCAACGTCGCTGAAGACTACGTACACCGCATCGGCCGCACCGGCCGCGCGGGCGCCAGCGGTGAAGCGGTTTCGCTGGTGTGCATCGATGAAGCCAGCTACCTGCATGCCATCGAACGTCTCATCAAGCGCGAAATCCCGAGCGTCGTGATTGCCGGTTTTGAACCCGATCCGCATGCCAAGCCGGAACCGATCCTGTTGCGTTCACCGGGGCATCGTCCCGGTGGCCGGCAGTCGCCGCGTGGTGGCCAGGGCCAGGGCCGGGGCGGCCAGGCGAAGAGCGGTGGCAAGACGGGCGGCGCACCGGCGCAACAGCGCCGCGAAGGTGGCGCTGCGGGTGCGGGGAAAAACCCGTCAGCCGGACGTGGGCGAACACAGGGTTCGAGCAACGGAAGTGGCGGCAATGGTGGCGGCGGCGCGAAAGGGCGTTAAGCGCTTATTGCGCGAATGCCCGGTTTCCAAAAATCGTAAATGAAGCACTGGCGCGGTTCTTCAGGCATTTATGCCGGAAGAACCGCATATTTGCTTGATCTGGCCGGGAAAATATTCAAATATCTACCTGCTCAGCCTGCTCAGTCTGTGCGGCCTGCAGCCGCAGCTTCTGCTGCCACAACACCCACCCCGCCCAGTAAAGCGACAGCAATACAATCGCCGCACCCAGCTTATGCGTCAGCCAACCCAGGCCTTGCGCGCGCTTGATCAATCCGGTTTCGCCCAGCAGGTACATCCAGTCGTGCCCGCCTTGTTCGCCGGTGCTGCCGTTGAGCAGGGTCAGTTGTGGATGAAGTGCGTCGTACATGTAGGGCGCGACGTCGAGCACACTCACACCGAACAGCCAGAGCCCGATAGCCGCGGCAAACGGATCGCGGTTTTTCAGCAGCAGCGCGCCGCACATGATGGCCGGCATCAGCAGCTGCGCAAGCGTGCCGCCCGCCACCATCATGAATTCGCCGAACAGCCGGAAAATCACGTGCCCGGCTTCATGGAAAACCAGCAGCGGGCCATGCAGGAACGAGGTGAACAGTTGCCCGTCGCGGTGATCCATCCACATCAGCCGCAGTCCCCACGGGCCCAACAGCAGCAGCAACGTGGCGCGCGCCCACCATGTGGCGGGATCGATGCGCGGTGGGATATAGCGGACGGCTTCGCGAAGTTGCACGAAGGTTCGCCGCGCAGGATTTTCTTCGTCGGTAAATTCTGTTGCTCGATCGTGTTCCACTCGGCTTACCGTCGCACCGAACTTGGCGAGGATCAATCCGCATGCAGGACACGCCGCCGGCAGCGACTGATCCTGCGGCAGCGATGCATGTCCGCATTTGGGACAACTGGAATAGTGAACAGGGCTGGTCATTTGCGCATGATGTCACGGCCGGGCGCGGCTGGCGCAGCATCGCACAAGATGAAACAGGATTTCGCTTGCATGTATGCATATGCG
Source organism: Betaproteobacteria bacterium (assembly GCA_040006575.1). Lineage (GTDB taxonomy): Bacteria > Pseudomonadota > Gammaproteobacteria > Burkholderiales > Usitatibacteraceae > UKL13-2. The sequence goes on from JBDTWS010000067.1 coordinate 9,314, forward strand.
GCTTTTCACGCCGCGCCGCGCAGTAGGGCCGCCATCACCGCACGGCGCATTTATCAGGCACACTCTGTTTTGCCGATCAAAATATTATAAATACCATAGTGGTCGCATGAGCCTTTCACCTCGGAATGACGGGTCACCCTCCCAGCCGCCTGACGCATCGCGCGCGACGGCGGGAATTAACGCGGGTGGGAGTAGCAGCGCCGGTGGTGGCGGAGGCGGCGGCGCATCCGAACACGAGACGCTGCTCAAGTACGAAGCCATTCTCAACAATGCGTCCGTTGGCATCGCCTTCACGCGCGACCGCGCTTTCCAGCACGCCAATCGCGCCTTCGAGGAATTATTCGGCTGGCCGGCAGGCGGGCTGGTCGGCCAATCGGGCATGGCCGTATGGGCAACCCCCGAGGAATATGCCGAAGTGGGCAGCGCGGTCGGGCCACTCCTGGCCCAGGGCAAACCAGTCGAACTCGAACGCCGCATGAAGCGCTACGATGGCTCGCGGGTCTGGTGCCGCATCCAGGCGCGGCCGGTCGATCCCGTCAGCCCCATGACCGGTGGCACCATCTGGATCATCGAGGACGTGGCGGAGCGCCGGCAGCTGGTGGAAACGTTGCAGCAATTGAATGAACAACTCGAGCAGCGCGTTCGCGAACGCACGGAGGAACTGGCGCGCGCCAACGTCAAGCTGAAATCCGAAGTCGAGGATCGCATGCAGGCCGAGGCGCAGGCGCGCCATCTCTCGCTGCACGATGTGCTGACCGGCTTGCCCAACCGCCGCCTGCTGCAGGATCGCCTCACGCATGCACTGGCGCAGGCGCGGCGCGAAGGCTGGCATCTCGCGGTGCTGTTCCTCGATCTCGATCGCTTCAAGAACGTCAACGACACGCTGGGCCACGCGGTCGGCGATGAAGTGCTGCGCGAAATGGCGCGAAGGCTGGTCTCCGTATTGCGTGAGAGTGATACGGTGGCGCGGGTCGGTGGCGATGAATTCGTGATCGTGCTGTCGAGTGCGCAGGTGCGTACTGAAATCGCGCCCATCACCGCCAAGCTGATGGAGGAAATGAGCCAGCCCTGCCTCATCGGTGATCGCGAACTGCGCATGACGCCGTCCATCGGGGTCAGTGTATTCCCCGATGACGGCGACGATCCTGCGAAGCTGCTCAGCTTTGCCGACGCGGCGATGTACCAGGCCAAGGCCAACGGCCGGCGCAACGTGCAATTTTATGCCGCCACCATGAGCGCGATGCTGCAGGCCCGGCTGGAACTGGAGAACGACCTGCATCTCGCGCTGCCGCGCGGCGAGCTGGAACTTTACTACCAGCCGCGCGTGGATTTTGCGACACGCAAGGTGATGAGCTATGAAGCGCTGCTGCGCTGGAACCATCCGCGCGAGGGCTTGATCGAACCGGGTGCGTTCATTCCCATTGCCGAGGAAAGCGGACTCATCATGTCCATCGGCGAATGGGTGATCCATGAGGCTTGCCGGCAGATGAAGCGCTGGCGTGAAGCAGGATTCCCGGTGCAGTCGATGTCAGTGAACCTGTCGGCGCGGCAATTTTCCGATATCCACCTGGCTGAACGGGTGGCGCAGGCGCTGGCGGATTCGGGCATGCGGGCAGAACAGCTGGAGCTGGAAATTACCGAGAGCATCCTCATGGCCAACACCGAGGAGACGATGAAGCTCTTCGCGGAACTGAAACAACTCGGCGTGAAATTGTCCATCGACGATTTCGGCACGGGCTTTTCCAGCCTGGCCTATCTCAAGCGCTTCCACGTCGACAACCTGAAGATCGATCACTCCTTCGTGCGCGACATCGGCACCGACCCCGACGATGCCGTGATCGTGCGCGCTATCGTCAACCTTGCGCACAGCCTGCAATTGCGCGTCATCGCCGAGGGCGTGGAGACGCGCGAGCAGCTGGATTTCCTGGCCGGATGTGGCTGCCAGGAGGCGCAGGGTTTCTACTTCGCGCGCCCGCAGCCGGTTGCAGTCGTTGAAGCGCGTGCGGCATCGCCGCAGGGTTGGATGTGACGTGATGGCCATGCATCTTCCTCGTGCGTGTAAGCTGCACAACGGCGCGCTGATGCTGTTGGCGGCGCTGGCCGCGCTATGTTTCAGCTCGCTCGCCGCCGCCGCGCTCACTGCGCGCGATCTTGATTCCGAATCGCTGGAGAACAAGGTCGCCGATGATCCGCGCGCAGCGCTTCGCGAAAGTGATGCCATGGCGGTCGAGGCCAAGGCGCGAGGTGACAAGGCGCTCCAGCTGCGTTCGCTGCGCCTCAGTGTCATGGCGACCTCGCAGCTTGAAGAGCCGGTAAAGATGGGCAAGCTGGCGGCAGAAGGACTGCTGCTGGCGCGTGAGCTGCAAGACCCGCAGGCTGAATGCGAATTCCTGTCGGCGAAAGCCGCGGCGCTGTCGTCGGAAGGCAAGCACCTCGATGCGCAGCCGGTGTTCGATGAGGCCATCCAGGTCGCCGAAAAGGCCGGCCTGGTCCGCGCCGCCACCGGCGTGATGGTGGCCAAGGCGTTTGTCTACGGCCTGCTGGGTCGCGACACCGATTCACTCGACCTGCTCTTCAAGGCGCACCAGCGCTACGTGGAAATCGGCGACACGCGCAGTGCGCGTGGTGCCATGTCCGCCATTGGCAATGCGTACACGTATGATCGCGCCAGCCGCGAAGACCTGATGAAAGCGTTGAGCTATCACCAGCAATCGATCGCACCCGACGCCGAAAGCACCAGCCGTCATGAACTCGCCACCATCTATTTCAACATGGGTGTGGTGTACCAGCGCCTGAAGGATTTTCCCAAGGCCAAGCTGTACGTGCAGAAAAGCATGACGCTGTTCCGTGCGCTCAACGATCCTGTCAGCGAGGCCTATGGCAGCTACCGGCTGGGGGTATTGTCCGGTGAGACCGGCAAATGGACCGAGGCACTGGAACACCTGGAGCGCGCCATGCCGGTGCTGATCAAGGCCGGTGATGCGACCATGATTTTTAACGTCTATCGCGCGCGCGCTTCAGCATTCGCGAATCTCGATCGCCGCAAGGAAAGCCTGGACGCACTGTCGAAAGCCGACATCATCCGCAGCCGCATCGATTCATCGTGGATGGAAGTGACGTACCTCAATGGCGCTGCAGAAGTATTCGCGCGACTGGGTGACTATGAAAAAGCTTTCCGCAACCAGCAGAAATTGCGGGAGGCCGAGCAACGCACCGTGTCGGAGGCGCGCGAGAAAGATTCGGCGGAAGCGCAGACGCGCTTTGAGGTGAAACAGAAGGAAGCGGAAAACGCGTTGTTGCGGGCAAGTGAACGCGAATCCGAAGCCCGCCGCGTGGCACTGCTGTTGGCGCTGGCGCTGTTGCTGTTCGTACTGGGCGGGCTGGGATTATTTTTATATCGCCAGAGCCAGCAGAATCGCCGCTTCTCCGATCTCGCCATGCGCGACGAACTGACCGGCCTGCCCAACCGGCGCAGCATCCTCGAATTCGCCAGGACACAACTGCGCGTGAGCCGCATGGACAACACCCGGATGTGCCTCGCGCTGATCGACATTGATCACTTCAAGCCCATCAACGACAACTGCGGCCACGCCGTCGGTGATGCGGTGCTGGCGGCGTTCGCTGATGTGTGTTCGCACCAGATGCGCACCAATGACCGGTTGGGGCGTTACGGCGGCGAGGAGTTCCTGTTGATCATGCCGGGCTCGGACCTCACGCAAATCCCGCACGTGTTCGCGCGTTTGCGAAGCGCCATCCAGCACGTCAATGTGCCCGGACTCACGCCGGATAAAAATCTTACCTTCAGCCTGGGCGCAGTTTCCGTCAGTGGGCCGGCGGATGATCTGGATAATTTGATGAAACGCGCGGACGACGCCTTGTACCGCGCCAAACAGGGAGGCAGGGATCGCTATGAAACGGGTTGACGGGATGAAGAAAAATTCGCGCCGCAAGGATGCTGCATTGATCGCAGGGCTGGTGATGGCGACCGCGTTTTCGGGCGTGGCGCTGTCGCATCCGGATCATGAGAAGGTGGCCAAAAAACCGTCCCCAACTTATTCAGAATTGCTCGCCGCCTCGAAGCCCGGCGACTGGCGGCAGCTGGACCTGGAAAACACGCTGTACATGGACCTGCCGTCGGGCCGCGTCATTATCGAGCTGTCGGCCGCGTACGCGCCGGCACATGCCGACAATATCCGCGCACTGGTGCGCGAAAAATATTTCGACGGCCTTGCCATCCTGCGTTCGCAGGACAATTACGTGGTGCAATGGGGCGATCCTGAAGCGGAGAATGCGGATCCTTCAAAAGCGCGGCAAATGAAAGCGGGCAAAAGCAAATTGACACCAGAATTCACGCGCGCGCTGGATCCGAAACTCCCGTTCACGCGCTTGCCCGATGTCGATGGCTATGCGCCGCAGGTGGGTTTTTCAAACAGCTTTCCTGTTGGCCGTAACCTCAAAACAAAGCAGACCTGGCTTGCACATTGCTACGGCATGGTGGGTGCGGGGCGTGACAACGCCGACGACAGCGGCAGCGGCGCGGAATTGTATGTGGTGACCGGGCACGCGCCACGCCATCTCGACCGCAATATCGCGGTGCTGGGCCGCGTGGTGCACGGCATGTCGCTGCTGTCCACGCTGCCGCGTGGTACGGGACCATTGGGATTTTATGAAAAAGCCGAGCAACGCGTGCCGATCAAATCCGTGCGCATCGCGGCCGATGTACCGGTGGAGGAGCGCACCAATCTCGACGTGATTCGTACCGACACGCCGCTGTTCGCCTCGCTGGTGGAAGTACTGCGGAATCGCGGCGGCACCTGGTACAAGGTCCCGGCAGGGCATATCGAATTGTGCAATATGCCGATTGCCGTTCGACCGGCTGTTGCGTCGAAGTAATTACGCAAACGCGCGTTTCGCATAGCGCATAACAGTGAAACTCCAGCACCGGGGCGGTTCAGCGGGCATTTTAAGCCTGTGAACCGCCCCAGCGCTGGAGTTTGTCTTTCCGAAATTTTTCTGCGCGGCGTTGCACGCATTGTGTATCGCAGGCGCACGCGCACATACCGATTAAACTGCGCATTGCACAATCACCACTGGAATTGAATCGACCGTGACCACTATCGCCATCACTCCCACCATCAGCGCCAGCAACAAGGGCGCGTTCGTTTTGTTCGGCGGCATCAACGTGCTCGAGTCGCGCGACCTCGCCCTGCGTAGCGCCGAAGAGTATGTGCGCGTGACTACGAAGTTGAAGATTCCGTATGTGTTCAAGGCCAGTTTCGACAAGGCCAATCGTTCCTCGATTCATTCCTATCGCGGACCGGGGTTGGAAGAGGGGCTGCGCATCCTGGAAGCGGTGAAGAGCACGTTCGGCGTGCCGGTGCTCACTGACGTTCACGAATCTGCGCAGGCCGCGCCCGTGGCTGAAGTGGTCGATGTGCTGCAGCTGCCCGCGTTCCTCGCTCGCCAAACCGATCTCGTTGTAGCACTGGCGAAAACAGGCCGCGTCATCAACATCAAGAAACCGCAATTCCTCAGCCCCTCGCAGGTGCTCAACATCGTCGAAAAATTTCGCGAGGCCGGTAATGACAAACTCATCCTCTGTGATCGCGGCACTTGTTTCGGCTATGACAACCTGGTGGTCGATATGCTGGGTTTCGCGGTGATGAAAAAAGCCACCGGCGACCTGCCGGTGATTTTTGATGTGACGCATGCGCTGCAGCAGCGCGAGTCGGGCGCTGCGGCGTCGGGTGGCCGGCGCGAACAGGTGGCGGAGCTGGCGCGTGCGGGCATGGCGCTGGGATTGGCCGGACTATTCCTCGAAGCGCATCCCGATCCGGCCAATGCGAAATGCGATGGGCCCAGCGCGCTGCCGCTGGATCAGCTGGAGCCGTTCCTCACGCAGCTGAAAGCGCTCGATGATCTTGTGAAATCGTTTGCGCCGCTGGACATCCACGCCTGATTTTGCGTCGGTCCCGTTTTAGTCAATGCGTAAATTAAATTTGAATGCAGGTACGCAGCGTTCAGGAGATTAATGTGCCGCGAAATATTGTTCACACCGACAAAGCCCCGCCATCAGCCGTTTACAGCCAGGCCGTCAAGGCGGCAGGGCTGGTGTTCGTATCGGGCCAGGGACCGTTCGATGCCGCGACGGGCGAAGTGAGGGGCGAAACGATCCAGGAACAATTGCGGCAGTGCCTGACGAATGTGTCCGCGATACTCGATGCAGCGGGAAGCTCGATAGACAAGATCGTAAGCGCCACGTTTGTCCTCGCCGAAGAGTCTGACTTTGCGGGCATGAACGAAGAATGGATCAAGTGGTTTCCCGCCAACCCGCCGGCGCGGCAGGGCGCGAAACTTCCGGTGCGGCCGAAGGGAATGAAGGTGTCGGTTGCGGTGATCGCCGAAGCGTGACGCGCCTTTTTTTTGCTCCCGCCTGCGAGTGCTCTCGCAAAATGAATTGTCATTCAAGGGCCGACTGAAATGAAGTACACGCTGAGCGTCAGCGATGTCGCGGATGAAGAGGTTCGAAAAGTCATCCTGGCTTCGCTGGTTGAATTCAATACGTCGAAAGCAGGTCCGGGTCGAGGCGCCACGCTCGCGGTGGCATTGCGCAATGCGTCCGGTGCAGTGGTCGGCGGATTATGGGGAAGCACCGGCTACGGCTGGCTCTTCACGCAGTTGCTGGCGGTGCCCGCCTCGATGCGCGGGCAGGGTGTCGGCACCGAGATCATGCAGTGCGCGGAACGTGAAGCGATCGCACGCGGATGTCACGGCGCATGGCTCGATACGTTCGAGTTCCAGGCGCGAGCATTTTATGAAGGCCTGGGCTACATTTGTTTTGCCGAACTGCCGGATTACCCGCCGGGCTACTCGCGTTTCTTCATGAAGAAGGCGCTGGTGGCGGAATAGTCACCGGGTGAACATTTAAACTCCAGGGTTGGCGGGGTTTTCCAGCCAATAATGGCCTGGGAGCGGCTCCAGTGCTTGAGTTTGATTACTGATTTTCGGCGCTGCGCCTGATCGTCACCGGTTCGACCAGCACGGTCTCTTCGGCATTGCCGATAAAAATCTGGCCATCCTGTATCGACACATTGATCTGCATGGTGCGGTCCACCAGCTTCGCCATTGCCGCAGTGGATTCGGCGGATAGGTCAATGATGTCGAGATTGGTGAGCCGCGCCAGCGCACCTTCGTTGGCGTTCCACCAGATACCCGCGCCGCGACCGCCGTAGGTGACGAGCACCACATGACGCGCGCGGCCGCAGGCTTTGCGCAGTTCGCGTTCATCGGGCAGGCCCACGTCGAGCCACAATTCAATATTGCCGGTGAGATCTTTTTTCCACAGCGCGGGCTCGTCGTCGGCCGAGAGGCCGCGGCCGTACAGCAACATCTCGTCGGCGTACATGGCGAACGCCAGCAGCCGCACCATCAGGCGCTCGCTGGTTTCGGAAGGGTGCCGCGCCAGCGTAAGGGCATGGCTGGCGTAATAACCGCGATCCATGTCGGATACGGACAGGTCCACCTTGTGGACGGTTGCCTTGAGTGCCATCGGTGCCGCGCTATTTCTTGGCGAGGCCCTTGGTCAGGATTTCAGCCGTCACTTCATTGAGCGATTTGCCCTGCGATTCGGCGAGGTCCTTGATCTGCTTGATGAGGTCACCATGCAATTTCACCGCATAGGGAATCAGCCCCAGCTCCTGGTCGCGCTTGCGTTGCTCGCGCTTGTCCACCAGTGCGCCGGCATCTTTGCCAAAGCGATCGGGAATGGCATTGAGTTTCATATTGCCGCTGATCTTCTTGGCGCTGGCTTTTTCGAGTTCGGTTCTTTTCATGATGTTTCCGGTTGGGGTGGAGCAAGGGTTTCATTTTACGCGTGCGTGCAACCAATACCTATTCAATTCCCGTGCAATTCCCGTGCAACCCCCATTCCGCCACCCACCGCGCTACCATGGCGCCATGGGAACCAAGGAAACGTGGGAACTGCTGAGTTTTGTCGTCACCGTGTTTGCGCTGCCGGTGGCAATCGTCGTGTTCCTCTTCGAACAGCGCCGCGAGCGCAATAACGAGGAGGAAGAGGAATACCAGTTGCTGGCCGACGCCTACACGGACTTCCTCAAGGTGGTGCTGGCGAACGCCGACCTGCAATTGCGCAGCCGGACCAGCACGCCGCGCATCACGGCCGAACAGGAAGAGCGCCGGCTGATTATTTTCGACATGCTGATCTCGCTGTTCGAGCGCGCTTACCTGGTGGCGTACCAGCCCAATATGACCGGCGAAAAAGCGCGGCGCTGGAACTCCTGGGACGACTACATGCGTGAGTGGTGCCGGCGCGAGGATTTCCTGAATCACCTGCCAGTGTTGCTGCGCGGCGAGGATCCGGCATTTTCGGCGTACATCATGCGGGTGGCGGAGGAAGAGCGCGTTGCCAATGCTGAAAGCGGCGAGGCGAAATCACGCTAGTTAAAACTGCAAGTGGCCTGATAAAACTGCAAGCGCTTCATAGAGCCGCAAGCGCCGTGACGAAACTCAGGCCTTGCGACGTCGATGCGCTTCGGCCTTGGCTGCAAAAACGTTGGTCTTCTCGCCGGTTGGTGTTTTTATTTTTACGCTGACCGGTTCACCGGTGGCAGGTTTGAATCTTGCGCCTGCAGCAATGTCCTTGCTGCGTGCCTTGGGGCCGGGTTTCGCGCCGCCGATGGCCCCGCCATTGGGGCCGCGTTTGAGACCGCCATTGGGGCCGCGTTTGATTCCGCCGTTGGGATCACGCTTGATGCCACCCTTGGCGCCACCGTCTGCACCACGTTTATTTTTTCCACTGCCAGCACCCGAACCTTTCGAACCGGCTTTGCCTGTCTTGCCTGCCACAACAGACCACATGCCCGGTGGCGGCGCCAGCGTTTTCTTCTTGGCGGCCTTCACGCGCGCCATCTCGATACGCGCTTCCGCCTTCGCCACGATTTCTTCCGGATCGGCCGAAAGCACATTGATGCGCGCATCACCGAACTGAACAACCTGTCCCGGGCGAATCTTGCAGCGCTTGCGCAATTCCTGCTGGCCGTCGACATGCACATTGCCCTGCGTCACCAGCGCGCCGCCTTCACCGCCGCTGGTGGCGAGGCCGCACACTTTCAGCAGCTGGTTGAGCTCGATAAATTCGGTGGTGATGCGGTATTCGACGGCTTGCATGTTGGGCTTTCCAGTGAGATTGGATGCCAGTTTACGCGATGTTCACGATACGACGGCGTGCGAGGCTATGCCGTAGCCAGCAGTACGTCCAGGAATGCCTCGCCGTAGCGCAACAACTTCCGCTCGCCCACGCCGCTGATGGTTGCGAACTCAGCCATGTTCTGCGGCCGTTTTGCCAGCATTTCCTGCAGTGTCGCGTCGTGAAAAATCACGTAGGGCGGCACACCCTGTTCACGTGCCAGCCGCAGGCGCGTTTCACGCAGCGCCTGCCACAGCGTTTCATCATGCGCAGAAATGTCGTTGCGTTCCTTGCTGCGCTGGGTGGAATCGCGACGGGATTTTTTCACCTTGGTGGCCGCTTGTGCGCGCAGCGTGACGGTCTCCTCGCCCTTCAGCACCGGTTTGCTGGCGGGAGTCAGTCGAAGGCCGCCATAGCCTTCGATATCCACGCTCAAATATCCCGTTGCCGTCAGCTGGCGAAATACGCCGCGCCATTGCAGGTCAGTCAGCTCCGTGCCCACCCCAAACGTGGGCAGTCGGTCATGGCCGAATTGCTGCGTCTTCTCGGTGCTTTTTCCCAGCAGCACGTCGACAAGATGCGCCACGCCAAAACGTTGCCCCGTGCGATAGACGCAAGAGAGCGCTTTTTGCGCGGCCATCGTGCCGTCCCAGGTCTCCGCCGGATTGAGACAGTTGTCGCAATTACCGCAAGCCTTCGGCGCATGCTCACCAAAATAATGCAGCAGCGACTGGCGGCGGCATCCAGTCGATTCACAAAACCCCAGCAGCGCATCGAGCTTCTGTCGCTCGAGGCGCTTGCGTTCCTCGCCGGCATCCGAACCATCGACCATCTGCCGCAGCAGTACGACGTCGGCCATGCCATAGGTCATCCAGGCATCCGATGGCAATCCATCACGGCCGGCGCGCCCCGTTTCCTGGTAATAGCCTTCCATGCTTTTCGGCAGGTCCAGGTGCGCCACGAACCGCACATTCGGTTTGTCGATACCCATGCCGAATGCAATCGTCGCCACCATCACCACACCTTCCTCCTGCAGGAAGCGTTTCTGGTTGGCGGCGCGCGTGCTATTGTCGAGCCCGGCGTGGTAGGGCAGCGCATCGAAGCCACGCGCCGCCAGGAAATCCGCGAGTGCCTCAACCTTTTTGCG
>JBDTWS010000068.1:0-19631 GCA_040006575.1 Betaproteobacteria bacterium
TGCAGGCTCGCCAGCGCCGGCAGCGCATTCATGCCTTCAGGCATCGCGTCCTTCGACAGCGTGGTCAGCACCATGCCGTCATCGGTGAAATATTTTTTCGCCGCCGCCAGCAAGTCTTCCGGCGTCAGCGAATCGACGACGCGGAAATATTCATTGATCGTCGAAAACGAACGACGGTAGCGAACATAGCGCGCCAGTACGGCGGCAATGTTTTCGGTATTGTCCAGCGTACGAATAAGGCCGAATTTTTCGGCGGACTTGGCGTCAGCGAGACGCCTTGCGGTGACCGGCGTTACGCGGACCTGTGCGATGGTCTTCATCAGCTCATCGCGCACGTATTTGACATCGGCCAACTTCTTCACGCGCGCGCCCAGCAGCAGCAGTCCCGGATCCGCCGAGCCCGGCACAAAGTTGATGATCTGGTCGACTTTTTGTTCGTCGATGACCAGCCGCTTGTTCAGGTCCGAGGTCGCGCCGAACGACAATCCGATCAGCGTGCTCAGCGCCGCATAGTCCTTCTGTTTCTCCGAAAACGCCGGGCCGTGGAAACCCAGCACCACATACGGAAGCGTGTTGGTGGGCCAAGGCACATGAGCATTCACCGGCCCCTTTGGGGGCGGTTCCACCGGGATCGCCACCTGGTATGTGCCACGCTTCCAGCTACCCCAGTATTTCTCAACGAGCCTGAATACTTCCTGCGGATTCACGTCACCGGCAACAATAATCGCGGTTTTTTCCGGGCGGTACCAGCGCTCGAAAAATACTTTCGAGTAGGCAAACTGGTTGGGCATGTCCTCGATGTCCTTGAGGAATCCCATCGTGGTGTGCTTGTAGGTATGCGTGGTGAATGCCGTGTCGCGCGCCGCTTCGAAAATCTTTGAGATCGGGTTGGCGCTGTTCTTGTTGTACTCGCCCAGCACGGCACGCGATTCGGTCTTGAATGCTTCCTCGTCGTAGTCGAGATGCTGGAATCGATCGCCTTCGATTTTCAGCATCGTCTCCAGGTCTTCCCGGGCGAAGGTGGTGAAATAGTTGGTGAAATCGTCGGTGGTGTATGCGTTCTGGCGCGCACCCAGCCTGGTCAGGATGGCCTGGTATTTTTCCGGCGGATATGCCTTCGTGCCGCGAAACATCATGTGCTCGAAGAAATGCGCAAAGCCGGATTTTCCCGGCTCCACTTCGTTGCGTGAACCGGTCTGCACGGGGATCTGCAATGACACGAGATTGGGAAAGCCGGTCGGTACGACGATGATTTTCAATCCGTTGGGCAGGGTCTTTTCGGCGGCGCGAAATGGCAGGAGATCGGCTTTGGTAGCTGCCGGCTTGTCTGCAGCTTTGGCGGTTTCCGCCTCAGCAGTGAGCGCAATGAATGCGAGAACGAATGCAAGCACGAAAGCGCGTGAAGACTTGAGTTTGAACACAGGTTTTCCTTCGAATTGAAATAGCCGCACGGCTGCAATAAAAGCGCGGCGGTTTGCCAGTGCGCGAGTGTAGGGTGAGGCACTTTGAATTGGCAAACCCCAGCACAGGAGCGGCTATCTTGGCATAAATGACCTGCGAGCCGCCCTGGTGCTGGTGTTTCGTCTCGAAATTCGCTGTTTACTTCGGGTGCGCCCGCAACATGCGCGCCAGCCGCCAGGCGGTGATGCCGATGGGCGGGTACAGCGCCAGCGTTGCGATTCGCTGTAATGCGCCGGTGAAATTTTTCGTGTCCCATCCCGTGATACCACTCATCACGGGAATCATCAGCAGGATGAGAACATTTGTCGCGACCAGGTAAATCTTCAATCCACGCGCGTCCTCGCGCGTCCACAAGGCGGCGAGCAGTAGCACCGGCGTCAATAGCGCGCCGACCATCAGCGGGCCTGAGCCGTGGCGCGGATCGGGCAAGGGGAACAACCCTGCCTTGATCGCAATGACGCCGCCCACGGCGATCGAGATGCCCGCCAGCCACGCGAGCGCCGGGTAAGCATGCAATCGCAAAAGAGCGCGGACAAATCCGAATGACGCGATCAGCGATGCGATGCCGACAACGATGGCGCCGGTATTGAACAGCGACGGATACAACGCCTGGTCGGAACCCAGCATGCTGGCAGCCTGCGTGGCAAAACTGTAGCCGGGATAAAACGGCGCCGCCAGCAGCTGCGTGCCGTAGTAAAGAAAAGGCACCGCGACACCAACCTGCAATGCGCACCTGGTCATCACCACGCCACGCTCGTCGCGCAATGTCATCATGGCCTGCGCCCGCTACATATTGCGGAACAGCGGCATGAACGACAGACTCACCGACAACGTTTCCGGCCGCGTCTTGAGCTTCACCGTGCCACGCCCCGTGTCGTCACGCGTGATCGAGGCGATGGCTTTCAGGTTGACGATGGTGGCGCGGTGGATCTGCTTGAACGTGGCTGGGTCGAGCACATCCAGCAATTCACGCAGCGGCTTCCTCACCAGCGATTCGCCTTCAGCCGTCATCACCACCGTGTACTTGTTGTCCGACTGGAAATACGCCACATCGTCGACCATGATGAGCCGCGTTTCGCGGCCCGAACTGGCAGTGATCCAGACCAGCGGCGGTTCCTCGGTCTTGCGCGGCAGCGCGCCCGTCAGTTGCTTCACCAGCGCGGCCAGCCCTGCCGAGTCGGCCTGCCCGCTGTCCGCCCTCGCCTTCAGGCGCTGCACGGTAGCAACCAGCCGTTCGCGCGCGATGGGTTTCAACAAATAATCCACCGCGCCTTTTTCAAATGCATCGATGGCGTACTGGTTGTAGGCGGTGACAAAAACGATTTGCGTTTTCGGGCTCGCCTCGGCCATCGCGGCGGCGACTTCAAGGCCGGTCAATCCCGGCATGCGGATATCGAGAAACGCGACATCGGGTTGATGGTCCGCTATTGCCTCCAGCGCCGCCCCACCGTCCTCGCATGCGGCGACGATATCCAGCTCGGGCCATACCTCGCGCAGCATTGCAGCCAGCGCGTCGCGCAGCAGTTCTTCATCTTCAGCGATTACACACTTAAGCATTTTCATTACCTCTTGCGATTTCCTGTCCAGTTGCTTCTGTTGCTTCAGTCGCAACAGCGTTGTTGCTCCCTGACCCTGTGTCCAGCGGCACCGTAATCGTCGCCGCGACCCCGTTCGGAAAATTGGCGACAATGGCAAACGAGGCCGCATTGCCATAGGCAAGCTTCAGGCGCTCGCGCACGTTCTTCAGTCCGATGCCGGTGCCACCGCCTTCCGCGCTGAAGCCGCGGCCATCGTCGGCCACGGTGACGGCCACGGTTTCGTCGACCTTGCGCGCCAGTATCCACACCGTGCCGCCACCTGACTTGGGTTCAAGCCCGTGCTTGATGGCGTTCTCCACCAGCGTCTGCAGCATCATTGTCGGAAAGGCAGCGGACTTGAGCGTATCGGGCACTTCGATCTGCAAGTTCAGTCGCGAGCCCATGCGGATTTTCAAAATCTCCAGATAGGCGCGTGCGCGCTCCAGTTCTTCACCCAGCGTGGAAGCCGAGTCATCGGTGCGCGGCAGTGAATTGCGCAAATACAAAATCAAATTGCCGAGCATTTCGTCCGCACGCGCCGGATCGCTGCGCGTCAGCAGCTGCGCGCTGGCCAGCGTGTTGTACAGGAAGTGCGGTTCCACCTGGGCGTGAAGCAGACTCAGCTTCGCGACCGTGAGTTCCTTTTCCGTGACGGTCTGCTTTGCGCTGGCCTGTTCGCCACGGCGTTTCTCGGCAATGCGCCGCGTGATGGCGCGGGTAATGGCTTCGGCATTTTCAAGGTTGGTGCCGTCATCCACCGAGAACCAGTCGCTCCACGCGCCTGACTCGGGTTCGCAGATCAGCGTGACACTGCCGGTGCCATCGCCCGGCGTCACCGTGGCGAGAATCTGGTTGCGCTTGGTGCCGTACCAGCCGGCATTGTCGCGCTTGCCGGTCGCCGCTTTTCCGTAGGGGTCGAGCCGCTTTACCTTGGCGCGCACCTGCAGGCTATCGCGGGCACTCTCGATGCCTTCGGTGCGCGGCAGTTCGCGGATGGTCGCGTCGAGAATATCGAAGGCCTCGCCCGCTTCCAGCGGAATTTCAATCTGGCGGCGCTGGCGATTGGCGACAGTGACCGAATCAATCTTGCCGGCGATCAGGCGCACACGGCGCAGGTGCGAAATGGCGCTGGTGATTTTCCAGCCGATCACCAGCAGGGCCGCCAGTACAAACGGCCACGCCGGCGCGTTGTTGCCGCCGCTGCGCGATGAAAGCCACACGATCAATACCAGCACCCAGGCGATGACCCAGGCGATGGTGATGCGGGCGACGAAAAAGATACTGGTTTTCATGTCCGGTCCGAACGTTTCTATTGAGGAATTGCTGAGAAGAATAGCAGGACGGAAATGCGCCGTACTGCGGCTTCCGACAAAGCCGGGGATGTGATGATGAAACCGGGACGGAAAGGCGCGAAGCAGGTCGACCCCCGATCGCGCACCCGCATTGAATGGCAAAACATAAGCACTGGCGCGGCTATTCAGCCATTTATGGTCTGTAAGCCGCTCTGGTGCTTGAGTTTAATGGGCAGCGATAAACTCCTGCACCAGCGCATTCCAGGTGTCCGGCGTTTCGAAATACGGAGAGTGACCCGCGCCGGCTATTTCCCTCACCACCGCGCCAGGCACCTGCATTGCCGCATCGCGAATGACTTCCGGCGAAAAAATATCGTCGTTGGAACCGACGATAAAAAGCGTGGGCACCTTGATCGCATTCACCGACTCTGCCGGCCAGAAAGACTGCGGCAACTGCCGACGCAGTTGCTCCACCGGCGGCGCAAGGGATGTACTCGAAATCTGGTTATAGAGAAACGCCTTGGCGCGCTCGGTTACGCCGCGCCGGCCGAATTGGCTTTCGAGTGCGGGATGGCGGTCCAGCAGTTTCAATGGCTGGTCGGGCATGGCCTGCAAGCGCGCCGAATACGCCAGGTATTCGCGTTCGACGAGCGCGGTGTGAATGCCGCCAATGGTGTCGGCCATTACCAGCGAGCGGACTTTCTCCGGGTGCTGCAACGTCAACCCCATGCTGGCCCAGCCGCCAAGGCTCTGGCCCACCACATGAGCGTTGCGCACACCGAGATGTTCGAGCAGTGCGGCGAGATCGGTGGCCGCTTTCTGCGGGCTCGATTGCCCCGTGACGTTGGTCGAGCGCCCAAAGCCGCGCTGGTCCCAGGTGATGACGCGGAAAAACGGCGCGAAGAACGCGACCTGCTGGTACCAGATCATGTGATTGCCGCCCATGCCGTGGGTGAACACGATGACGGGACCACCGCGAGCGCCGGCAGTTTCGAAATAAATCTGCTCGCCTTCATGCGGCATGAAGCCTTTGTGCAGCAGCATGCTGTCGTCGGCGTTTGGCGGAGCCGGGCGATAGACGCTGGCGAAGCGCGATTGCTGAACGACGCCGTAATCGCCGGGTGCATATTGCAGCAGCCAGTCATTCGGCTCCCCGCGAAGCACGTCGCCACCCGCCTGGCGCGTAATTGTAAAAGCGCGTGCCTGTTGAACTGCCAGCACGGCGAGCGGGCGGGAACGATACTGCCCCGCCGTGCCTGCCTCGGTTGAAACCGGAAAATACTTGGCGTCAAAGCGTGCGCGCGACACGCTCCATTTATCGTCCGTTGACCCGGTGATGAGTGCATCGCCTTCATCAAACGCGTTGGGCCCCTCGCGGCTGGCGAGCACACCCGCTTCTCTCGCAAAAATTACGTCGACCACTTCATCCTTGACGTAGGCCATCGCGGCAGCGTCACGCGACAGATCCACATTCACCAGCATCGCTACAATCGTTTCACCATCCATAATTATTTCCAATTATTTTCTTGATGAATCGAGCAATTCCCACAGGTATTTTTTCCATACTTCTGCCCGCGTGTGCGTGCCATGGCCATACGTTTCCTCCGTCGCCGGCAGGAGTACAAAGCGGCCTTTTTTCACGCGTTTGATTTCGCGTTCGGCAATGCCCAGCTCGGGCGGATTAATGAAGTCATCCGCCGAGTTGATGTACATCACCGGAACAATAATGCTTTCCAGCTTTGCGGACGGATCGTAATTGCGCGACGCGCTCACGGCATACAGCAGGTCGTTGGCATCGATGCCGGACGCAGCGCGCGCCACGGCCACGTCGGTGAATTTGTCCGCACCTTCGCGTGTTGGATAACTCTTCTGCGCCTGCAGCGGCGCCGCACCGGCCAGCACCAGGAACTGCGCCGCCGCTTTCACGCCCGCAGCCGGTTGCGTGGTGTAGTTGCCGCCTTTCCATTCCGGATCGTCGCGGATTGCATTAATCAGCATCTTGCGCCACATGCGATTGCGGCCCGCAAGCGCAACCGGCTGGCACGCCAGCGGCATCAGGGCGTCTGCGTAGCCGGGCGACGTTTCGCCCCATACCCACGCATGCATGCAGCCCATCGACGTGCCCAGGATCAGCCGCAGGTGATTCACGCCCAGCCCCTCTTCCAGCAGGCGTTTTTGCGCCAGCACCATGTCGTCGTAATCGTACTGCGGAAATTTCATGCGCAGGCCGTCGCTGGGCTTGCTGGATTTGCCGTGGCCCAGGCCATCCGGAAGAATCAGGTAATAGCGCGACGCATCGAGCAATTGTCCCGGACCGAACAGGACGTTGGCGAAAATGGGGCGGATCAGGCTCGAGCCTGAACCACCGGTGCCATGCAGCATCAACACGGCGTTGGTCACGCGCCCACTCGCGTCACGCACCGGCTGGCCGAAGGTGGTGTAGTGAATCTTCAGTTCCGGCATCACTTCGCCGGATTTAAATTTGAAATCGCGGGCGATGTAGTCGCCTTCCTTCGATGGCGGCAACTCGGCCACCGGCTGGGCGAAGGCGCTGGTACAAAGTGCTGCGAACGCGAGCGCAGCAGCGCGGGTGAACAGCAAACATTTGGCCGGCATCGTGGCGGGTGTTTTCATGGGATTTTCCGGGAGTAGGGAATAAATGCGCGGCATTGCGGTTCACCGGGCCAACCAGAATGGTATCAAGGACGCGGCTCGCATGAACGGTACCGGAAAGCAAAACGATTTATCCACTTCAAGGTTCCGCAGTAGAGTACGCCGGTACATCACCGTTACCTGCGAGCGTTCATGCAACACGACATCAGTGCGCAACTCAAGTCTCTCATCCGCACGATTCCCGATTTCCCGAAGCCGGGCATCCAGTTTCGCGACATCACCACGCTGCTGAAAGACCCAGGCGGATTGCGCGCCACCACCGACGCGTTTGCCGTGCATTGTGCCGGCCGGCAGGTGGATGTGGTCGCGGGTATTGAAGCACGCGGTTTCATCGTCGGCGCGCCACTGGCGCACGCATTGGGCGTGGGCTTCGTGCCGATCCGCAAGCCGGGAAAATTGCCGGGTGCCACCATCGGGCTGGATTATCAACTTGAATACGGCAGCGACCGGATCGAGCTGCATGAAGGTGCGATTGTGCCGGGGGCGAATGTATTGCTGGTGGACGACCTGATTGCCACCGGTGGCACCGCGCTGGCGGCTGCGGCGCTGATTGAAATGGCGGGCGGGCATATCGCCGATTGGCTGTTCGTGATCGACCTGCCAGAGCTCGGCGGGAGGCGGCGCCTGCATGACGCCGGTTATTCCTCGTTCGCACTATGCGAATTTGAAGGCGAATAGGGAGCGCCATGTCGACAATGAAATCCGGTCAGGGCATGACCGTCTCCATCGAAGCCGCGATCGACACCTTAATCAATCGCGTCGGCAACGAGATCGTGCTGGCACTGCCGTTGGGCATCGGCAAGCCCAACCCCTTCGTCAACGCGCTCTATCGCCGTGTGAAAGCCAGCCCCGTGCTGCAACTGAAAATTTTTACCGCACTGTCATTCGAAAAGCCGCGCGGGCACAGCGACCTTGAGAAGCGCTTTCTTGAGCCGTTTGTCGCGCGCGTGTTCGGCGATTATCCCGACCTTGAATACGTTTGCGATGCACGCAGCGGTTCACTGCCGGCCAATGTCGAGATCCATGAATTCTTCATGAAGACCGGCGATTACCTCGGCAATACAGTGGCGCAGCAGCATGTCATCTATTGCAACTACTCACATGTCGCGCGCGACCTGCTGGCGCATGGCGTGAACGTGCTGGCACAGGCGATCGCGGTGGAAGCGGGGGACGGCGGCGTGCGCTACTCGCTGTCCAGCAATCCGGACGTCACACTCGACCTGCTGGACCTGTCGCATGCGCCTGGCGAACCCGCACGCAAACCGATTTTCACCATCGGCGTCATCAACCGCCGCATGCCCTTCATGCCCAACGACGCGGAAGTGCCCGCGGCCCTGTTCGACCTGTTGGTCGATGACCCGGCGGCCGAACACGATTTGTTCGCGCCACCCAACATGAAAGTCGACTCACAGGACTACGCGATCTCGCTGTGGGCCAGCACGCTGGTGCGCGATGGCGGCACCCTGCAGATCGGCATCGGTTCATTGGGTGATGGTGTGGCGCAGGCATTGATTCTGCGCCGCCGGCAAAACGCCGGCTATCGCGACATCATTGCTGCACTTGGAAGCGACGCGCAAGTAAATTCAAGAGACCTGGACGCATTGGACAAAGGACTCTACGGCTGTTCGGAAATGTTCGTGAACGGTTTCCTTTGGCTGATCGAGGCCGGTATCGTGCGACGTGAAGTGTTTTATGATGTGGTGCTGCAACGCCTGGTGAATGAAGGAAAGATCAACGGCGAGGTGGTACCCGCAACGTTGCTGGCACTTCACGATGCCGGAAAAATCTCCAGCCCGCTGACCGCAAATGATGCGGCGTGGCTCACGCAATTCGGCATCCTGCGCGAAGGCGTGACATGGCGCGATGGCAATCTCGTTGCCGGTGCAAAATCTCATGCGGCCACGCTGAAGGAAGGCGCTGCCTTCGATGCGCTTTGCCAAGATTGCCTTGGCTCACACCTGCGCGGCGGTGTTTTCCTGCACGGCGGATTTTTCCTGGGACCACGGCGTTTTTACCAGGCGTTGCGCGACATGCCGCACGAACGCAGGTCACGCATCAACATGAGCCGCATCAGCTACATCAACGAACTGCTGGGCCACGAGGAACTGGCCGCGCTGCAGCGTATAAACGCGCGTTTCATCAACACCACGATGATGGTGACGCTGCTCGGTGCGGCCGTTTCCGATGGTCTCGACGACGGGCAACTGGTGAGTGGCGTGGGCGGCCAATACAACTTTGTCGCCATGGGCCACGCGCTGCCGGATGCGCGCTCGATCCTGCTGGTGCGCGCAACACGCAGCAAAGGCGGTGAAGTCGCATCCAACGTGGTCTGGAATTACGGCCACACCACGATTCCCCGGCACTTGCGCGACATCGTTATCAGCGAATACGGCATCGCCGACCTGCGCGGCCAATCAGACGGCGAAGTGATCAAGCGCATGCTGTCCATTGCCGATTCGCGATTCCAGGCGGACCTGCTGGCAGACGCGAAGGCAAACGGCAAGCTGGATGCGGACTGGGAAATTCCCGAGTCGCAACGCAATAATTTTCCGGCGCGCATCGACGCCGCCCTTACGTCGTCGCGCGCGTTGCTTCCCGATTTTCCGCTCGGCACCGATTTCTCCGAAGACGAGCTCGTTATCGTCGATGCACTCACGCGACTCAAGCAATCGTCAGAACATCCGCTGGAACTGGCGAAAATGGCGCTCGACGGCGCCATGGCGAGGCTGTTTGACAACGCCGATGCGCCTGCGCGATACCTTGACCGCATGAAGCTGCAGGACGTGCATGGCGTCAAGGAAAGACTGCTGCGGGCCTTGTTCCTCGGAAATCTCTGAGCGGAACGTATCGCAGTTTCCCCTGCCCTACCTTGCACTTGACAGCGAAGCCGTTTGACGTCAATATAGTTCTAACACGAACTATATATTTTCCTGCCTTGCCTCTCCACCCTGCCCCTGCCACCATGCGCCACAAAACCTACATGCCCGTCATCCGCGAACTCATGGAATGTGCGCGCGGTTTCGAGCGTTGTTCCAGTGCGCATATCCGCGAATTTGCGCTGACGCCGGCGCAGTTCGACATCATTGCCACCCTGGGCAATACCGAAGGCATGACGTGCAAGGAGCTGGGCGAGAAAACATTGATCACGAAGGGAACCATGACCGGCGTGCTGGACCGGCTGGAAGCGAAAGCGCTGCTGGTGCGCGTGCCCAGCCCGGATGATGGCCGCAGCTGGATCACCAAGCTGACGCGCAAGGGCCAGGCGCTGTTTGAGGAAATCTTTCCCGCCCATATGCAACACCTGGATCCGCTGTTCGACAACATGAGCGACGCCGAATTGAAAACCCTGCGCACGCAACTGCGGCGATTGCGCGATGCCTTTGAAGCGCAGGATTCTGACACCGGCAACACCGAGGGGAATGCCGCATGACGACCGAACGCTACACACGCACTGCCATGTCGCTGCATTGGCTGATTGCCGTGATGCTGCTGATTTCTCTTTCGGTGGGCCTCTACATGACCGGACTAAAGCTCTCGCCGGACAAACTGAAGCTGTATTCCTGGCACAAGTGGGCGGGCGTGACGATCTTCATGCTGGTAGTGCTGCGTTGCGTGTGGCGGTTGTTCCACACGCCCCCGCCGTTGCCCGCAAGCATGCCGGGATGGCAGAAATTTTCTGCCGAGGCCACGCACTATTTGCTCTACGCGCTGATGTTTGCCATCCCGTTGAGCGGCTGGCTGATGAGCTCGGCGAAGGGTTTCCAGACCGTTTATTTCGGTGTACTCCCCCTGCCCGACCTGCTGCAGAAAAACCAGGAGCTTGGCGAACTGCTGGAGTCGGTGCACAAGTATCTCAACTACACGCTGATCGGCGTAATCGTGCTGCATGCCGCTGCAGCGCTGCAGCACCATTTCATCGTGAAAGACGATGTGCTGCGCCGCATGCTGCCCGGACGGCGCGACTAAGCCATTTTTGAGAGTGACACTATGAAAAAAATTATCCTTGCCGCGTCCGCCCTGCTGGTCTTTGCGGGCACTGGCGCGATCGCCGCCGAGTACAACATCGTGCAGCCGGAGAAATCCAGGATTGCCTTCGTCTCCAAACAGATGGGGGTGGCCGTCAACGGCACGTTTCCGAAATTCGCGGCGCAGGTGGCATTCGATCCGGCGAACCCCGCAACGGGCAAGGTGAATATCAGCATCGACCTCGCCAGCATCGACGCCGGCTCGAAAGACGCCAACGACGAAGTCGTCGGCAAGCAGTGGTTCAACGTGAAGTCTTTTCCGGCGGCCACGTTTGTGTCGACCGGCATCAAGTCCGTCGCAGGCGGCAAATACGAAGTGACGGGACCGCTCACGATCAAGGGCAAATCACAACCGGTCACCGCCACATTCACCGCCAAGGCTGAAGGTGCCTCGGCCACGTTCGACGGCAGCTTTGTGCTGAAGCGCATCGACTATGCCGTGGGCGAAGGTCCGTGGGCTGACGTGTCGATAGTGGCCAATGATGTGACGGTAAATTTCCACGTCGTCGCGACATCCGGTGCGCCGGCAACACCTGCCGCATCGGCCAACCCGCCCTCAAAAGTCCCACCAAAAACCAAATAATTTTTCGTTGTTATTTCTTTCACAAGCTAGGAGCATCACATGAAACGCACCATCCTGTCGGCCCTCACGGTCATTACCGCAGGCCTCAGCATCTCCGCTACCGCCGCCCCTGAAACCTATGTCATGGACGCTAACCACACCTTCGCCAAATTCGAATACAGCCACATGGGCTATTCGGTGCAGCAAAGCCGGTTCGACAAGACATCCGGCAAATTCACCCTCGACCGCGCCGCCAAAACCGGTTCCGTCGATGTGACGATTGATACCAAGTCAGTCAATACCGGCAGCGAAATGTTCAACGGCCATTTGAAGGGCGACGATTTTTTTGCCGTCGATAAATTTCCCACCGCCACGTTCAAATCCACCAGCGTGAAATTCGATGGCGACAAGCCGGCGTCGATCGACGGCAACCTGACCATCAAGGGCGTCACCAAGCCCGCTACATTGACGCTGACATCGTTTAACTGCATGCCGCATCCGATGATGAAGAAGGAAGCCTGCGGCGGCAATGCGACTGCAAAGATCAAGCGCTCGGATTTCAACTTGTCGAAATACGTGCCCACCGTAGGCGACGAAGTGACGCTGTCGATTTCGGTTGAAGCGTTTAAAGAATAACGACCGGCAAGAATAACAACCGGCTGCAATAGCAATACGCTTTTCAAAAAAAGCAGCGTTTCAAACTGAAACTCCAGCACCGGCGCACTTTTCCAGGCATTTATGCCCTGGAAAGCGCGCCGGTTCTGGAGTTTTTACGTCTAACCCTGCGAAACTTACTTGCGCAGCAATTGCATGGAAGCCGAAATCGGCGCCTCCGAATTCTGCAGGCAGCTTCCATCCTTGCCGATACTTACCAGTGAATTCTTGCCAAGGCGAATTTCGTAAGCGGCATTTTTTGCCTTGCGCGCGGGCCGCAACGTGAATGTCACGATGGGCTGCATGGCTTTCAGTGTGGCGGGCTTGTCGCCGGTCGCGCCGAAATCGTTGGTCGATGCCGGATTTGTGATGGCGACGGGTTTCCTGATTTTTCCCATGGTGGCGTCGGCAAAACTGGCGCCCGCCTTGTGCCCCACAACCAGGAACATACCGCTCGCTGCCTTGTCTTCCGCTTCGAGTTGCACCGAATGGCCGCAGGCAGATTCTTCCGTTGCGCGCAGGCATAACGTCACCTGGACATCAGGCCCGCCAGGGCGGAACTGCGCGCTGGGTTTGCCGCTACAGTCCGCGCCTGCGGAAAAAATCGCGGTGACCTCGGCGTGGCTTGCGGTGCTGGCCAACGTTGCGACCATAACTGCTGCAACTGAACTTCCCGTCTTCCTGCGGTTTGCTGTCATGTCATTTCCCCCGGGGCGTTGCGATACGAAACTAGAACTCGTGCTTGTCACCCGGATTCAGGGCGAACACTTTTGTCGTTGCCGATTTACCCAGGGCTTCGGAATATTCCGCCGGCGTGCCTTTCAATGCAGGGAAGGTGCCGTAGTGAATCGGGATCGCAAATTTTGGCTTGATGTATTCGCGCGTTGCGAACGCGGCGTCCTTCGGGTCCATCGTGAAGTTGCCGCCGATGGGAATCAGGATAAGGTCGGGCTTGTAGTATTCGCCGATCATTTTCATGTCGCCGAACAGGCCGGTATCCCCCATGTGATAAATCCTGAAGCCATTTTCCAGTTCGATGATGAAGCCGATGGGTTCGCCGCCGATGTGCATTTCGTCCTTGCCGGTCGCGGGATTTTTCCATTGCAGTTCAGATGAGTGTTCAGCGTGAACGGCCGTGACCTTGATGCCGGGGCCGGCAGGCATGATGGTGCCACTCTTGTTGAAGCCGGGCATGGTGCCGGCAGGGACGATGCCCAGCGCGGTGGCGGAACCGCCGAGACCGGCAGGGCCATAAATTTTCGCGCCGTTTTTCGCGGCCAGCGCGGGTGCGTCGGCCCAGTGGTCGAAATGCGCATGCGTGACGAGGATGGCGTCAACCTTGCCCAGCGCATCGAGGTCCTTGAACGCGGCCGGTGTCTTGGGATTGGTGGTGACCCAGGGATCGATGACGATGACTTTGCCGCCCGGCGACGTGATCTTGATGGTTGCCTGGCCCAGCCATTGCACCTCGACTTTTTTCGCAGTGGGCGCCTGCGCAATCGCATGGCCGGCAACCAGCGTGGTGGACAGTGCGACGAATCCTGCGGCAACGATTCCTGAAATTCTTTTCATGGCGGGCCTCCGTTCATGTTTCGAAACAGCGATTGAAAAAACTCCGCACGAGTATGCCATCGGACCGTGAACCGGGCCAAGACGCAGAATGCATCAGCGCTTGTGACTGGAACGCGCTGTCACGCGTTGTCACGATATCAGCCCGGCCGCCGCAGCAGGTTCATCGCGAGACCTGCCATCACCAGCAGCATCGCCAGCAGTTTCCACGCGGGCATGGCTTCACCCAGCCACCAGCTGGACGCCGCCATGCCGAACACCGGCACCAACAGCGCCATCGGCGTTACGGTCGCAGCCGGATAACGTGACAGCAGCCAGCCCCACATCGCATAGCCGAACAATGAATTGCCGACTGACTGCCAGGCCACTGCCGCCCACGTGCCCGCGTCGGCACTCTGCAGTCCCGCCGAGATGGCAGGCCAACCTTCAAATATCAGCGACAGCATGAATAAGGGCGGTGCCGCGAACAAACTGGTCCAGACGATGTACGACACCATGTTGATGCGACCGGCTTGCTTGCTGACCATGTTGCCGCCGGCCCAGCATGCGGCTGCGATGATGATCAGCAGCAGCCCGGTGACCGTTGTCCCGCTGTCGGTGTGCGCCGCGATCACGGCGATACCGGCAGTGGCCAGCGCGAGCGCGGCCCATTGCATCGGCTTCACCTTTTCATGCGTGAGCCGCATCGACAGGAGGATGGTGAAAAACACCTGGCTCTGGATCACCAGTGAGGTGAGGCCGGGAGAAATATGGCCGTTCAGGGCGATGAACATGAGCCCGAACTGGCCGACGCCGATCAGCAGCCCGTACGCGATCAGGTTGCGCCAGGGAACGGCCGGCCTCGGCAGGAAAAACGCCATCGGGAAAAATGCGAACGCGAAACGCAGCGCCGCGAACAGCAACGGCGGCATGTGCGTGAATGCCATCTTGATGACGACAAAATTGGTGCCCCAAATGGCGACGACCGACAGCGCCAGCAGGAAATGACGCAGCGGGAGGACGTGGGAAGGCATGGGCAAATTATACTTGCAGCCTGTCACGGCACCCGGTGCAGGCGAAACACACCGTACGGAAAACGCCTAGCGGCCCAGTCCGAAAAATTCCTTGATCAGGAAACCTTCGAGGCCCGCGCTGTCCTCCTGCCGCGCCGACAGCACCACCACGCGGCCTAGACGGTGCGATTCCCAATTGAAATTGCCTTTGTAGTGTTCGCGGATCAGGTCGATCATGCGCCGCACCATGGCGAGTTCGAGGTCTCCCGTCGGACCGGCGTCGACGTCGATGACCTGCTTGAAGTCGTTGCTGGAATCATTGGTCCAGCCGCGGAACGCGAACTGGCCCGAACGGTGGCCCTTCTGCAGGATCTGGAATACACCGCTGGTGCCGCCGCGTCCCGACAGGTTCTGCAGGTTGCGCTTCAGGTTGGCGGCAGCGATATCGTCGCCGGTGGGATTTTCCGCGCCGCGCATTTCGGCGTTGTAGCGCTTCACCGCGTCTTCACTGGCCTGCCGCCGTGCGCGCGCGGCGTCCACCATCGCCATCATGCTCGGCGGCTCATTGTCCTTCGGTGGCACGGTCGGCACCGGCGTGACCGGCTGCTGCAACGGCACCGATGGCGCCGACGTCGATGCGCGTGGCACCGACATGATGTTGGGCGCCGGTGGTGGTGGCCTGCGGTGCGGGGCGGCGGGCTGCGCAGGCGCTTCCTGCGCGGCAGGCGGGGGGGATTCGACGGGGCTGGTCTTCGGCGGCGTCAGCCTTACCACCAGCGGTCCCTGCGCCGTGGCGGCGGCTTCTGTGCCGGTCTCGGCGCGGTGCGGCACGAATATGAAAAGCAACGCGTGAAACAGCACCGACAGGCCGATGATGATGTACAGGCGGCGTATCGACAGCGCGCGCTTGGACTCGACGTCGGACGTCTTCCACAGGATCGGGATAGGCGCGTTGGAAACTGCTAGGTCATGCATGAAATCAAATCGGATCTACGCGCAAGAAAACAAGAAAGGAAGCATCAAGGTAAAAATTCCGGTCGACCGCCGAACCCGGCGGTGGTAAATCCCACGTACAACGGTCAACGGCCGGCTGCATTCGCTCGGACGGCCCGCATCAGTGATGCCTGCCAAGCCCGCGAAAGCACCCAATCGATCGAAATCACCGTACTGGAAAATACGATCACCCTGCGCGAACCCGATTTTACGCGAGCCCGCGAAAGAGCTACCCACTGAGCCGACAGGCTTTGTAAATAAATGGTGTCCCTGGATCGCATTTACACCCGTAAACGCATGATTTTCAGGCTGGTCCGCATCGTCGTGACGGGCCCGAAGTCACAATCTTTGACATTCACTTGTTAAAACGTTGCGGCTATACTCTGCAAATAAATGCACCGTTCTGCATCTGTCGGCGCAACAACCTCTTTATTAACGATTTTTCCCGGAATATGTCCGAACAATCCTTCTCCTACCTGCGTTCTCCGGTCACCTGGTTTGCCTTGCTTGTCGTGGTTGCCGCCTCCGGCGCTTTTTATTGGCAGGGAGAACGTGAGCGCACCCGCGAACTGCTGGAGCGCGAGCGCGAAGCTTCGGAACAAGCCGAAATCGCCCGCATCAAGGACACCGAGGATCGCCGCGAACGCGAGCGCACTCGCCTGGTCGAGGAAATCCGCGCGCAGAAAGACGCGGAAGATGCGCAGCGCCAGCAGCACATTGCCATCCGCCAATCCGAGACCCGCGACAAGCAGTATGTTTCGGACGATCGTTACCTGCCGCCTGTCCAGGCCGCGACGCAGAGTTACCTGATGCAGGTCGACCAGCGCGCGCGCGACATCGATTCAAACCGCCAGCGTTACGAAGATGCGCTCAACACGCAGCGCGCACGCCAGGAAGTCGAGCGCCAGAAGCAATACCTTCAGCAGCGTGAGTATGAAGAGCGGATGAACGCGGCACAGCGTGACTCAAGGGCGCGCTACAGCCGATAGAACCAAGGGGTTCGCGAGGGCCTTTGCCACGTTGACAGCTTGAATCGAGCAGAGCTGGCAAATCGGCCTGCTTCAAGCTGGCCCAAGTCCGGAAATGGGATCCTGGGCAACAAACCCGGCCGCTACTTCGATAGCTGCCTGAGATACATCACCAGTTGCCAGATCTGATCATCCTTCAGTGCCGGATGAGGCGGCATTGCGGTGCCCGGCGATCCAAAGCGGATGATCCAGAACAGTTGGCCGTCCGGCACGCCGTTGATGGTCATTGCGCATGAAAAATTACGTGGCGGCGGATCATATTGGCTGGCGAGGATACCCTTGCCATCGCCCTTGACACCATGGCAGATGGCGCAGTTCGACGGCCCCGCGTTACCCTGAAAAAGGGATTCGCCGGCCTTCGGATCGGCCTTCGCGGCCACCAGCGGATTTACTTTTGAGTAGTACTCATCCGGCGCCTTGCCGGTAAAGCGGGGTTGCGGACATTCGGCCGGCGCGGCAGCGGCAGGCAACACCGCTGAAATTGCCACCGCCATCAGGCCCGCCAGGCACAACTGGTTCATGCGTTTTCTGCTCAAGCGCGCGTTCATGAAACCTCCAGGGCATTTAGATTTGCCATCGTTATTCTGGAACATGATGCCAGACTTGCCTGCGGTGACCAAGAACAAAAAATACCAGCGCTTGATCGAAACGCTATGACGATGCCGCAGGAACCGTTGCTATCAGACTTCACGGTTCCGCAGGAACCGCTGCCATCACCTCATCCCAGCCACCCTTCCCCAGCGCGCGCATCGTCTCGATATTCTTCTCGAAAATCTCGCCCGCTTCAGGAAATGCCACCACCGCGCGCGCCACACTTTCCTCACGCAATAAATGCAGCGCAGGATACGGTGAGCGATTGGTGAAGTTGGTGATGTCGTCCGCATCGGTACCGGCGAACTGGTACCGCGGATGAAAACTGGCGATCTGTATTTCGCCCCCGAGGCCGAGTTCGGCGATCACGCCGTCGGCGACATCGAGAAAATCGTTGTAGTCGAGGAAATCGGTGAACACGAACGGATGGATCAACAGCGTCGTATCGGTTTGCACAGGACTGCATTCAGCCAGGAACTGTAGTTCAGCCACCAGCATTTCGACGAGGCCTTCCACATTGTCGCGGCGGCAGACGGCGTAGCGCACCTGCTGCTTCGCGTGCACAGCCTTGGCGAACGGGCACAGGTTCAGGCCGATGACCGCGCGCTCCAGCCACTCAGTCATCGACGCGACAATTTCTTCATCGGCGGGCATGGCGGGATTCATCACGAAAAAAGGAAGCAGGTAACCTGCAAGCCCGCGCTACAAAAGCGCCGGCGCATTGCGGCACCGCCCACGCTAGTCGACGATCTTCACGCTGATAACCAGCGGTACGACTTCAGTTTTCCTGCACTTGGGATCGCCGTAGCACGATGCCGCCTGGATCGTTTCGACGCTATAGGCCAGAGAAACTTTCTTGCCCTTGAGCGGCGGCTTCTGTGCGCAGATCTCGAACTTGCCGATCTCGATAAACTCAATGCCCTTGTCGTCTTTCATCGTCAGGTAACAACCGTTGTCGCCCTTGTCGAGATCAGCGACTTTGCCGGTGGTCTGCTTCATCGTGTCGCCGACCTTGATGACGCCTTCCTTGTAGGTGACGGCAGGTGGGGCGGCGGGAGCGGCGGTTGCGGCCTTCGCGGCGGCGCCTTTTTCAGCGGCGGCTTTCTCGGCTGCCAACCGGTCAGCTTCGGCTTTATCGGCCGCGGCTTTTTCCATGGCGGCGGCACGTTTCGCGATGGCTGCTTCGGCAGGTGTCTGGGCTGCAGCAAATGGCGAAAACAGGAAGGCAACGATCAACAGCAGCGCTCGGAATTTCATGGAATTCTCCTCAGGGGAACGGTCTGGCGGCATCTTACCGCCGTATGAACAACGCTGACAAATGCAATACGAATGACATGGCGACGATGTTACGTTTGCTTGCCCTCATGCCCAGTTGAGGATCACTTTCCCCGATTGTCCCGACAACATCGCCGCGAATCCCTTTTCAAAATCTTCCACCGGAAACTGGTGCGTCAAGATCGGCGACAGGTCGAGCCCGCTCTGCAGCATGGCCACCATCTTGTACCAGGTCTCGAACATCTCGCGGCCATACACGCCCTTGATTTCCAGCCCCTTGAAAATGACCTGGTTCCAGTCGATGGCGGTATTGGATGGTGGGATGCCCAGCAACGCCACCTTGCCGCCGTGATTCATGTTTTCCAGCAGGCTCTGGAAGGCCGAGGGTACGCCCGACATTTCCATGCCGACGTCGAAACCTTCAACCATGCCGAGGTCGTCCATCACTTCTTTCAACGGCGTGTTGGCCACGTTGACTGCGCGGGTGGCACCCATTTGCATGGCGAGGCCGAGGCGATAGTCGTTGACATCGGTCACCACCACATGGCGCGCACCAACGTGCCGCGCAATCGCCACCGCCATGATGCCGATCGGTCCAGCACCCGTGATCAGTACATCTTCACCGACCAGTGGAAACGACAGCGCCGTATGCGTGGCATTGCCGTAAGGATCAAAAATGGCCGCGAGGTCATCGCTGATGCTTTCGGGAATCTTGAATGCGTTGAAAGCCGGGATCACCAGGAAATCCGCGAAACAGCCTTCGCGATTCACGCCCACACCTGTCGTGTTGCGGCACAGGTGCCGCCGGCCAGCGCGGCAATTGCGGCAGTGGCCGCAGGTGATGTGGCCCTCGCCCGACACGCGATCGCCAATCGAGAAGCCACGCACCTCCTGCCCCATCTCGACGATTTCGCCGACGTATTCGTGGCCGACATGCAT
>JBDTWS010000069.1:0-19608 GCA_040006575.1 Betaproteobacteria bacterium
TTGGCATCACCTGCGCATTGATCCCGACATCGCACAAAGGTGTGAACATCGGCCGACGCCATTTCCCGTTGAACGCCGCATTCATGAACGGCCCCAATTCCGGCAAGGATGTGTTTATTCCCATGGACTGGATCATCGGCGGCCAGCCCATGCTGGGCGAAGGCTGGCGCATGCTGATGGAGTGTCTTGCTGCAGGGCGTTCCATTTCGTTGCCCGCGCAATCGATCGCCGCAGGGAAATTCGCATCGATGGCCACCGGCGCGTATGCAAGAGTGCGCAGCCAGTTCAAGACTGCTATCGGCAAGTTCGAAGGCATCGAGGAACCGTTGGCGCGCATTGGCGGCTACACCTACCTGATGGACGCCTGCCGCACCGTCACCGCCGGCGCCCTCGACATGGGTGAAAAACCATCAGTGCTCTCGGCCATCTCCAAATACCACATGACCGAACGCATGCGCATCGTCATCAACGACGCAATGGACGTGCACGGCGGCAAGGGCATCTGCATGGGCCCGAACAATTATCTCGGCCGCGCCTACCAGCAAACCCCGATCGCCATCACTGTTGAGGGCGCGAACATCCTCACGCGTTCGCTCATCATCTTCGGCCAGGGCGCAATCCGCTGTCATCCGTGGGTGTTGAAGGAAATGAAGGCCGCAGGTGAAGACTCGCTCGATAAATTCGACGAGGCTTTCTGGAGCCACATCAAGTTCACCATGTCGAACGCCGCGCGCTCGATGTGGATGGGCATCACCGGCGGACGCGGACTGCCGTCGCCGGCATGTGAAGACACCAAGCGCTACTACCAGCAGATGACCCGCTTCTCCACCGCCTTCGCGCTGCTGGCCGACGTCAGCATGTTCGTCATCGGCGGCTCGCTGAAGCGCAAGGAAAAACTCTCCGCGCGTTTGGGCGATGTACTGTCGCTCTTGTATCTCTCGTCGGCCGCACTCAAGTTCTATGACCAGCGTGGCCGCCAGAAAGATGAACTGCCGTTGCTGCGCTGGGCGCTCTACGATTGCTCGTTCAAGATCCAGGTCGCCATGGACGGCATCATCGCCAATTTCCCCAATCGCGCCGTGGCTTTTGTGCTGCGCCGCCTGGTATTCCCGCGCGGCCTCACGCTGATCCAGCCCAGCGACCGCATGGGTCACGAAGTCGCCGACCTGCTGATCCAGCCATCTGCCGCACGCAGCCGCCTCATCGCGGGTATCTATTTGCCGAAGGATGAAAACGATGTCATCGGCAAACTCGAAGCCGCCATGCACGCGGTCATCGCCGTCGAGCCCATCGAAGCCAAAGTGAAGGCTGCCAAGAAAGCCGGCCGCCTCACCGCCTTCGGCGCCGATGCGCAGTGGGACGAAGCGTTGCGACTTTCCGTCATCACCGACACCGAGCTCGCACAGTGGAAACGCGCACGCACGCTGCAGCATGAAGTCATCATGGTCGACGATTTCGATCACGACTTTGATCGCAAGGCAGCCAAGGCGCCCGCATGGGAGCAGGCGGAGGCTGCGGAATGACGGAGCAAAAAAACAGGCGCGTCTATGTCGTCGATGGCGCGCGCACACCATTCCTGAAAGCCAAGGGCAAGCCCGGCCCGTTTACCGGTGGCGATCTCGCCGTTGGTTGTGGGCGACCGCTGCTGGCGCGGCAGAAATTCGCGCCCACCGATTTCGACGAAGTCATCATCGGCGCGGCGATGCCTTCGGCCGACGAAGCCAATATCGGCCGCGTGATTTCGCTGCGCCTCGGCTGTGGTGACAAGGTGCCCGCATGGACGGTGATGCGTAATTGCGCCTCGGGCATGCAGGCACTGGATTCGGCGTACATGAATATCCTCGCGGGGAAATCCAACCTGGTATTGGCCGGTGGCACTGATGCGATGAGCCATGCGCCGTTGCTGTTCGGCCCCGCCATGGTCAACTGGCTGGCCAACTGGTATGCCGCCAAATCATTCGGCCAGCGCGCCGGTGTGGCGGTGCAGTTCCGTCCCGCCTACCTCGCGCCGGTCATCGCGATTTTGAAGGGGCTCACCGATCCCATCGTAAAACTCACCATGGGCCAGACTGCCGAGATCGTCGCCAAGCGCTTCGGCATCACGCGCCCGATGATGGATGAGTTCGCCGCTGAATCGCATCGTCGTGTCCTCGCCGGACGCGAAGCGGGACACTACAGCGAGATCGAACCAATGATCGATGGCAAGGGCACCGTGTACAAGGAAGACGACGGCGTTCGCACCGACTCGACACCGGAGCGCCTCGCAAAACTGCGCCCCGTGTTCGACAAAAACTACGGCGCGGTGACAGCCGGAAATTCCTCACAGGTCACCGACGGCGCAGCGATGCTGATCCTCGCCTCCGAAGCCGCCGTGGCGAAGTACGACCTGACACCGCTGGGCGCCATCGTCGATTCGCAATGGAGTGCGCTCGATCCCGCCGAAATGGGGCTGGGTCCCGTGCACGCCATCACGCCGATGCTGTTGCGCAATAACATCGGCCTTGGCGATCTCGATAATCTCGAAATCAACGAAGCGTTTGCCGCGCAGGCGATGGGCTGCCTTGCCGCGTGGGAATCGGAGAGTTACTGCAAGGAAAAGCTCGGCCTCGACGACGCGGCCATCGCCAAACTCGGCAAACTCGACCCCGCCAAATTCAACGTCGATGGCGGCGCCATCGCGCTGGGCCATCCCATCGGCGCATCGGGTGCACGCGTGGTGTTGCACGCACTGAAAACGCTGCAGCGCACCGGCGGCAAACACGCTGCCGCATCGCTGTGCATTGGTGGCGGGCAGGGCGGCGCGATGCTGCTCGAGCGCGCCTGATTTTTTTCCGCAAACTGACATGACCCCGGAAACGGCCGTCATCGCCGGCGGCATCTTCAATGCCCTCATCGCCGTCTTTCATCTCGCCTTCTGGAAACTGTTCCGCTGGCGCGATGAAGTGGCGCGCATGTCGCGTGTGAACGGCGCCATCTTGCAGGTGATGAACCTGCGGCTGACGTGGTTCTTCATCCTGTTCGCCGCGCTCGCGTTTATTTTCCCGGCGGAACTAGTGAATACGGCTATGGGCAAGACGCTGCTGGGTGCGATGGCGATTTTCTGGCTGATGCGTGCGGTGGAACAGGTCATCTTCTTCGGGCTTTCACAACCCGCATCGAAAATCTTCTTCGCCAGCTGCTTCATCGGCGTCGCCGCCAATGCATTCCCGGCGCTGGCCTGAATCATGTTCCCGAAAGCCATCCTGTTCGATCTCGACGACACGCTGTTCGATCACCAGCACGCGTCGAACATCGCGCTGATCGCGATGCACGCTGAACACGCCGGCGACGTTGAGTTCGCGCCTTTCGCGACGAAGCATCACGAAGTGCTCGAAGAATTCCATCGGCATTTTCTCGATGGCAAATACACGCTGGACCAGGCACGTGTCGCGCGCATGAAAGTCCTGTTTGCCTCGTTCGGTCGGGACATCGATGACGACAAGGCGCTGGCCGCTGCCGCGCTTTACCGCACGCAACACCAGTCGAATCGACAACTATTGCCCGGTGCACGCGAATTGCTGGATGCGCTGCACAGCACATTGCAAGCAACTACGCGCCTCGGCATCGTCACCAACAACAGCACCGTCGAGCAGCACGAAAAATTGCGCGCGCTCGACATCGCCCGCTATTTCGACACCATCATCATTTCCGAAGATGCCGGTGTCAGCAAACCCGATCCGCGCATTTTCGGCCTGGCGCTCGAGCGCATCGGCGTACATGCCGATGAGGCTGTGATGATCGGCGACAACTGG
This sequence comes from Betaproteobacteria bacterium, assembly GCA_040006575.1. Taxonomy (GTDB): domain Bacteria; phylum Pseudomonadota; class Gammaproteobacteria; order Burkholderiales; family Usitatibacteraceae; genus UKL13-2. Next base: position 3,792 of record JBDTWS010000069.1, read on the forward strand.
CACAACGATATCCAGGGCGCACTCGACGCCGGCATGACTGCGGTTTGGCTGAATCGAAAAATCAACGAACAAACTCCAGCACCGGCGCGCTCGCCAGGGCATTTTTCGCCTGCAAGCCGCGCCAATACTGGAGTTTCGAATGAAAACCTGGTCGAAATCGCTTCGCTCGAACCGCTGGACACCGTATTCGCCGCAATTAAAAAAGCATTCACCAAACGCATTCCCGGAGTTACACATAATGAGCAACTGGAAACACTGGCGCCTTGAAAATTCAGCCGACGGCTTGGCCTCGCTGACGTTTGACCGTGCCGACACCAGCACCAACACGTTCTCCAGCGAAGTGCTGCATGAGCTCGCCGCCGTCTGCGCGAACCTGCAAGCCAATCCGCCGAAAGGCCTCGCCATTTTTTCGGCGAAGGAAAACGGCTTTGCCGCCGGTGCGGACATTGACGAATTCACCACGCTGAAAAGCGCCGACGAAGCGTTTGCGTTCACCAAGCTCGGCAACGATGTTTTCGACCAGGTCGCGGCATTGCCTTTCCCGACGCTGGCGATGATCCACGGCTTCTGCATGGGCGGCGGTACCGAACTGTCGCTGGCGTGCGAATACCGCATCGCCGATGACGGCCCGAAGACAAAAATGGCGCTGCCCGAAGTCATGATCGGCATCGTTCCCGGCTGGGGCGGCGCCAAGCGCATGCCCGCGCTCATCGGCGCGGCGCAGGCGCTGGACCTGATGCTGACCGGTCGTTCTGTCGATGGCCGTCGCGCGAAAAAAATGGGCCTGGTCGATGCCATCACACCGCGCCGCCATTTCGCGAATGCCGCCAAAACATTTTTGGCCAAACCGCCCGCGCCGCACCAGCCCGCCTTCAAGGACGCCGTCACCAACTGGCCCATCATCCGCGGCTTCGTTGCCAGTGCGTCTCTGAAGCAAGTCGCCAAGCGCGCGCGTAAGGACCAGTATCCCGCGCCGTACGCCATCATCGAACTGTGGCAAAACTACGAGGGTGATCCGCGCAAGATGCCGCAGGATCATCCGTATTCGATCTCGGGAATTTTCAAGCATCCGACCACCGCCAATCTCGTGCGCATTTTCAAATTGCAGGACCGCATGAAAGCGCTGGGCTCTGGCGGAGGTGGCCACTACGGCGACATCAAGCACGTGCACGTCGTCGGTGCCGGCGTCATGGGTGGCGACATAGCCGCATGGTGCGCGCTGCGTGGATTCACCGTGACCCTGCAGGATCTCGACCACGCCCGCATCGCGCCCGCCATCAAGCGCGCGGCCGAACTGTACAAGCGCCGCTTGAAGCAGCCGCACCTCATCCAGGCCGCGATGGATCGCCTGGTGCCCGATGTCACCGGTGACGGCGCCATGCGCTGCGATCTCGTCATCGAAGCGATTGTTGAAAACGTCGAGATCAAGAAAAAACTTTACGCGCAGCTCGAACCGAAACTGAAAGCCAGCGCGATCCTCGCCACCAACACCTCATCGATCCCGCTGCAGGAATTGTCGCAGGGCCTCGCCCGTCCCGAGCGCCTGGTCGGCATCCACTTCTTCAATCCCGTGGCGCAGATGATGCTGGTGGAAATTGTCGAGGGTCCGCAGACCTCGCCAGACGTGATGAAGGCCTCACAGGCCTTTGTGAAGAAGATCGACAAACTGCCCCTGCCGGTGAAATCAGCCCCGGGCTTCCTCGTCAATCGCATCCTCACGCCGTACATGACCGAGGCGCAGATCATGCTGGAAGAAGGCATCTCCGCCGAGATCATCGACGCCGCCGCGCGCGATTTCGGCATGCCCATGGGGCCGATCGAGCTGGCCGATACGGTGGGGCTGGATGTGGGTCTCGCCGTCGGCAAGGAACTCGCCAAGCCGGGAAATCCGGAGCCGAAGAAAATCCAGGAACTGGTCGCCGCCAAAAAACTCGGCAAGAAAACCGGCGAGGGTTTCTACAAATGGGTCGATGGCAAAGCACAAAAAACCCAAGGTTCAGGCACCATCGACCTCGCGCCGCTGTGGATGCGCATGACATTGCCCGCGGTCAATGAAGCCGTCGCCTGCGTGCGCGAAGGCATCGTCGCCGACGCCGACCTGCTCGATGCCGGCGTGATCTTCGGCACCGGGTTCGCGCCCCACCGCGGCGGGCCGATCAATTACCTGCGCAGCGCCGGCAAGGAAAACCTGCTGGCCGAAATGAAAATGCTGCAGCAAAAGCACGGCGCGCGGTTTGCGCCCGGTGCCGGCTGGCAGACGATTTAAGCGGCGCACCAGCATGAGCCAGGCAATGCAGATGTGGAACCGCTTGCGCGACAAGCCGCTGGGCAAATGGCTGTTCGTCAAAGCCATCTGCTGGAAGGCGCCGTACTTCGCCAGCATCTCGCCGCAATTCCATGAGCTTAAGCCCGGCTACGCAAAAGTCAGTTTGAAAAGGCGCCGCGCCGTGCAGAACCACATTGGCACCGTGCACGCCATCGCCGCCTGCAATCTTGCCGAGCTGGGCGCCGGGACCATGATGGAAGCGAGCCTGCCTGCGTCGATGCGCTGGCTGCCGAAAGGCATGAATGTGCAGTACCTGAAAAAATGCGATACCGATCTTGTGGCCGAATGCGTCACCGCCGATTTCGCGGAAGGCCCGGCCCGCGATGTGATCGTGAGTGTCGACATGAAAGACCTGCACGGGAATATTGTGGTGCACGCCGATATCAACATGTACGTCAGCCCGCGCAAGAAAACCTGACCCGCTCATCACCATGTCCCTAGCAGCCACCTTGCAGGCAGACCGTATAATCCCGGGTGATGTCATCATCACCCGGCACCGCCGCACGCAGCGCTCGCACCGCTCGCAAAGGGCGCCGAAGACATTCCGCGCCGGTGCCGATTTCATGCCGCCGCCCGGAATACACGAGGAGAAGCAGTTGGCGGAATCATCGATCCTGCAAAACCGGCGCGGCACCCGGTACCTGATGTTCGACGACAGCGCCACCATCGCGGACGTGTTCGCGCTGCGCTGCCGCACCTCGCCCAATGCGCCCGCGTATCGCGAATACAAAAGTGCGACCAAGGAGTGGCAGGGTGCCGACTGGCGTGAAGTCGCGGAACGCGTTGCGCGTATGCGCGAAGGTTTCCGTCGCGAAGGCCTCGATGCCGGCGATCGCGTCGCCGTCATGCTGAAGAACAGCATCAACTGGATCGTTGCCGACCAGGGTGCATTCGCGCATGGCCTGGTCACCGTGCCGCTGTTCGTGGATGACCGTCCGGACAATGTGGCGTTCATCCTCAACGACGCCGGCGTGAAAGTGATTGTCATTGACGGTGAGGATCACTGGAAGCGATTGAAACCGGTGCAGGAGCAACTGGTGACGGTGAAGCGCATTGTCACGATGAAACCGGTGGTCGATGCCGATGAGCCACGCCTGCAATCGCTGGCCGACTGGTTGCCGCATGTCGTCACCACGCATGAACGCGCGAACGTCACGGGCAGCGATCTCGCCACCATCGTCTACACCAGCGGTACCACCGGAAAGCCGAAAGGCGTCATGCTCTCGCACCGCAATATCCTGTCGAATGTGCAATCGGGCCTGGCGGTGTATGACGTCTATCCCGAAGATATTTTCCTGTCGTTCCTGCCGCTGTCGCACATGTTCGAGCGCACGTGTGACTACTACCTCAACGTGGTGTCCGGTGCGTCGATTGTTTTCTCGCGCTCGATTCCGCAGCTGGCTGAAGATTTCCGCATCGTGCAGCCGACGATTATTTTTTCGGTGCCGCGCATTTATGAACGCTTCCTCGCCGCCATCAACGATCAACTGAAGAACGCATCGGCTTTCAAGCGCAAATTATTTGCGCTGGCCGTCGATGTGGGCTGGAGCCGTTTCGAGCATGCGAATGGACGCGGCCCGTGGCAGGCGTCGTTCCTGTTGTGGCCGTTGCTGAAGCCGCTGGTCGCAGACAAATTGCTGGCGCGCCTGGGCGGCAAATTGCGTTTTGCCATCGCCGGCGGTGCGGCACTCTCGCCCTCGGTGTCGAAAGTTTTTGTCGGGCTGGGTTTACCGATCTGCCAGGGCTACGGCCTGACCGAAGCGTCGCCGCTGCTGGCCGTGAACCTGCTGGAGAAAAATGATCCGGGCTCGGTCGGCCCTGCTGTTCCCGGCGTAATGTTGAAGACCGGCGAGAACAGCGCGCTACTGGCAAAAGGCCCCAACATCATGATGGGCTACTGGAACAATCCGGACGCCACACGCGCCGTGCTTTCCGAAGACGGCTGGCTTAACACCGGCGACCAGGTGCGCATCGACGAACAGGGTTTTGTGCACATCACGGGACGATTGAAAGACATCGTCGTCATGGGCAACGGCGAAAAAATTCCGCCGGTGGATATGGAACTCGCCATCCAGCTCGACCCGCTGTTCGAGCAGGTCGTGATTTACGGCGAAGGACGTCCTTACCTGTCCGCCATCGTGGTGCTGAACGACGAAGAATGGTCGCGCGCCGCGCAGGAAGCGAAAGTCGATCCCAATCTGCAGGGTGATGGAAAAGAAAAAGCCGAAAAATTCCTGGTGCAACGAATCGGCAAACTGACCAAGGATTTTCCCGGCTATGCGGCCGTGCGCAAAGTCACCGTCGCGCGCGAAAAATGGACTATCGACAACGGCATGATGACGCCGACCCTCAAGCTGAAACGCAATGTCATTTTCCAGAAATATGCGTCGGCCATTGATGACATGTACAAGGGACACACACTGTGACCGATGAATTTTGCACACTGGTAGAACTCCCCACCGACCGCCAGCCGGTGATCCGCATCATCCCGATGCCGGCCGACACCAACGCCCATGGCACCATCTTCGGCGGCTGGGTCATGGCGCAGGTGGATCTGGCCGGCAGCGTGTCGGCCTCCGAACGCGCGCAGGGAAAAGTAGTGACGGTCGCGGTGAATTCATTCCAGTTCAAGGAGCCCGTGTTCGTGGGGGATCTGGTGAGTTTTTATGGACGCGTGCTGAAGACGGGACGCACGTCGATCACCGTCGATGTCGAGGTGTATGCGCAGCGGCATCGGTTTGGAAGGCAAGTGGTGAAGGTGACGGAAGCGCAGCTCACGTATGTGGCGGTGGATGATGAGCGCAAGCCACGGCCGGTTCCGGTCAAGGAATAGGTTTTCCCGAGATTTGAGGTAAAACACAAGTGCTGTAGCCGTTCTTCTGGCATAAATGGCCTGAAAGCCGCACCAGTGCTTGAGTTTGAAAGACGGAATTTCATCAAACCCCGTCATTCCCGCGGAGGCGGGAATCCAGTGGCGTTCGTGGCGTACTGCGAGCAAACGACGCTGGGTCCCCGCCTCCGCGAGGACGACGGGACAAGACTTAACCGCTTTAAAAATAATTTCCAACAGGAGTCGATTTTGAGTAATTTCCATATCAAAAAAGTAGCCGTACTCGGTGCAGGTGTCATGGGCGCGCAGATCGCCGCGCATCTAACCAATGCAAACGTGAAATGCGTCCTGTTCGATTTGGCCGCCAAGGAAGGGCCGAAAAACGGCATCGTCCTCAAGGCGCTCGACGGCCTGGCCAAGCTGCAGCCCGCGCCATTTGCGAGCAAGGCACGCGCCACGCAAATCACGCCGGCCAACTACGATGAAAACCTCGAGTGGCTGAGGGAATGCGATCTCGTCATCGAAGCGATTTCCGAGCGCATGGACTGGAAGAAATCGCTCTACGAAAAAGTCGCGCCGTTCATCCGGCCTGACGCGATCTTTGCCTCGAACACCTCCGGCCTGTCGATCACGGAACTGTCGAAAGTATTTCCGGAAGCGCTGCGTCATCGTTTCTGCGGCGTGCACTTCTTCAATCCGCCGCGCTACATGAAACTGGTGGAACTGATTTCCACACCGGACACCGAAGCCATCCTGCTCGACCAGCTGGAAACCTTCCTCACCACCACCATCGGCAAGGGCGTGATCCGCGCCAACGACACGCCGAATTTTGTCGCCAATCGCATCGGTGTTTTTTCCATCGCCGCGACCATGCATCACACAATGGCGTTCAAGCTGGGCTTCGATGAAGTCGACGCGCTGACCGGTCCCGCCATCGGCCGCGCCAAGAGTGCGACGTATCGCACTGCCGACGTCGTCGGGCTCGACACACTGGCGCACACCTTCAAGACCATGGATGACAACCTGCCGCAGGATCCGTGGCATCCGTTTTACGCCGTACCCACATTCCTCAAAGCACTGATCGACAAGGGCGCGCTGGGCCAGAAAACCAAGGCGGGCTTTTTCACCAAGAAGGGCAAGGACATCCTGGTCGTCGACGTGGCGAAACAGGATTACGTGGCCGGCACCGGAAAAGTTGCCGACGAAGTCGCCGCAATTTTGAAAATCCGCAATCCCGCCGAACAGTTCGCCGCACTGCGCGCCAGCAGCCATCCACAGGCGCAATTCCTGTGGGCGATTTTCCGCGATGTGTTCCACTACATCGCCGTGCACCTGGGCAGCGTCGCCAACTCGGCGCGCGATATCGACTTCGCGATCCGCTGGGGTTTCGGCTGGAAGATGGGCCCGTTTGAAACCTGGCAGGCCGCCGGCTGGGAGCAGGTTGCGAAATGGATTAATGAAGACATCGCAGCGGGCAAGACGATGGCAAAGGAAGCGTTGCCTGCGTGGGTTACGGATGGACGCAAAGGTGTGCATTCCGCTGAAGGTTCGTACTCCGCCAAAAGCGGGAAGATGGTTGCGCGTTCCACGCTGCCGGTTTACCAGCGCCAGCTTTACCCGGAACTCTTGCTTGGCGAAAAAGCCGACAAAGGCACCACCGTTTTCGAAACCGACGCCATCCGCATGTGGACCACGAAGGGCCAGGAAGACGTGGCCATCGTTTCGTTCAAAACCAAGATGCACGCCATCAGTCCTGACGTGCTCGACGGTTTGCAGCAGGCCATCACGAAAGCAGAAGACGACTTCAAGGCGCTGGTGATCTGGCAGCCTGATGGCCCATATGCCGTCGGTGCGGATCTTAAAAATGCACTGGCCGGTTTGCAGTCCGGCAAGTTCGATGACTTCGAAGCCATGGTCGCGAAATTCCAGGCGACCTCGCAGCGCATCAAGTACAGCATGATCCCGGTCGTCTCCGCAGTAGATGGACTGGCGCTCGGTGGTGGCTGCGAATTCCAGATGCATTCGGACCGCGTGGTCGCGTCGATCGAAAGTTATATCGGCCTGGTCGAAGCCGGCGTGGGCTTGTTGCCTGCCGGTGGCGGCCTGAAGGAAATGGCGCTGCGTGCCGCACTCGCCGCCAACGGTGGTGACCTGATGCCCTTCCTGCAGAAGTCATTCAAGAACGCCGCGATGGCCGAAGTCTCCAAGAGCGCGCTAGAAGCCAAGGAGATGGGCCACATGCGCTGGCGCGACACCATCATCTTCAACAGCAACGAGTTGCTCTTCGTCGCGCTCGAAACCGCGCGCGCCATGGCCAACTCAAGCTATCGGCCACCGCTGGCGCCGACGTCCTTCCCGGTCGCCGGCAATACCGGCATCGCCACGCTGAAGATGATGCTCATCAACATGAAAGAAGGCGGCTTCATTTCCGATCACGACTACGACATCAGCTCGCGCATCGCAACCTGCCTGTGCGGCGGCGAAGTCGAACCGGGCTCAATGGTGAATGAGGAATGGATGCTGGCGCTGGAACGCAAGCATTTCGTCGAGCTGGCCAAGACCGAAAAAACACAGGCGCGCATCGACAACATGCTGAAGACCGGCAAGCCGCTGCGGAATTAAATAACGATGCTCCACGCAATTCACAGCTTGACCGGCCATGGCAACCTGACCAAGAAATTTCGGTCTCGGACCGGTCGAATTGCCATGCTGCTTACCGCAATTGGATTGCTGTGCAGTTGTGGGCCCACGATTCGTTTGAACATGGCGCCCGCAGAAGTCGAAACGGAAGCTCGATTGATGAGACCGGTCGGCGACCGCGCTCTGTTCTATTTCCTGAACGGCGCTACCGAACTTCAGTCGTCCTATGAGGTATTTATCGATGGTCGTAAAGTGGGTACAGCCGACGCAGGCACGTTCTTGTATACCTACGTTCAACCAGGAAAGCGTGTCATTCGAATCGTTGCCGCTGAATGGGAGTGTGAAAACGGACCGCAAATGATTTCGAGCGGCTCTATTGGCTCGAGAATCTGGCAGTGGGAAGAAGATGCGCAGCAGGCGTCAAGGATGGGATTCGAGCCGGTTGGCCCTTCGGTCGTGCCGGCGGCCTGCAAGACGATTCTGGCGAACTGGATTTCACTGAAAACCAGATCACTCAATTCAGACGAAGTTGATCGACGCGTGCGCAATATGAGGCTTGCCTATTTCAACGCTGAATCGTGGCAGCGCGTAGGCGGAACTGTGTGGCAGACGCATCCTGACGATTGCGTTTCAGGAAAGTCGACCAGGACAGTCCAGACATTTGACCAAACCAAACCCAGACGTCCGAATGACTACACCCCAAGCGGTTTCAAAGATGCGTTATGTATCTTCGAATCCAACTGATTGTTTCGTGAACATGAATCTAGGAATATAAATATGACCAAGCAAATCCAGGAAGCCTATATCGTCGCCGCCGTCCGCACCCCTGTGGGCAAAGCGCCACGCGGCATGTTCAAAAACGTGCGTCCCGATGACATGCTCGCGCATGTGCTGCGTGGCGCCATCGCGCAGGTGCCGGGTCTCGATGTCAATGACATCGGCGATGTGGTGGTCGGTTGCGCCATGCCGGAAGGCGAGCAGGGCATGAACGTGGCGCGCATCGGCGTGCTGCTGGCCAACCTGCCCGACGGCATTCCCGCTGTCACCATCAATCGCTTCTGCGCATCCGGTGTGCAGGCCGTCAGCATGGCCGCGGATCGTATCCGCACCGGTGATGATGATGTCGTCATCGCGGCCGGCACCGAGAGCATGTCGATGGTGCCGATGATGGGCAACAAGATTGCGCTGAACTCGAACGTGTTCGCCAACAACGAGCACGTCGGCATCGCCTACGGCATGGGCATCACCGCGGAAAACGTCGCGAAGCAATGGAAAGTCACGCGCGAAGAGCAGGACGCGTTCGCTGCGCTGTCGCACAAGAAGGCCGGCGAAGCGATTGCCGCCGGACATTTCAAGGCCGAGATCGTCCCATACGAAATCGATTCCGCCATGCCGGACCTGGCGAGTGGCGCGATCAAGCACATGAAGAAACTGGCCGAAAACGACGAAGGCCCGCGCCTCGACACCACGGTGGAAACGCTGGCCAAGTTGCGCACCGTGTTTGCGGCCAAGGGCAGCGTCACCGCCGGTAATTCATCGCAGATGTCCGATGGCGCGGGTGCCGTGATCCTGATGAGCGAAAAGGCCCTGAAGAAATACAACATCCAGCCGTTGGCGCGTTTCGTATCGTTTGCGGTCGCGGGTGTGCCGCCTGAAATCATGGGCATCGGCCCGATCAAGGCGATCCCGAAAGTGTTGAAGCAGGCCGGCGTTCACCAGGACGACCTGGGCTGGATTGAATTGAATGAAGCCTTTGCCGCGCAGGCGCTGGCGGTGGCGAAAGACCTGAACCTGAACACCGACAAGATCAATCCGCTGGGGGGTGCCATTGCACTCGGCCATCCGCTCGGCGCGACCGGCGCAATCCGCACGGCCACACTTGTTCACGGCATGCGCCGCACCAAGCAGAAGTGGGGGATGGTGACGATGTGTATTGGTACGGGAATGGGTGCTGCAGGTCTGTTTGAGGCCATGTAATTCGGGTGAAAAACGCGGCGCGTAACGTGGTCTTCACATCAAGTGGGCATCACATAAGCGTCACCAAAAAGTGCCTGCAACGCAACTGACCACGGGGTCATTTTCAGGCTGTTGCAGGCGCGCCACAAATCACCTTTGTCGTTTAATTTTCCTGTAAAGTAACTGAAAACATGTGGATCAAGCGCTATCGCCCGCAGCAAGTCGCGAACGCCGGTTACCACGAAATTTAAAACAGTTTTGATCCAACCTTGAGGAGAACACCCGATGAGCATGTCTCATAATCGCCGCCGCGCTTTTGTTCCGGCATTGAAAGCTTCCGTGCTGGCCGTCGGCCTTGCCACCGCCAGTGTTGCCGGCGCCACGCAACTCGAATTCGATAACGGCGTCACCGGCAGCTTCGACACCACCATTTCATTCGGTGTTTCGGTTCGCGCAGAACATGCAACGTCCTCACTGATTGGTATCGCCAATGGCGGTACATCGCGTTCAGTCAACGAAGATGATGCCGACCGCTTCTATACAAAGGGCCGCCCGTTTTCCGAACTGCTGAAAGTCACGCACGACCTGGAATTGAAACAGGGCACGTGGGGCCTGTTCATGCGCGGTTCGTATTTCGTCGATTTTGAAAATCGCAACAATCCGGCTCTGGGCCCGGTAGGCCGTGATCGCTTGGGCGCAGATGCCAAGATGCTCGACGCGTTCATCAGCAAGAGCTTCGAGCCGGCCGGTCACAACCTGCGCCTGCGTGCGGGTAACCAGGTGATCTCATGGGGTGAATCGACCTTCATCCCCAACGGTATCAACGTCGCCAGCCCGCTGGATGTTTCCAAGTTGCGCACGCCGGGTTCCGAGTTGAAAGAAGCGTTCATCCCGGTGATGAGCCTGTACAGCTCGTATGAAATTTCCAAAGCAGCGAGCGTTGAAGCATTCGTGCAGTTCAATCACGAGAAATTCAAACTCGATCCGCGTGGTTCGTATTTCAGTAACAACGACACCGCGTCTGACGATGGAAGCAACGTCATCGTAACGTTTGGTCGTCGTCGTGATTTGACCAATCAGGGACCGACTAACCCGATTCCGCCCACAGCGGGCGCGCTATACACGGCGTCAACCCCTCTGTACGGTCCGTTCGATCCGGCTGCTTCAGTTTGGGCACCACGTTCGGCAGACCACAATGCGTCCGATTACGGTCAATACGGTGTTGCTTTCCGCTATCTTGCCACTGCATTGAACAACACGGAATTCGGTCTGTATTTTATGAACTACCACAGCCGTACGCCGGTTTTGTCTGGTATCAAGGGCACGCCCACCTCTATTCTTACGGGTGGTCCGTTCCTGACGACAATTTGCGGAACGGCAGCACTGTCGGCTCTTTGCCACACCGGCACCGCCAATTACTTTACGGAATATCCTGAAGACATCCGCTTGTACGGTGCGTCGTTCAACACGCAGGGTCCATGGGGTGTTGCACTGCAGGGTGAATACTCATTCCGTCCCAACCAGCCGCTGCAATACGCGACCACGGAAGTTATCCTGGCCGCTTTGGGCGCGCCTAACCTGATCACCGGCTTCACGCAGATTCCCGGTGCGCCTGCCGGCGCTACCGCTGCAGCACTGGTGCCGAACGGTACGTACCTGCAAGGCTGGCAACGCGTGAAGATGAGCCAGGCGCAGATGACGGCAACAAAGTCGGTTCCGAATATCTTCGGTGCCGATCAGGTGATTTTTGTGGGTGAAGTCGGTTTCACCAAATACCATGGCCTGCCGACAGGGTTGAAGTTCTCCGGTCCGGCAACGTATCTGCCGGCAACGAACTTCGCCGCGTTCCTGCCTTCAGTCGGCGCATTCGCGCAACAGACCGATGGATTCACCACGGAGAATTCGTGGGGTTATCGCACGGTTTTGCGCAGCGAATATTCAAACCTGATTTTCAACGCCAACGTCGCACCGCGCGTCACCTGGAGCCATGACGTGAAGGGTGTATCGCAAACCTTTAACGAAGGCGTGAAGTCGTATTCGCTGGGTATCAACTTTGACTGGGCGAAGAAACTTTCACTCGACATGTCCTATACCTCTTTCTTTGGTGGCCGCGTGTTCTGCGGCACGGACAGTCCGGTTACGACGCAGACGCAATTGCTGGGACAACCGGCGAGCTATTGCAACAACGCCAACCCGCTGCGCGATCGTGACTTCTACTCGGTCGTAGTGGCTTACTCGTTCTAGGACTCAGACTCACCCGCCTGCCAGCCGGCGGACGGGTGAAGACGTTTCATTGTTTCGGCCCTTGACGCGGGCCTTGACTTGGCCCTTAGTGCCCACAACACACCTTGCTGAGATGAGGGTGTTGCCGGGATAAAGATTTGCACGGATTCACGATAACTTTCTGGAGGAAACATGAACTTGAAACGATTGACGATGATCGCGTCGGCAACGTTGGGCGCACTGACCCTGTCGGCAGCCGCATTTGCCGAACTCGGTGCAGCCGACCTGGCCAAGCTGGGAACCACGCTCACCCCGATGGGTGCCGAAAAAGCCGGCAACGCTGCAGGCACCATCCCCGCATGGGACGGCGGCATTACCAAGGTACCGGCGAATGTGGGTTACAAGCCGGGTGGTTCCTACCCCGATCCTTTTTCCGCTGACAAGCCGCTGTTCACCATCAGCGCCGCGACTGCCGACAAGTACAAGGCCAACCTGTCGCCCGGCCAGTTGGCAATGATGAAGCAGTACCCGGATTACAAGCTGGTGGTATATCCGTCGCGTCGCACCGCGTCGTTCCCCGAAGGTCATTACAAGGAAACACGTGATTGCGCAGCCAAGGCGAAACTCGCCCCCGGCGGCAATGGTGTGGTGGGCTGTACCGGTGGTGTGCCATTCCCGATCCCGGCCAACGGCAACGAAGCCATCTGGAATCATGAGCTGCGTTATGCAGGCGACACGTTTGCACAAAATTGGGCGCAGGCCGCAGTCACCGCCAGTGGCGATTTCGCGCTGGTCAAGTTCGAGTACGAATATGATTTCTCGTATGGCAACCTGTCCAAGCCGATCGCCCAACGCGAACCCAACAAGAAGTTGAACTACCTGCAAACGACCACCGCGCCTGCACGCCTGGCCGGACAGATCCTGCTGGTACATGAAACCGTTGACCAGGCCAAGGACCCGCGTTCCGCATGGACGTATAACCCAGGCCAGCGTCGCGTACGCCTTGCACCGAACGTTGCCTATGACAATCCGGGCACGGCGGCAGATGGACTGCGCACCAACGATGACTTCGGCATGTACAACGGCGCCACCGACCGTTATGACTGGAAGCTGGTCGGCAAGCGGGAAATGTACATTCCGTACAATTCCTACAAACTCTCCTCGCCTGCCGTCAAGACGGGCGAACTGTTGAAGCCCGGCCACCTGAACCAGGACCTCGCACGCTATGAACTGCATCGCGTATGGGTCGTGGATGCCACGCTGAAGCCCGGCACGTCACACATCTATTCGCGTCGCACGTTTTACATCGACGAGGACAGCTGGGGCGTGATCATGGTCGACAAATACGACGGCCGTGGCGCACTCTGGCGTTTTGCCGAGCAGCACAGCGAAAACTGGTACAACGTCCCGATGTGGTTCGGCACGGTGGAAGTTCACCATGACCTGCAATCGCGTCGCTACATTGCACTGGGCCTGCGCAACGAAGAATCAAAAATCTACGAAGCGCTGAAACGCACCGGCGGCGACTACACACCACAGAACCTGCGCAATATCGGCACGCGCTAGCCTGATGGCAAAGTGATGGCCATGCCATTCACAAGGTAATAAAGTTCGGGGACAATCTGACAATTGTCCCCGAACTGTTTTTACGCTTTGATTTTCCGGCCATGCCACACATGCCCCGCATGCCCCGCACGTCCTGTATTTTTCCGATGTCCTGCATTCCTGCCCTTCCTGGAATGCAGCCCTGGTCGAAAGCGCTTTCCATGAAAAAACAATTCCTGAAACGACTCGGTGCTGCACTCTGCACTGCGGCCGCCATCACCCTTCCCGTTGCCGTTGAGGCGCAGATAAACCTGGCCGTGATGCCGGTGACCGGCCCGCTGTCGAAGCAGACCATGACGCGCCTGCTGCTCACCGATTCAGCGCGCATCGGCAATCGCATCGTCGCGGTCGGTGATCGCGGCTATATCGTCTATTCCGACAGCAATGGTGAGAGCTGGGAGCGGGCAGCCACGCCGCCGGGCACGCCGCTGTTGAATGCTGTTTTCTTCACCGATCCCACCAATGGCTGGGCGGTGGGACACGATGCCGTCATCCTGAAAAGTACTGACGAGGGCAAGACCTGGACCAAAATTTTCTCCGCACCGGACGACCAGAAGCCGTTGATGGATATCCTGTTCATCGACGCAAACAACGGACTCGCCGTGGGTGCGTATGGCGCCGCCTACGAGACGACGGATGCCGGCAAGACGTGGACTGCCCGCCGCCTGTATGAGCCTCCCAAAGCCCCCAAGGCACCAGCAGCATCCGTCAAGAAAGGCGGCAAGGCCGCTGCCGAAATCGACGACGGCAAGGGTGATAAAGGTGGTGATAAAGGCGGTGGCGGTGAAGAAGATCGCCATCTCAACGCCGTCGTAAAGCTGGGCGCCAACCGGTTGCTGGTGGTGGGCGAAGCCGGCATGTTGCTGAAGTCGGACGACAACGGCAAAACCTGGAGCAAGCTCGCGTCGCCGTACAAGGGTTCGTTCTTCGGCGCCATACAGGCACAGGATAATTCGGTCGTCATCTACGGCCTGCGCGGAAAAATTTTCCGCAGCACCGATGCCGCATTGAAAGACTGGAAAGTCGTCGAGAACAAATCGGTTGCCTCCGTGATGGGTTCGACCCGTTTGCCGGACGGCACCCTGGTGCTGTCGGGTTTGCAGGGCACCGTGCTCACCTCGCGCGACAACGGCGCGACCTTCACGCCATTGCCTACCGGCCTCACCAAAGGCTATGCGTCGCCGCTGCTGGGCGCACCCAATGCCATTGTGCTGGTCGGCGAAGCCGGCGCGCGCGATGTGTTGTTGCCGGCGAAATAAATAGCAACTGCAAAACGTAATTCCACAAGACGCGATCCCGGACGAACTCTCAAGAGCGCCCCATGAACCTGCAAAACCTGATTCAAAAAGTCTCCGCCCTGGTGTTCAACAACCGCAAGGTGCTGTTGATCGTTTTCTCCATCATCACGGTGATCTTCATGATCTCCGCCAGCCAGTTGCGCGTGGACGCGGGCTTCAACAAGATGGTGCCGCTCACGCATCCGTACATGAAGGTCTATACCGAATACCAGGCCGTGTTCGGTGGCGCCAATCGCATCGCCATCGCGCTGGTGCAAAAAGATGGCGACATCTACAACAAGGAGTTCATGGACAAGCTGCGCGCCATGACCCGGGATGTGCAGGGCCTGACCGGTGTTGACCAGCCTTCGGTGAAATCGCTGTTCACCCCGAACACGCGTTTCATTGAAGTGGTGGAAGAAGGATTCTCCGGCGGCAACGTGGTGCAGGCGACGTTCCAGGGAACCAAGGAAGACCTGGAGGTAGTGCGCGGCAACGTGCAGAAATCCAGCGAAGTGGGCCGCACGGTGGCCACCGATTTCACCGGCGCGCTGGTCGCGGCCGGATTGCTTGAATACATTCCAAAAGGCGATGGCAAACTCGAGAAGCTCAATTATTTTGAGCTCTCGAAAAAGCTCGAAGAAATCCGCGCCAAATACGAAGGGCCGAACCACACGGTGCACATCATCGGATTCGCCAAGGCGGTCGGCGATATTGCCGATGGCGCACGCGGCGTCATCATGTTCTTCGGCATCGCCTTCCTCATCACTGCGGTGCTGATGCTGTGGTTTGTGAAAGACATCAAGCTCACGCTGGTTGCCCTGGTGGTGGCGATGATGCCGGTGCTGTGGCTGCTGGGCACGTTGCCCATCATCGGCTTCGGTATCGATCCGCTGTCGATCCTCGTGCCGTTCCTGATCTTCTCCATCGGTGTCTCGCACGCGGTGCAGATGACCAAGA
>JBDTWS010000070.1:0-19529 GCA_040006575.1 Betaproteobacteria bacterium
AGCTGACGCCAAAGCCACCAAGACCGAAGCCGCTGCCGACAAGAAAGTTGCCGACACCAAAGCGGACGCCAAGGCCGTGAAGAAAGAAGCTGCTGCCGACAAGAAAGAAGAAAAAGCTGTTGCCGCCGCTGATGCCAAGAAAGCTGACGCCAAGGCCGACGCAAAAGCTGCAAAAGACAAGGCTGCTGCTGCCAAGAAAGAAGCCAAGGCTGACGCCGCTGCTGATGCAAAGAAGACCGAAGTAAAAGCTGATGCCAAGGCCGCCAAGAAAGAAGCCGCTGCTGACGCCAAGAAAGAAAAAGTCGTCGCTGCTGAAGCCAAGAAAGAAGCAAAGAAAGAAGTGAAAGCTGAAGAAAAGAAAGTTGAAGAAAAGAAAGAAGCCGCCAAGAAGTAATTGACGCGCTTTGATCGTGCGCTGATTTGAAATCAGCGCCCTTCAGATTAAAAAGCCCCGCGAGAAATCGCGGGGTTTTTTTTTTGAGCAACCATCACGGCGGCGCCCGGCGGATTCCCTGCGCAACAGGCGGTTTGAGTGGCAGTATTCAACAGGGCTTGAACCGATTCTAGGCTGGACCCGCCTCAGGCGGATGTCAAAATTTCATCTAATGCATTGCGTTCCCCACCCCAGGGCGCACGGACTCAATGGTTACAGGGAGGTCATGGAAACCCTGGAATGGGGTCTTTCGCAGTTGGGGCATGACGTCAGTTATGCAGTGAATTCATACAGGCCATCCGCGAGAAATATTGTGTTCGGCGCGCAGGTGCTGCCTGCCGAAAAACTGGAAAAACTACCGCGCAATTCCGTCGCTTATAACTTTGAGCAGATACCACGGCTGAATGCAAACATGGGTAGGACAGAGCTCCCCTACTTCGCGCAACTTTTTGAAATTTGGGATTACAGCTTGTCCAACTGCAACAGTTGGAGATGGCTGGGGGTAAACAACCCTATATGTGTTCCGGTTGGCTATGCCCCCGTCCTGACGCGCATCCCGAAGCCACCTGTCCAGGACATCGATATCCTGATGTATGGAATGGCCGGTGATAAACGCCTTACTGCGTTCCACAGGCTATCCAGTGCCGGCCTGAGTACGGTGTTTGTGAGCGGACTATATGGCAAAGCAAGGGACGCGCTAATTGCAAGATCCAAGATTGTCTTGAATATCAACCGATGTGACTATGCGCAAATTTTCGAGATTGTCCGCGTTTCATACTTGTTCGCCAATCGTAAGGCTGTCGTTGCGACGCTCGATGAGGACACCGTATTTGAAGCGGATGTGAATCACTCACTGAAATTCACCACCATGGACCAGCTGGTAAATGACTGTGCGCAATTACTCGACAGCGAGCTTGAAAGAACCCGGCTTGAGAACATCGGCTATGAGAATTTTGTCAAAAGGGATATCAGGAAAATACTCAGGGAAACTCCTCTCTGACAAGCGCGTTGGCACAAACTGCCGGTTGGTCAGCTAGCGAGCAGTGCCGCTTCCAGTTCCGCGAACGTGTTCGCCACACCGGTCGATTCGATAGCCGAACCCAGCTGCCGCTCAATCTGCGTCAGTGAAAAAATCCCGCAGATGCAGGTCTTGTTCTGCGCATCGTCCATCACCAGCGTGTGCTGCCGTCCGCCGTCACGCAGGCTGGCGACGACTTCACCAACCTTGGCATGCATCACATCAGCGATCGGAATTGCGCCCAATTTTTCGAGCGGCGTCATGATGTCCAGCACCAGGATTTCACTATGCTTGACGCGCCGCTCTTCACTGAAACGCAATGGCTTCTCACCCAGGATATCGGTCGCCGTGATGATGCCGGCCAGACCGCGTTCGGGATTCATCACCAGCAGCATGCGCACGCCGCGCTGCACCATATAGGCGTGCGCGGCCTCCATGGTGGTCTGCGGCTCGATCAGCGCGGAGTGCGTGTGGCGCAGGTCGGTCATCACATCCAGGGCGGGCGAATCCTCGGTCACAGACTTGGGTGGGGCAGGGCGGGCGACAAACACGGCACCGCTGAGGCGGCGTTCGGCGAGCGGATGAAAAGTGCGCATGGGCAGTACTCCTATTGTCAAATGACTTTTTTCGTGGCGAGCAGGGCTCTTGATTCAAGACCTCGCGGCGACGACAAAGTTGCCTGCACATGTTACGCTTTTTGCAATCCGCTGGAATCACAAAGCCGTCGAACTCACCCTGGAAATGTAACGCATTGTGCAAATTACCCATTTCAAAACTTCGAAGGAATTCCGTGCCTGGCTGAAGACGCATCACGCGCAGGAGTCTGAACTGCTGGTGGGTTTTTACCGGAAGAATTCCGGGCTGGGCGGTCTCACGTACGCCGAGGCGCTGGATGAAGCGCTGTGCTTCGGCTGGATCGATGGCGTGCGCCGCAAGATCGATGACGAGACCTTCACCATTCGCTTCTCGCCGCGCAAGCCGTCCAGTATCTGGAGCAATATCAACGTGGCGCACGTCGCGCGCCTGCTTGCAGCCAAGCGCATGACGCCGGCAGGCATCAAGGTCTATGAAGCGCGCAAGGCGCACAAGACCGGCATTTACTCGTTCGAGCAAACGAAGCATGCCTTCGAACCGGCGCAGGAAGCGGCTTTGCGCAAGCATCGAAAAGCATGGGCATTCTGGGAAGCACAGCCGCCAGGGTATAAACGCATCGCCATGCACTGGGCCACCAGCGCCAAGCAGGAAGCGACGCGCGCACGAAGGATCGCAATATTGATCGAGGATTCGGCGGCTGGCCGGCGACTCAGCATCGTCACCGGCAAGAAAAACTGATCAGCTTTCCCAGGTTTTCAGGTTGAGGAATTCGCGCCGCGTCCGGGGTCCGTAGGTGACGAAAGTCGGATTGGGGTTCTCGCGATATTCCCGGCGTTCGCGTGCGACCTTGTCACTTTTCACATGCTGCTTCAACACCTCGTCCGGCACCGGATAAATTTTCAGCGCATTGAAGCCGAATACTTTCGCGCGCAAAGCCGGCGTCATTTGCGGATAGCCATATTTATCGCGCAGCGCAGCTGATATCTGGAACGTGCGGAATGCCTGGATCTGGTCCTGCGGTGAGCCATACCAGATCGAATCGGTGCCCCACAGCACATTGTTCTCGCCGCAATACTTGAGCACCTTGCCCAGGCCATGCGCTGCCGAATCGGGATCGCGCATCATGAATCGCCAGGTCGAGCCCAGTTCGGCGTACACGTTTCCACCGGGTTGGATGCCATTCTTGATCAGGCTGGTCACCAGCGCATCGATGCCGTCGATACGTTTTTCATCGTATGGTCCTTCCGCTTTATCCGTAACAAAGCCCGAGTGATAAATCAGGAAATTCATGCGCGGAAAACGTTTTGCCACGCGCCCCACATCCACGCAGGTCGAGTGCTCATACGATTTCTGGCCGAAGGCGAGGCCCTTGTGAATGGCGATATTGCGCACGCCCAGCTTCTGCGCTTTTTCGATGAACGCAATGCCGACATCGTCATCCAGATAGAATCCCTTGCCGTCCGGTCCCCATTGCGTATACGTCTTGAACGCGGAAATCTTGTGGCGCGACGCGAGCTCGTCCATCGCCTCGAGATCGCCCGGTGAGTTGGGATTGACGCGCCCGTGGATGTACAGGCGATGCGTGCCATCGAGCTTTTCAACAATGCGCGCCGTTGCCTGCGCTTCCTCGATGGTCAGCGGTTCGTTCTGGCGTGTGGATGGCACAAACGACAACACCATCAGGTCGGTGTCGGAATCGAGGAAGACGTCCTTGATGAATTCATCCTGGCCTATGCATTTCAGGTAATCGAGGTCGCCGGTTCCTTTCGATGCTCCGCACATCTCGGTTTTCGGCATGCGCAATGGACGCGCGGTCAGTGCGAGGCGCTTGGTCCACGCGCCGGTGGGATTCACGAAATGTCCCTGCACGTCGAAGATGAATTCATTACCATCCACGGCCGAGCGCGCCGCCACCAGGTCGAGCGACGCGGACTTGTCCAATTCAAAAAAACCGCCGCGTTCGCCCCTGGCCGCATAGGCCTGGTTCATGCCGAGCAGGCTGCCCGCCACGCCACAGGCTGAAGTCAGGAAGCTGCGCCGGTCCATCGCCAGCCGCCTGGCATTTTCAGTCGCGGTCGCCAGCGCAAGGTGGTTGGCGTGATGATGTTCGGGCGCCAGCGGCACGGGAACGAATTCACCGTTGGAGGTGGTATCGAGTTTGACCGGCAACCGCGTGCCGTCGGGATCGTGCTGGAGTGTCATCAAGGCCTCCGTGCAATGCGTGAGGATGCGTGGGGTGCAGGAAGTCTATGCCAATCCGAAAAAAATCGCTGGGCGGTTCAGCTCTTCGCGCCCAGCGCTTTTGCGCGTTGTGCGGACAATGCGTTATCGCGTTTCACGATGTCCGCGTCTTCGCCCGTTATCCAGCCCTGCAGGTTTTCCGTCACGATTTCCGTGAGCGCGCCAACGTACGCTTGCGTATCGTTGGCGACGGGAATGTAATGAAACTCGCTGCCGCCCGCCTGCAGGAAAGTCACTCGTCCTTCATCGGCGATTTCTTCCAGCGTTTCCAGGCAGTCGGCGGCGAAGCCGGGGCAGATCACGTCGATGCGTTTGGTGCCTTTCTTGCCCAGCGCTTCGAGCGTCTTGTCGGTATAGGGCTGCAGCCATTCCGCGCGGCCGAAGCGCGACTGGAACGTCAGCACATACTGGTCGGCCTTCACACCCAGTTCATCCGCAATGAGGCGTGCGGTCTTGTGGCAATGGCAGTGATAGGGGTCGCCCTTGTCCAAATGGAATTTGGGCAACCCATGAAAGGTCATCAGCAATTTGTCGGTCGCAAAATTGGGGCGGCCGATTTTCATCCACTCCGCCATCACGTTTTTTGCAATCGCCTTGATGTAGGCCGGATGATCGTGAAAGCTGCGCACCAGGCGGATACCGGGGACATTGCGGATCTGCGACAGCACACGCCCCAGTTCATCCATGGTGGCGCCGGTGGTACTCGCGGCGTACTGCGGATATAGCGGCAGTACGAGGATATTGTCGCAGCGCGCGGCCTTCAGTTTGTCGATGGCACTTTCCATCGAAGGATTGCCGTAGCGCATCGCGTACTCGACTTTCAGCGCGCCGGCCTTGCCACGCTCGCCCAGGAAACCGCGCAACATCTGCGCCTGCCGCGATGTGTACACGCGCAACGGAGAGCCTTCCTTCATCCAAATGCTGGCGTATTTCTTCGCCGTTTTTTTCGGCCGCACATTGAGGATGATGCCGTTAAGTATCAGCCACCAGATCGCTTTCGGAATCTCGACCACACGCGTGTCGGAAAGAAATTGTTTCAGGTAGCGGCGCACCGCAGGCGCGGTCGGTTCATCGGGCGTGCCCAGGTTTACCAGCAGCACGCCGGTCGCGGAGGGTGTGCCGTGGGTAAATGCCGGTTCAGGTTTGTAGGCCATTTTTGTGTGTGAAAGTCAAGCACCAGAGCGCTTCTCCAAGCAAAAATGGCTGGAAAGCCGCACCGGTACTAGAGTTTACGTGGAAATTAATGCTGGCTGAGTGCCGAGGACAGCAGCTTCGCCGTCACATCGACAATGGGAATGACGCGCTCATACGCCATGCGCGTGGGGCCGATGACGCCGACCGTGCCGACGATTTTCCCGTCCACTTCATACGGCGCCGTGACCACGGAAAATTCGTCGAGCGGCACCAGCGTCGATTCGCCACCGATGAAAATTTTCACGCCTTCGGCCGACTGGCTCATGTCGAGCAGTTCCATCAGTTGCGTCTTTTCATCGAACACATTGAAGAGGCGGCGGATGCTTTTCATGTTGACCGAGATATCGTCGACATCGAGCAGGTTGCGCTCGCCGGACACCACCACGCCCGATGAGTCCGAACCCTTGCCGCGAGCGTCGACCACGGCCGACATCAGCGTCGAAATATCGCGATGCAGTTGCGACAATTCGAATTTCACCTTCTCCTGCAACTGGTCGAAATCGTAGCCGGTGTAATGCGCATTGATGTAGTTGGCCGCCTCGGTGAGCTGCCCCGGGCTGTAGGCTTTTTCGGTGATGACGATGCGGTTCTGCACGTCGCCATCGGAGGAGACGATGATGAGCAGCACGCGTTTTTCCGACAGCTGCATGAACTCCACGTGCTTCAGTCCCACACCACGTTTGCGCGGCGTGATGACGATACCGGCGAAATGAGTAAGGTCGGAAAGCAGTTGCGAGGCCGAAGCGACCACATGGCGCGGGTCGTCGGGGCGGATATTGTGTTCGAGGTGCTGCCGGTCGATCTGCTCCAGCGGCTGTATGGTGAGCAGCGTGTCGACAAACAGGCGATAGCCCTTGGGTGTGGGGATGCGGCCGGCGGAGGTATGCGGGCTGGCGATGTAACCCATTTCCTCGAGATCGGCCATCACATTGCGGATCGATGCGGGCGAAAGCTCCAGGCCCGAAAATTTGGACAGGGCACGGGAACCCACCGGCTGGCCGTCGGCGATATAGCGTTCCACGAGGAACTTGAGCAGCGTCTGGGCGCGATCCGAAAGCATGGGCTATTGTGGCAAAAAAAACCGTGGTTGTGTGCGCCATTGCAAGTCGACAAACTGCGGCATTAACCACTGGCCGAGGGCAGCCACAACAATGAGCTGGTGGAGATTCCATTCGCCACGGTTTCATCCATCAATCCTATGATTTAATTCCGGCATGCCATCAATGCCTTCCCCAACCACCTCGCCGGCTAATTTCAAGACCGTCGCCATTGTCGCCAAGCCCGACGGACTGGGCGTCGCCGCACCGCTGAACATGCTCATCGCGCTGTTGAAAGCACGCGGCATCAAGGTGCGGCTCGATGTGCGCACGGCGGAATTCACCACGGAGAAGGCCGACGAAGTCATGCCGCGCAATCCGCTGGATGAATTAATCGAGGGTACGGACCTCGCCATCGCCGTGGGCGGTGACGGCACCATGCTGGGCGTGGCCCGCATCGTGGCGCGCCATGGTGTGCCGCTGGTGGGCATCAACCTGGGCCACCTTGGCTTCCTCACCGATATTTCCGCCGACCAGGCCGCCGAATCGCTCAATCACTTGCTGGACGGCAAGTACGACGAGGAAAGCCGCATCCTGCTGGAAGCCGAGATCCTGCGCGACAACCAGATTATTTTCCGCTCAGTCGCGCTGAACGATGTCGTCGTCAGCCGTGGCGCGATGGGCACCATGATCGAATTCGGCGTCGAGGTGAACGGCGAGTTCGTATATTCCGCGCGCGCCGACGGGCTCATCATCGCCACGCCGACCGGATCGACGGCATATGCGCTTTCCAGCGGCGGGCCGATTTTGCAACCGGGGCTGGCTGCCATTTCACTGGTGCCGATTTCGCCACATACCCTGTCCAATCGCCCCATCGCCATCTCGTCCGATTCGGAAGTGCGCGTGAAATTGCTGCACGGCCAGAATGCGCGCGTCAATTTCGATGTGCAGTCCTATTTCGATCCCGCCACCGACGATGTGGTTTTGGTGCGTGCGCATCCAAAGCCACTGCGCCTGCTTCATCCGGTCGGTTATTCCTACTTCGCTATGCTGCGCACCAAGCTGCACTGGAACGAGCGCACCACATAACGCGCGGCCGCATTTCTTTCCGACAGCCGCACTCACTTACGCCATGTTGCGATCCCTGACCATCCGCGATTTCGTCATCGTCGACAAACTCGAACTCGATTTCGAATCGGGTTTTACCGCGCTCACCGGCGAAACCGGCGCCGGCAAATCCATCATGATCGATGCGCTGTCGCTGGCGCTGGGCGGGCGTGCGGAGAGCAACGTGGTGCGCGTTGGCCAGAGCCGTGCCGAGATCGCCGCCGAGTTTGATCTCTCGGCTATCAAGCCCGCACGCAAATGGCTGGCCGACAATGAACTTGCCGACGATGACGTCAATGTCTGTTTGTTCCGACGCGTGCTGGATGCGGGTGGGCGTTCCAAATCATTTATCAACGGTACCTCCGTCACGCTGTCACAGATGCGTGACGTGGGGGGCCACCTGATCGATATCCATGGCCAGCATGAACACCAGACGCTGCTGAAGCGCGATGCGCAATTGGGATTGCTGGACGATTTCGCCGGCAACGAGGCGTTGCGCAGCGACGTGCGCGAGAAACATCATGCCTGGTCACAACTGGCCAATATCCGCGCCGCGCGTGAGGCCAACGAAGCCGCCATCGCGCGCGAGTTCGAGGACCTGACGTGGCAGATCAGTGAAGTGGAGAAGCTGAAATTCTCGGTGGTGCGATGGGAAGAAACGCAATCCGATCATCGCCGCCTGGCCAACGCTGCCAGCCTGATTTCGGCCGCAGAGACGGCGGTAAACGCGCTGGCCGAAAGCGAAAACGATGTGCTGTCGAAAATCGACAGCCTCGCCGGTGACTTGGCCGACGCCGCAGAAACGGATCCGGCGTTGAAAGAGCCGGTGGATCTCATCAACAGCGCCAACGTGGAATTGCGTGAGGCTGTCACCGGGCTGCGCCACTATCTTCGCAAGCTCGACGTCGATCCAGCGCGCCTGGCCGAGCTCGATCGCGACATCGCCGACGTGCAGGAAATTGCCCGCAAGTTTCGCATCGAGCCCGCACGCATCCCGGAATTCCTGCAGCAGAAACGCGATCGGCTTTCCGCACTGGGCGGTGGCCAGTCGCTGGATGAATTGATCGACCAGGAACGCGCGGCCTCGGCGGCTTTCCTGGAGACGGCGAAAAAACTCACCAGGGCGCGGCAATCGGCGGCGAAGAAATTCGCAGCCGAGGTCACGAAATCATTGCAGCAGCTCGCCATGTCCGGCGGAAAATTCGCCGTGGAATTCTCGGCGCGCGAGCCTTCGGCCAGCGGACTGGAAGGCTGTGAATTCCAGGTCGCGGCGCACGAGGGCCAGCCGCTGGGACCCCTGGCAAAAATTGCATCAGGCGGCGAACTCTCGCGCGTGTCGCTGGCCATCCAGATGATGGCCTCGGCCAAGGGCGGCGTGGGCACAATGATTTTCGATGAGGTCGATGCCGGCATCGGCGGCCGCGTCGCGGAAGTGGTGGGGCGGCTGCTGCGCGCGTTGGGGCAGAATCACCAGGTGTTGGCGGTAACGCATCTGCCGCAGGTGGCAGCGTGCGCAGTGCAACAGTTCCAGGTGGCGAAAACGGCGCGCGATGGCGTGGTCACGACGTCAATCACGCCGTTGCCGCAAGGCCAACGCGTGGATGAAATCGCACGCATGCTGGGCGGAATTACCATCACTGCCGCAACCAAAAAAGCAGCGGAAGAAATGCTGGAGAACGCTGCGCGCTTGGGACAGCAGGGATAATTAGCAGGTAAAGTCAAGAACCCAGGCGGCTCGCAGCGAGAAAATGGCTGTAAAGCCGCTACAGTGCTTGAGTTTGTATCCCGTTTTTCGCCAAATCTAGTCCGCTGCAGCGGAGTGGCCGGTCTGGCCCACGATATCTTCCTCAAACTGGATCAGCACCCACGCACCCGCACTTTGCAGCGGCAGCGCCGTGCGAATCGGCAGGCGTTTGGCGCCGGTCTTCAGTTCAAATCGCCGCGTGTAACCCAGCGCGCTGCTCGATACCAGCAACAGGTCCTGCTTGTCCGGCTGTTCCGGACGGCAGAGGAATAAACCCATCACGGTATTGAACAAGGTGTTCTTCACCTGTTCGTCCGGCTGGCGCGGCGTGAGGCGAACCGGCACTGCATCTTGCCCCATCAGCTGAATGCCGAAGCGCGAATCGGTTTCGTCGAGCGCCTTGAATTTGCGCACGATGCGTCCCAGGCTCCAGCGGTTTTCGGCTTCCATGGCGACCAGCAGCAGCGTACCCACTGAAAGGTCAGCGTCGGCCGCATGCGATGATGAGAGCCCCAGGCCGCCGGCGCTGGAATCGCGCAGGCGCCACAGCACAAAGTTTTCGTTATCGCGTTTTTCAGTGCCTGGTTCGAAATGGGGATCGAGAATCGGTAGATCGGTGGCAGATCGCGCCAGTATTTCCCCCACCGCACCCAGCTTGCGATGCGAAGGATATTTTGCGCCGAAGGTGCCGCGCCCCGCCTTCGAATCCCAGGTGGCGGCCTCGATGAAATCCTGGATGTGGTTCCAGCCCACGACGACGCGCGCGAAACGATCAGGTGCCGCCACCTGGCGTTCGCGTGTGGCCTGGAACGCGGCGGAGCGGTCGTGATACAGTTTTTCCAGCCAGGTCAGCGTATCGGCGAAATCGGCTTCCGTGGCCTCGGTGACCTCCCTGGTGATTTCGTCTTCGACGTTGCTGTTGGCGAGATCCGCATCGGTCTGCTCGACGCGTTTGGCAATTGCGTGGATATCGAGATAGCGGAACGTCGGCTCGGTCGCGTCGGCGATACGCTGGATGCCTTCGCCGGAATTGAGGTTCACCAGCATGCTGTGGCGCGCCGGCACATAGGTGCTGTCGAGCACCACATCCTGTGACCAGCTGTTCAGCCAGTGCTGCGCCACCAGCCGTTGCACCGGCGGCAGGTCGCGCTCGAGAAGATCAGCCATCAACAGCATCAGCACGTACTGGCCCTTGGGCGTGATCGAGAAATCGACATCGGCTTCGTACGGATGGACTTCCTGGTCGGCGATATGGCGGCTCTCGGCAATATCGTAGAGGCGGTGCAGCGCGCGCATCGGCACGTCGCAGGGGCGTTCGCCGCGTGCGCGCCAGCGCATCTCGTTCACATGGCAATGCAGCGCGACCGCGATGGTCAGCGGCAGCAGGCCGGTTTCCTGTTCCTGCGTCCTCAGCCATTCGCCCGAGCCCAGCGCATAGCGGCCGAGACACACGCCCAGCGCCTGCCACATGTCTGCGATCTGGTTGCTGATCGCCAGCGCGTCATTGCGGCGCGTATCGATGCGCCACAACTGCAGTCTTGGCTGGTCGTTGCGCAACAGCCAGTCGAGGTGGTCTTCCACCTGCAGCACCAGGCGCAGCTGGTTAACCGACATATTGCGTTGCTCGTCGGCAAAGCTGAAGCAGACTTTGCGGAAGCGCTCGAGCGCATGCGGGCCCAGCAGCGTTTCGATGCGCATGATGGCATCGACGCGCTGTTCGGTATCGTCGAGGGCAAAATCAATGTGGGATGAGGAATCGCTCATTTGTGCCGCATTGCGCATTGTCAGTTGGCGAGTTCAAGCTTGAGGTGCGATAGCGAGGAGCTGATAGGCTTCGCTTCGGCAGGCGCAGACGGCAGCCAGGTGCCGACGACCGGCGCCTCGTGTGACCACGCAGCTGCACTGGCGAACATCGGCTCGGTTGCGTCCAGCAAATAGCCGATGCGCTGCACTTCGTCCCATTGTTTCGACTGTCCGTGGTACTGCTGGAACCACTTGGCATTGACCACGTAATCGTTGGCAAACTGTTCGCGATACAGAAGCTCCAGCAAGGCCAGCCAGAATTCCTCGGCGTGCGGACGGCTGTAGGCCGCGTACTTCAGCAGGCGTTTGGCGAAATCGGCGGCGCCTTCGTCGTATAGCGTGGCGGCCTGGCGAAGCAGGCGTTGCGGTGCATCGATGGCGGGCTTCAGGATGGCGATGTCCTGGTAGCGGCTTTGCAGGTAGCGCATGCGGCGCGAGCGCAGGTCGTCCGGCGGCGATGCAGGTTCGGCGTTTGCGGCGGGTGTGGACAAATCAAAATCGATTCCCGGTGTTGCCTGCGCTTTTTCCACCAGGTGCGAAGGTGTGGCGGGCAACTCAAAGTGAATTTCCGGAACGGCTTCCGCGGCGACAGGCTTGCTGAGGACGGGGGCTTTCATTTCGACGGTCTTGTCGTCGAAACGCTGCGGTGTTGCAGCCGCTGCTGTGGCAAGTGCGGGTTTGATTGTCGAGCGCGTTCCCGTGCCGTTCGAACGAATCGGCCTGGCCGCCAACACTTCTTCCACGTATTCATCGGCGCGCTGCGGAACGATGCGGAAGTCCTGGTCGCGCGATTGCAAGCGGCGGCGCAGCGCCCACCACGCGAGGCCGGCCAGTGCCAGCACGGACAAGGCGATGAGCAGGATTTTCGGCAACGACCACGACTGGCCACCGGTTACTGCGGGCGAAAGCGCTTCAACCGGCGCAGCCTTCGGCGGTGCGGGCAGCGGAGACGTTGTGGTCGTGGCTGCCGGCTGCACAACCGGGGATTCCAAGGGCTTGGCAGCGACAACAGGTGCGTCAGCCGCAGCGGCAGGCAATGGCGCGGTACCCGCAGCAGCCTGCGTAGCGGCAGGGTTGGCAGTGGCCTGGCCGATGGAGGCGCCACGGCTGTTCATGAATTGTTCGGCGGCCGCAACGCGTTTGGACAAGTCTGCAAATTCTTTTTCCAGTCGCAGTATCTTGTGATGACGATCCATCAACGCGGCTGTCAGGTCATCCACGTCCATCAGCAACTGGCGTTCGCGCAACGCGGCGCGCTCGGCTTCACTGGCAGCAGGACGCGCAGCAATGGTATCGGTGCTCAAGGTCAGTGAAAGTTTCGGGCCGCGACGATCGAGTTTTGCAATTGCCGCATTGGCCGGCGCTGGTGACTGCGCAGGCTGGCTTTGCAACCTTGATATTCTCGCCGCCCGGTCCGCACGGGATTCCCTGGATACGGTAGCGCGTGGCGCGGCGATGCTCGCGATCGGCGGAACATTCACGTCAGCTGCCGGCTGCACCTGTGCCGGCGTTCTCGAACGACGCGGTCTCGCCGGCGCTGCAGTGGTCGGGGCCGGGGCCACTTTCGCCGCCACCGGATTGGTCGCGGCCGGCAGTGACGGCGCTGCGTCGACAATGACGGGCGCCGGCGGAATCGATTGCACCACTTGCGCCGGCGCAACATCGCCGGACACACTGCGAACTGCCACGGGCGACGCCAGCGGCGGCGGATCCAGCAGGATGATGAATTCACGGCTGCGCACGCCGTTGGGAAGTTGTTCGCGCATCACAATGCCGATGGCAGGGTCATCAATCGAGCGCCGCGAACGGATCACGACAAAATATTGCGGCCCCACTCGTTCAAACGTGACCTCGCCTGATTCGAGGAATGGAATGCTGGCATTCGCGGGCTTGCTGCCGAGGCTGAAACGCGACGCGCTGACTTCTTCGGCAGGATTCGCGACATCGATCGGTATCCTCACCCATAGCGGACTGCCCAGCGAAGACTGGATCTCGGGCGCTCCGAGGCGCAGGTGGGTCGATTGTGCGTAAGCGCCCGGAGACGCGAGCAAGGCGGCGACGAGCAGTGCGATGCACGTAAGTGACGCGCCTTGCGAGCCCGGCTTGGCGCCTTGAGAGCCCGGCTGGACGCCAGCGGCATCCTGCCTGCGGAACTGTCGCGCATGCGAATGCAGATTCGCCTGGCTGTAGGGGGCTCGGGAGCAAATAACGTCGGGCATGGCGTTTCTGTACCTGGTTATCAGTGCTTCAGTTTCGGCAGAGCGCGGTGTGCTGCTTTTTTGTAGACCGCATCGTCAAAAAATCGTGCGGCTATCCGGGCGAATAATGCATGAGGCTATTGTTCGCCAATGTGAGATTTTTAACTATTGCCTGGGATCAACTGTAAGTTGACAATGATTCACATTAAATGCGCGGTTGCGAGTCGTTCTTGTAGGACAAAAATGCGCCGCCGCCACTCTCAAACTCACTATGACCGAGGGTAACATGCGCTGTAATTTTGCTTGGTGTTTTTCGGGTAAAAACTGTCCGCGAAAAACGATGGAGCGCGGTGCGCAACGCGATGCAAGCAGCTGTATGTGCGGCTGTGCATACGCGAAGTCTCGTGTGATGCGGAGAACGCCATGAGCCAGTTGATTTCGTGGATCGAGCATTACGGCCTGTACGCCGTGTTCCTCAACGTCATGCTCGAGACCATCGGACTACCGGTGCCGGCCTATCCGATGCTGATCGTTGCCGGTGCGCTGATCGCGCAGGGCCACCACACGTTCGCGCAGTTGCTCGCCTGCGCCGTTGCTGCGGCACTCATCGCAGACCTGGTCTGGTACATGATGGGCGCGCGCTATGGCGGCAAGGTGTTGCGCGTGCTCTGCCGCGTCTCGCTGTCGCCGGATTCCTGCGTTCGCCAGACCGAGTCGATTTTCAGTCGATGGGGGAGCAGCTCGCTGGTACTGGCCAAGTTCATTCCGGGCTTCGCCACGGTTGCGACTGCGCTGTCAGGCATCCTGCGCATTCGCCTCGCCGCATTCCTGTTTTTCGATTTGCTCGGCGCAACACTGTGGGCCGGCGTGGCGGTTGGGGTGGGCTACATTTTTCGCGATGCCATCGGCGATGTCATCGAGGTGCTGGATCGATTGGGACGCGGCGGCGTCATGGTACTGCTGGCGCTGTTCGCACTTTTTGTCATCGTGAAATGGTGGCAGCGAAAGCGTTTCTACAAAGCGCTGCGCATGGCGCGCATTTCTGTTTCCGACCTGCGCGCGTTACTAGATGGAGGTGTGGCCCCGCGCATCATCGACGTTCGCCCGCGCGACAGCCAGGAGCGCGATGGCCGCATTCCGGGCGCAACCACACTGCAGAAAGTGGATGCCGGCGCGCTGGCGCTGGTCGCGGAATTGCGTGACGCCGAAGTCATCGTCTATTGCGCTTGTCCCAACGAGGCGTCTGCTGCACTGGTAGCGAAGCAGTTGATGTTGCACGGGGTGAAGCGAGTGCGACCGCTGCATGGCGGCATTGAGGCGTGGATTGCCGCTGGCTTTGCAGTTGAGCGTTGACGCGGCCGGCGTTTACCTAACTCGAATCAGGTCTTTCCCAGCAGGTTATGCCACGCCGCAACTACGGCGCGTCGTTCCTCGACAAGATCATCCGGCTTCACCCAGATTTTCGATTCATTGTTGGTGCGCGCATGATGCTGCCGCTCGCGATAGGCGAGATATGCTTTCGCCACCTTGGCCGCGAGGTCTTCATCGAGGATGCCCAACGCTGCCGCCCGCGTGAGCAAGGCGAAATTGCCCAGGTTGCCGAGGAATTCCGCGTGCTCGCGCGAATAGGCGAGGATCAGGTATTGCACCAGGAATTCCACATCGACAATCCCGCCGCGCGTGTGCTTCAGGTCGAGCTGGTCGGCGCGGTCTTTTTTTTCAGCGCGCATCTTGTCGCGCATGCCGACAATTTCTTCGCGCAACTTGGCGAGGTCACGCGGCTGGCATAGCACGTCGCGGCGAATCACTTCAAACGGCGCGGCCAGTGACGCATCGCCGGCGCAGAAGCGGGCGCGGGTGAGCGCCTGGTGTTCCCAGGTCCACGCACGGGTCGCCTGGTATTCGCGGAAGGCCTGCAGGCTGGACACCAGCATCCCCGCCGCGCCATCCGGCCGCAGCCGCAGGTCGGTTTCATAGAGAATGCCACCGGCGGTCATGGTGTTAAGCCAGCTGTTCAGGCGCTGCGCCAGTTTTGCCTGGCGATCGCCTTCAATACCGGCGGCAGGATCGAACAGGAATACGAGGTCAAGATCCGACGCGTATCCAAGTTCCTTGCTGCCCAGCTTGCCGTAGCCGATCACGGCAAAGCCATTCAGCGGTAGCCAGTTGCCGCGCACCGCTTCGGCGGGGTTGAGTGCACGCCATGCCAGCACCATCGCGGCATCAAGCAGCATATCGGCCAGTGCGGACAACTCATCCGACAGGGTCATGACGCCCATGCGGCCTTCGATATTGGCGACATTCAGCTTCAGCGTCGCCACCTGCTTGGCATGGCGCAGCAATTCGTACTGTTTTTCAATATCGCCATGGGCGGCGTCGCACGCTTCCTGCAGGCTGCGCCGTTCGGCGCGCCAGTCGAGGCCCGGGGTTTTTGCCGGGGGCGCAATCAGCTCGTCGAGCAACACCGGATGGAGCCGAAGGAATTCCGCGGCCCAGGCACTGTTGGCAGCAATGCGGGCGACCCGGTCCAGCACCTGCGGATATTCCACCATCAGCGCCAGGTAGGTTTCGCGTTTGTCGATGGCTTCGAGCAGGTCGAACAGCCGGAAAAATGTCTTCAGTGCAACCTCGGGCCCGGGTGCCTGGTGGATTGCCGCTTGCAGCGCCAGTGGCAGCAGCGTTTCCATGCGCGCGCGGACTTTGGCGGAGAGTGTCTGTGTGCGCGACGACTTGAGCCACGCATCCACACGCGCGCCCGCCGCGTCGGCGGTATCCGTACCCAGCCCAGCAGCAGCATGGCGTACGCGTTCGCCGAGCGTGTCGGCCGCCGTTGAGTCGACAGTTGGGCCATTGCCCACGGGCGCCGCAAACAGCGATTCAAACTCCCGGGTGACAACAGCGCGATGCAGGTCAAGCATTTGCAGCAATGTTGCCCAGTCCGCGCACTCCATGGCCTCGGCGATGCGCTGGCGGTCGTCGTCGCCGGCGGGCAGCAACTGCGTCTGCTGGTCATCCAGGTATTGCAGCCGGTGCTCAAGATTGCGCAGGAACACGTAAGCCGATTGCAGTGCGGCCACCCTGTCGCCGGTGAGGATTCCCAAGGCTTCAAGTTGAGACAACGCGTTGCGGGTCGAGCGCGTGCGCAATGAAGCGTCGCGTCCCCCGCGAATCAGCTGGAATAACTGGGCGATGAACTCCACTTCGCGAATACCGCCCACGCCAACCTTGATATCGTCCAGCCGGTTGCGTTTGGCGGCTTCGGCGCGAATCTGCGCGTGCAGGTCGCGCATTTCCTCGATGGCGGCATAGTCGTGGTAACGGCGATATACGAAAGGCTGCACCAGTGATTCGAGCGCTTCGATGGTGGCTGGAGCGCCCGTCATGGCCCGCGCCTTGAGCCAGGCGTAACGTTCCCAGGGTCGCGCCTGGGTGAAGAAATAGTTTTCGAGCGATGAAACGCTTGAGACCAGCGGGCCGCTGGCACCGAAAGGACGCAGCCGCATGTCGACGCGAAATACAAAGCCGTGCGCATCGACCCTATCCAGCGCACGGATGATGCGCTTGCCCAGTTCCGAATGAAATTCATGCCAGGAACGCTTTTCGGTGGCGTCGCCGTCTTCCATGTGAACAAAGATGAGGTCGATGTCCGATGAGACGTTCAGTTCGCATCCGCCCAGCTTGCCCATGCCGACAATCAGCAATTGCGCCTGTTCGATACTTGCGTCTGTAAGCCCGAATTTGATTGCGACCGAGCGGGTGTGGAACTGCTGTGCGGCGTGCAATGCGGCATCCGCCAGCGCCGAGATGGTGTCGACCACTTCGGCAAAGTCGGCCAGCCTGTTGATGTCGCGAAAGATGAGCGCCACCATGATGTGCCGCCGTACCGACCGCAAGCGAGCGTGGAAGGCATCCTCATCGCAGGCGTCACTAGCGCTGTCACCAGTGAGCATGTTGCGAATGTCCTGCGCCGTCAGCCGTTGCCGGCAGTTCGTTCGCAGGAACTCGAGCAGGTCCGGATGCGCGGTGCACATGCGCTCCGTATAACGCGATGCACGAAACGTTTTGGCCAGCCGCGAGTCGAAGGAGGGTGTGGCAGGGAGGGAAGCCATTGGTTTCGCGGTGTACGGTAATGCGCTATGGTTTGGGTGTCTGGATGTCCGCATGGGGCCGGGCACCGCTAAAATAGCACGATAGTTCCGGGCATCCGAACCATCAGCTTTGCCCTGCATTACCTACATCGGCAGTAATCCGCATTCGGGAAGTACAAAATTAAAAAAGTAGTGTTCCATCTCGGCAAGACCTGCACAAACGCGATTTTCTGGGCCTTTGTGGTGCTATCCGCATTGCTTTTGGTGATCGTGCTGGCGGTCAAGTACGCCGTCATGCCCAATATGGAGCGCTACCAGGGCGACATTGTCAGTCGCGTCGCGGCCATGACCGGCATGGATGTCTCGGCCACCGCCATCCGCGGCGGCTGGTCGGGTTTCCGGCCCTATGTCGAGCTGGAGAATGTGGTCTTTCGCGAGCCGGCCGATACCAGGAAGCGCACGGCGGGCGCCGAAGCGCTGCGATTGCCGCAAATGCAGGCGGGACTTTCGTGGTGGTCGCTGGCTGTTGGGCAACTGCGCTTTGCCGACGTATCGCTGACCGGCCCTGAGCTCGCGCTGTCGCGGGGTACTGATGGACTGATTTATTTTGCCGGTCGCGCGCTGAACCAGACGCGCGAAGTTGAAGACGACGGCCGTTTCCTGCAAGCGCTACTGGAGCAGCCGGGCATTTCCATCCGGCATGCAACGCTGACCTGGAACGACGAAATGACGCCAGGCCAGCCACTGAAATTCACCGACGTGGGCGTGATTCTCGAGAAGCGCCTGACGGGACACGCAATCGGTATCGTCGCGACACCACCGCCGAGCTTCGCCAGAAGCGTCTCGTTCAGCGCTGCCATGTCCATCCAGAATGAAAACGGCCGCTGGCGTGTAGCGGGCTCGGGATTTACACAGCTGCAGGATGCAAACCTGGCCGAAATCCGACGGCATGTGACGGTGCCCGATGCGCTGCAGTCAGGTTCGGGCAACGTGCGTGCGTGGATCGATATCGACAATTCGTACACAGCACCCACGCCGCCCGGCGCTGCCGCCGTGCCGGTGGCCGGCACCGGCAACAATCCCGCTGCAGTGCCCGAGCCGCTGCGCGCTATTACGGCTGACCTCAATATCGTGAATGCACGGGCACAACTGGCCACGGACCTGGCACCGCTGCAGGTGGCGAGGCTGGGCGGGCGTATCGAATACGTTGCGCAGGAAAACGGCTTCACGCTGCGCAGCAAGGCGCTCGAGTTCCGCACCCGCGACGGCGTCGCGTCGCCGCGCACGGATTTTTCGGTCACGCTGAAGAACCAGCTTGACGAAACGAAAGCCAGCGGCGAAGTGACGGCCACCGGCATCGATCTGAAAGTCCTGACCGGCTTGCTGGAATTTTTCCCCATCGGCAAAGATTTGCGCGCCGTGGCGGCGCGCTTTAGTCCGCGCGGCCTGGTGGAGCAATCTTCATTTGCCTGGACCGGGTACCTGGACAAGCCCGCCACCTATCGCCTGAAGGGCAAGCTCATCGATTTCGGCAACAGCGCTGACGACCGCATCCCGGGCGTGTCGGGTTTGTCCGGCACGGTTGACGGCGATGAGAAAGGCGGCACGTTTTCGATTGCATCGAAAAACATGCAGTTCAATTCGCCGCATATGTTCCGCGTGCCGTTGCAGTTTGCGGCGCTGGAAAGTCGCGGGCAGTGGAAAGTCTCTGCCGACACAATTGAAGTCGATCTCGACGAACTACGCTTTGCCAATGAAGACCTGGGTGGACGAATTTCCGGCCGCTACTGGCGCTACCGGGCGGGTGGGGCAAAAGCGGCGGAAGAAAAAGGTCCGGGTTCGCTGGACATCAAGGGAAAGTTCGAGCACTTCAAGGCGATGCGCGTTGCGGACTACCTGCCCAATTCGGGCGCGAAATCGCGGGACTACATTGAGTGGGCCGTGCGTGACGGCGAAATTACGACGGCCGATTTCAGTTTGAAAGGTGCGATCTACGATTTCCCTTATCACCTCGGAAAGGGCGGCGAATTCAAGTTGCTCGCGAAAGTGAAGGACCTCGACTACCGGTACGG
>JBDTWS010000071.1:0-19492 GCA_040006575.1 Betaproteobacteria bacterium
CACGTGGATGAACATGAAGCCGAACGCATAGTTGGCGGCGTACGCCAGCGTGTAGCCCAGCGGCGCCAGCTGTGCTTTCGACGACCATACCTTCAGCAGCGCCATGAAAGCGACGATGAAGCCGGCGCCCATGGCCGAGCGCCACATCTGGAAATATTCGGCGCGCGTGGTGGTGATGTAGTGTTCGCCGGCGCGGCTGGCGTTGTCGGTGACGCGCAGCGCCAGCAGGCCCATGGTGTTGCCGATGTGCGAGCGGATTCCCTGCCGCTGGCCTTCGCCGTGGATGGCGTGGCCCAGGAATTCCACCCACAGGTCCACCAGCGATCGCTGCTGCGCGGCCACGGTCTCGGGTGCTTCTGGAACGTCTGACGGCGGCGGCTGGTGGCGCAGCACCAGCATCTGCACAATGAGTTCGAGGCGCTGCAGGCTTTGTTCCATGCGCCGCAATACATAGGTGAGTGACAGGCTGGTGCCGATACTGGCCGCCCGGCCGCGCACCCGTGTGATGACTTCGCGGCACTGGTCGATCAGCACCTGCAACTGGCGTTCGTCTTCAACCGGGGACTCGCCGCCGGCGAGGTATTTACGGTATGCCGCCGACAATTGCTGTGCTTCCGCCGCCAGCGCGAGGAAAGGTGAATCGCGGTCTTCGATGCGTGGGTACAGGCGCACCAGCTCAGGTTCAAGTCCCATTGCGCCGATGCGAATGGCGAGGATGTCGCCCGCGTCCAGCATCTGCGCGAGGGAATCGAGCAGCGTGCTTTCGTCCTGCACATCGGAAACAGAAAGGCTCTTCCAGAAGCGTCGTTTCAGCTCATCGGGAATTCCGACGAGCCAGACATGGTCATCGCGCCGGTGAAAAACCAGGTTGACGCAGTCCTTCAGATAGGTGGGATCAGTGATGGCGGGAAACACCCGCTGGACGGCGCGGCGCCACAACTCCGAAAAGAAGCCGGTGTTGGGCAGAATGCCGCTATCGGCAAAAAAACTGACCTGCTTGCGGCCGGAAAACAGTGCGAGCAGGTGGTGGCGCAATGCGCTGCGAGATGGCTCGTCGCTTTCGATGATTTCGCACAGCATGGTGAAACGCGCCGCAGCCATCAGGTAGTTCTCCGCGTCAGCGGGACGCAGGGTATCGACCAGGCGGATGACAGGCGCGAGGGGATCATCGTGTTCGACCTGCATGTCGCGCAATGCGGCGATGAGGGCGAGGCGGGCGGCTTGTTCGGATTTCAATTGGGTCGCGGCCTCAGTTAATTTTTCGGATGCCAGTCATTGTATCGGTCGCATGTGGCGCATTTCGGTCAGTGACCGAAAAAACTGGCAATGTCTTGTCGGCGGTTGGCGACATGCCTCTGCGGCCGAACGATCACACAGAGGTTTTTACGTTGTCGGAAGAGGGGGTGTCGAACGATATAATCGATTCCGTCCAGGCGATTCCCTACGGTCCGCAATGCGGACCGAGATTGAATAGTCCCCATCCTGCCTCAAAACTTTCCAGGAGTCGCGCGCATCCATGCTTGCCCATGAAGTGCTTTTGTCCCTGAACAGCAAGCTGGCGTTCGAGCCGGTCGGCGGCACGACCGGTAACCTGACGCTGGGCCGCGGAAAAATCGCCGGGGTGCCCGCCTATATTGCCATCGTCGAAAACAAGATTGCCAGCGGATCGCTCGGCGCCAAGGAAAGCGACAAGCTGGCCAGCCTGTTCAAGGTGGTGACGGCACAGAAGGCGCCGCTGGTGATGTATCTTGATTCCGCCGGTGCGAGGGTTTCCGAGGGGCTGCCCGCTCTGGGCGCCTTCCGGCATATGTATCGCGCAGCGTTGGCCATGGCGGCATCAGGCGCGCCGACGGCTGCCTACTGCGGCGCAAATTGTTTTGGCGGCGCCAGCATGCTGGCCGCTCTCGCAGGCACGCGCTATTACGCAAAGAACACGCGCTTCGCCATGAGCGGCCCGGCCATCCTTGCGCAATCGGCGGGCGTGTCGGTGCTCGATGAAATGTTTCAGGCGATGTCACTGTCGAGTATCGGCGCGGACGCACGGATCAAGTTGTCCGCCGAAAATTTGCCGGCATCGTTTGGTGCGCCGCTGCCGGCCGGCACGTTGCCGCAGCAGAGACACGCAGAACTCCAGGGCCGGCTCGCACAAATCAGCAAGGGTGTCGTCGCCACGCCGCCTGAAAAAGTGCAGCGCAAGGATCTCGAAAAACTTTATCCCTCGGGCTATGACCTGGTAGAGAAGGACGGCCTGGTTTCGGGCGAGGCCGTGTATGAAGGTGCACCCGTAAGCGTAGTCGGCCTGGTCGGTGGACGACTGCTGGGGGCCGTGCGCGCCTGCGACGCGGCAGACATGTTGTGGAAAAAACTGGCGTCGCCGCCGAAGGTGCTGCATCTCCTGGTCGATTGCGCATCGCACGCGACCGCGCTGGACGACGAGCGCGTCATGCTGTCGGCTTACCTCGCCGATCTCGCCTGCGCGATTTACGCACTGGCGGCGGCGGGAACGCACATTGAGACGACGGTGCTGGAAAAGCTGGGGGGCGGTGTCTATGTTGCGTTGAGTGCGGCTTCGACAAACGTGAACCTTCTCTATGGTGCCGACATACAACTTCTGCCGGGGGCGGCGATTGCCAGTATCCTCGGCGATGCACAAGACCAGGTTTTCGACATTGCCGAATACCAGAAAGCGCGGGTTGCCGAACGCGAACTCAAATTGGGAATCGTATAAACCATGAACGCCAATCTTTACGCGCTGTTTCAATCGCGATTTCCTTCCGATCTTCGCCAGCCTGTAATCGAGACGGCAAGCGGCAAGCTCTATTCGTATGCCGAACTCGAAAACATCACGGCCCGCTATGCGGGACAGATTCGTGCGATGGGCGTGGTGCCGGGTGATCGCGTGGCAGTACAAGTGGAAAAATCGCCCGAGGCGTTGTTTCTTTACCTGGCCTGCCTGAAAGCCGGTGCGGTGTATCTGCCGCTCAACAGTGGCTACCAGGAAAGCGAAATCGATTATTTCCTGGGCGATGCGGAACCGAAAATTTTCGTGCACCAGCCGAAATCGGCGTGGGCAAATGCGCTTTGCAGCAATCGCGGCATCGCGCATTGTTTTGCATTGCCGGTCGAGGGTGAAGAGTTGCCGATTGGCTCTGGGAGCCGTGACTGGCGCACAAATGCCATGGAAGCCGCGCCCCTGCTTGAGATTACCACGCAGAATGCCGATGATCTCGCGGCAATCCTGTATACGTCCGGCACCACCGGTCGCAGCAAGGGCGCCATGATCACGCACCGCAATCTTTCCTCAAATGCGGTGACGCTGCATCACTTCTGGGGTTTCCAGCCGGGCGATGTTTTGCTGCACACATTGCCGCTGTTTCATGTGCATGGCCTGTTTGTCGCCTGCCATACCGCGCTGCTCAATGGCAGCAAGATGATCTTTCACAGCAAGTTCGACGCGGCCGCCACCACCGCAGCGCTGCCCAATGCAACGGTATTCATGGGCGTGCCGACGATGTATGTGCGCCTGCTGGCCGATCCGGATTTCACGCGGGAAAGTTGCAAGCACATCCGGCTGTTCGTCTCCGGTTCGGCGCCGTTGCTGGCTGAGACATTTGCGGAGTTCCGCGAGCGCACCGGCCATACCATCCTTGAGCGGTATGGCATGACGGAAACCGGCATGATCACGTCGAACCCGCTGGTGGGTGAGGTCGGTCGCGTTGGCGGCACGGTGGGCATGCCGCTGCCGGGTGTTTCGGTGCGCGTGATGGACGATGACGGAAAGCAATGCGTCACTGACGACATCGGCCATTTGCAGGTGAAGGGTGACAACGTGTTGCCAGGTTATTGGCGGATGCCTGAAAAAAACGCGGAAGAATTCACACCCGACGGCTATTTCAAGACCGGCGACATTGGCAAGATTGATGCACACGGTTATGTGAGCATCGTGGGCCGGTCCAAAGACCTGATTATTTCGGGTGGCTACAACGTGTATCCCAAGGAAATCGAGATGCTGGTCGATAGCCTGGACGGCGTGGCGGAGAGCGCGGTGATCGGTTTGCCGCATGCGGATTTTGGCGAGGCGGTGGTGGCGGTGATCGTGGCCAAGTCCGGCGGATCTGCGTTGACCGAGAGCGGGGTTATCGCGGCGCTCAAGGGAAAACTGGCGGCATTCAAGGTGCCGAAGCGCGTGTTTGTTGTGGAAGACCTGCCGCGCAATGCAATGGGAAAAGTACAAAAGAACGAACTGCGCAAGCGCTACGCCGCCACTTTTTCGATGTAATCCCGCACAACTGAAACAGCAGCCGCGTGTCTTAACTTCTGCTGGTACTTGTTTTCAGCGAAAACGCGCCGACCTACATCGCACAAGTGTTACTTTTGGTGAAACCGTGCGTTATGCGGATAAACGGTGATTTTTCTCATAGACCCTGCAATTGCGATCACACAGAATTCATTCATGATTGTTTTCAACCTTTCCTGCTCGCACGATCACGCATTTGACGGCTGGTTCCGTTCTGCGGATGACTATGATCGCCAGTCGCATGACGGCCTGGTCGCGTGTCCCATCTGTGGCGATACCGACATCACCAAGCGCCTGTCCGCACCGCGCATCAATACCGGCGCGACCGAGATTGCCATTCGCAAGTCCAGCCTCCCGACCGGTCCGCAGGAAGTGATGGCCGCCTCGGCCATGCCGGGATTGCAGGAACACATGATGCAGCAGTTCAAATCCTTCGTCCGCGCCAACACCGAGGACGTGGGGGGCGCGTTCGCCGAAACGGCGCGCAAGATGCATTACGGCGAAGAATCCCATCGCAATATCCGTGGTCGCGTATCGCGCGACGAGGCGGTGGAATTGCACGAGGAAGGTATTGAAACCGTGCAGCTGCCGCCCGGCATTTTCCTCGACGAAGGCCTGCAGTAAAGAAACGACGTTCCTGTGCTAACGTTC
Source organism: Betaproteobacteria bacterium (assembly GCA_040006575.1). Lineage (GTDB taxonomy): Bacteria > Pseudomonadota > Gammaproteobacteria > Burkholderiales > Usitatibacteraceae > UKL13-2. The sequence continues at coordinate 4,949 of JBDTWS010000071.1, forward strand.
CGCGCTAGTCAATTTCGCGGAGCAACTCAGGATGAAAGCAGTCGTTTGCAGGCAGTGGGGCGGTCCCGAAACCCTGGTGATTGAAGATATCGAATTGCCCGCTCCCAAGGCCGGCGAAGTGCGGATTCGCGTCCGCGCCGCCGGGGTCAATTTCCCCGACGTACTGATCATCCAGAAAAAATACCAGCTGCAACCGGTGCTGCCGTTTTCGCCCGGGGCGGAGGTGGCTGGCGACGTGATCGCGGTGGGCGAGGGCGTCACCCATGTGAAGGCGGGCGACAAGGTCGTGAGCTTTTGCGGCATCGGCGGTTTTGCCGAGGAAGTAATTGCACCAGCCGCGGCCACGATGCTGATGCCGCCCGGCGCCACGTATGAACTCGCTGCTATTTTTTCATTGGCGTACGGCACGTCCTGGCATGCCGTGCGCGACCGCGCGGCGCTGCAGGCAGGTGAGACCATGCTGATACTCGGTGCGGCCGGTGGCGTGGGCCTCGCGGCCGTGGAAATCGGCAAAGCAATTGGAGCGCGCGTGATCGCAGCGGCATCTACAGACGAAAAACTGGCGATCTGCAAACAGCATGGCGCTGATGAGCTCATCAATTACAGCCAGGGCGACCTGCGTGAATCCATCAAAAAGCTCTGCGGTAAAAATGGTCCCGACGTGATCTATGACCCGGTTGGTGGAAAGTGTGCAGAACCGGCGTTCCGGTCGATCGGCTGGCGCGGGCGCTATTTGGTGGTCGGCTTTGCCGACGGCGAAATCCCCGCGTTGCCGCTGAACCTCGCACTGCTGAAAGGAGCGTCAATCGTCGGCGTGTTCTGGGGCGAATTTGCCAAGCGTGAACCGGCAGCGAATCAAAAAGGTCTGGCGGAAATGGCTGGATGGATTCGCGAAGGAAAGCTGAAACCGCTCATCTCCAAAGCCTACTCACTTACCGAAGCCCCGCAGGCGTTGATGGACATGGCTGCGCGCAAGGTAACCGGCAAGATTATTATTGCGCCGTAATTTTCGGTGCAGGGCGCATCAGCAGTGACAGCGCTGCCATTAGCGCGATGATTGCGCCTGCCAGGACAAAGGGCGCTTTGACGTGATAATTTTCCGAGATCGCGCCCCCGGCGGCCATGCCGACGCCGAGGCCCGTCACGATAAATGTTGAGGACCAGGTGAACGCTTCCGTGGCATATTTCGCCGGCGCCAGACGCGACACCAGCAGCGTTTGCGCTGTGAGGGCCGGTGCTATGCAGACCCCGGCAAGAAATGCCACCAGCGCGAACAGCGCATGCTGATCCACCACGCTCTGCAGGAACAATGGCGCCGACATGATTGCCAGCGCGATGGTGAATTGGCGCTCCAGCGAATACGTGGAGTGAAGTGCCCCGTAAAGGAAGCCGCCAACTGCACTGCCGATTGCGTTTAGCGCGAGCAACACGCCGCCGAATGCGACCCAGTGAATCGCAGCGCCATATGCGGGATACCCGACCTCCATCAGGCCAAAGCAGAATGTCATGCCGAAGGTAAGGCTGAACAGCGCGACCAGTTTTCCATCGGTCAACGGGCCCAGGAAATGGCGCTCGATGGGCGCTTCCAGTTTCCAGTATTTCAAAATCGGCGAAGCGAAAAAGATCAGGACGGTTATGCACGAGATCGCAATCACCGTGGCTAGCGCGTAGCGCGCGCTGGAAGCGGCCGTAATCGCGGCCACCAACAGAGGACCGATGGTGAAATTAATTTCGATCATGATCGAGTCAATCGAGTACGCCATCTTGCGGTTGTTTTCGTCTTCAAAGCGGTGACGCCAGGTGGTGCGCGTGAGGATGGTGACGGGCGAGGCAAAGGCGCCGCTTGCAGCTGCGATCACCATCAATGCGGGAACCGGTGCGCCGTTAATGGTCGCGATGAACAACGCCGTCAGTAGCAAAGGTTGCAACACGCCGGTGACAATCAGTGGCAGCCGCGGACCGATGCGATCCACCAGTCGTCCCTGCACCGGTGCTGCGATCGCCATGGCGACGAAGAATGTACCGACTATTGAACCCGCCAGTTGGAAGTTACCCAGGTTTTCGCGCATGAACAGCAGGATGGCGAGCGCGTTCATGCCAATGGGCATGCGCGACAGCCACGCGGTCGCGATCATGGCGGGGACATCCGGAAGCCGCAGGAAAACGCGGTATGGCGCTACCAGCGCCGCGAGAGTCTGCTTCATCAATACGTCAGCTATGCGGCGGGCTTTTTATCCAGCACCGCCATGGTGATGCGGGAGATGCAGACCAGCTTGCCTGCCGCATCGACGATGCGAATTTCCCAGAGCTGGGTGGTCCTGCCGCGATGCAGCGATCTTGCAGTGCCGGTGACCCAGCCCTCGGTTACGCCGCGAACGTGGTTCGCATTTATTTCCAGGCCGACCACCTGGAAACGTTCGCGGTCCACGCACAGGAAGGCGCCGGTGCTGCCCAGCGTTTCGGCCAGCGTGACCGACGCGCCACCATGAAGCAGTCCCGCCGGCTGGTGGGTGCGATGGTCCACCGGCATGCGCGCCGAAATGTAATCGTCACCCACTTCGGTGAATTCGATGCCGAGGTGGCCCAGCATGGTGTGTTTCGACTGGTTTAGCTGTTCAAGTGACGGGGTGATGTGCCAGATCGCGGGCATGTTGCTTTGCTTTCTATATTAGGTTCAGCGAGTTTGAAAATGGCCAGCCTGGGGTTGCCGCTTCGTCCTAGATACAGGCTACTGCGCAGGAGGATACGACCGGTTCGATCAACGTCCATGCCAGGCAAGCCTGCACCGCAAGCCAGTTCTTGAGTTTGCGTATTTGCCTCACGGCGCGCTGCGCCTGCTTGCCGACGGTGGTCAACGCGAAATTGCCACTGGTAAGTTGCTGGCGGCCCGACCACAGCTCATCCATAAACGAGCCTTCGCTCGCACCACTGTCGATATAGTCGAGGCCGCGGCACAACTCGGGCGCGTTGCGAATCAGTTCAACTTCATTGAGCACGCCCGGTGCGGACTTTGCGTAGTCCGGATGCCAGCAGAGTTTGAATGCGAAGCCGGCGTTTCCTGATACCAGGTTGCTGGTCGACGCCACGACTTTATCGTTAACCACAAGTTCAGTGAAAAACAATTTGTCGTTGCTGCGAAAAGAAGAAATCATTTCGCGGAAGAATATTTCATCGGTCGGGTTTGCGCGCAACGATGTGCCGGAGGACTCCTTCCAGCCCATGTGCTCGAGCTCAACGAAACGATCCACGCAATCCGCCGTGACATCTGCCCCTACGCGCGCGCGCCAGGCCACCTGGCCAAGATCCTGCAGGCGGCGCATGCGCCGGCGCAGGTCCTTCCGGCGCGCAGCGGGCAGTTGCACCTCGAGATAATTTTCTCCGGCCGTTGCGGGCAACAGCACTGCGCGCTGGGTGCGATAATTTTCGTTCCATTCGAAGCCGCGTTCGCGTGCGGCTTGCTCCATCGCTATTGCCAGCGGTCCTTCGGCAATCCGGTCTGTGAACAGCACGCCATGCCAGTCCGCGCCGGGTCGCGTTAAAAAATCAAAGAAAGCGCCCATCACGGCAGCAGTATCTTCGCGATCCACGAGCAGTCCCGACAGAAAGGAGTGACGTGAACGGTAAGACGCAAGATGTGGCAACGGAAATTCACGGCTGGCCGCGCAACGTTCGAAAATGCCCACTCCCGCAAGTGTGGTGTCGCTACCGGTTTGCCTTTCCACACAAACTACCATCGTGGTTTTGTCGGTGTCCATGTTCCGGAGTGCGGGCAAGGCAAAGTGCGGTGACAGGTAGGCATTGGCACTGATGGCGCGCTGCTCCAGTGATTGCCAGGCCTGGATCAACTTCTCGTCGATTTCCTCAAGGCGTGCGGCGAAAGCGCGGAAGGTCGCGGCGGCTGACGACATTGCGGGCTTTGCGTCGTTTTCGAATGTTTGCGGTTTTGGTTGCGCGCAGTCCATCGGCTCCCTTTGCAAATCGTTTAGCTGTGAATGTTGATTGAAGCAATCACGGCCCTGCATGTTGCGTGATGTTGTAACAGGTCAGGCAGAACCGAAGGCATTCAGGCCCGTTTGTGCGCGTCCCAGGATGAGCGCATGCACATCATGGGTGCCCTCGTATGTGTTCACGGCTTCGAGGTTCATCATGTGGCGGATGACGTGGTACTCATCGGCAACACCATTGCCGCCGTGCATGTCACGGGCAACACGGGCAATGTCGAGTGATTTTCCGCAGTTGTTGCGCTTCACCAGCGAGATCATCTCCGGCGTTGCGCGGCCCTCATCGAGCAGCCGTCCCACCCGCAGTGATCCCTGCAGGCCAAGCGAGATTTCGGTCTGCATGTCGGCCAGTTTTTTCTGCACCAGTTGCGTCGCCGCCAGTGGCTTGCCAAACATGATGCGGTCCAGCGTGTACTGGCGCGCCGCGTGCCAGCAGAATTCCGCTGCGCCCAATGCCCCCCAGGAAATGCCATAGCGCGCCTTGTTGAGGCAGCCGAACGGACCTTTGAGTCCCTTTACATTGGGCAACAGGTTTTCTTCCGGCACGAACACTTCGTCCATCACGATTTCGCCCGTGATCGATGCGCGCAATGAAAATTTTCCTTCGATCTTCGGCGCGGACAGGCCCTTCATGCCTTTTTCAAGTACGAAACCACGTATGGTTTCACCATCGGACATATCCTTGGCCCAGACCACGAACACATCTGCGACCGGTGAGTTGGTGATCCACATCTTGGCGCCGTGCAACTGGTAGCCGCCGTCCACTTTCCGGGCGCGCGTGATCATGGAAGAAGGATCGGAACCTGCGCCGGGTTCGGTGAGGCCAAAGCAGCCGATAGATTCACCGGTGGCGAGTTTCGGCAGCCATTTTTCGCGCTGCGCTTCGTTGCCATACGCGTAAATCGGATACATCACCAGCGAGGATTGCACGCTCATGGCGGAGCGATAGCCGGAGTCCACGCGCTCGACTTCACGCGCGATGAGTCCGTAGCAAACGTGATTCACGCCGGCGCAGCCATAGCCGTCGATGGTCGAGCCCAGGAATCCCAGCTCGCCCATTTCGTTCATGATCTCGCGATCGAACACTTCGTGGCGATTCGCGTTAAGTACGCGCGGCATCAGTTTTTCCTGGCAATACGCCTGCGCAGAATCGCGCACCATGCGCTCTTCGTCGGTCAGCTGGTCTTCCAGCAGGAAAGCGTCTTCCCACTTGAAGGTGGGCTTGAGATCGTTGGGTTTCATGGCAGGGCACCGGGGGTACGTAAAACGTTATTTTACGCTGTGGTACCGGGTCAGCACGGCACCCTCAAGGTCAACGCTTTTCCAGCACAAAATTGATGGGCACGTTGAACCACATGGCCTCGGCAACGCCATTGCGTTTACCGGGAACGTAGCGCCATTTTTTTACTGTCTCCAGTGCAGCCTGGTCAAGGCGATCATGGCCACTCGAGGTGGCGATTTCCGACTGCTGTGCGGTTCCGTCCAAACCGATCAGGACGCGAAGGATGACCTTGCCCTGCTCATTGAGCCGCTTGCTCATTGGCGGATAGACGGGTTTCGGATTTTGCAGGTAGTCGGCGTCGCTTGACGGCGGCTCAATCTTCGGCGTGGACACCGGCGCTACTTTGGGAGCGGGCGGGCGCGAAATTTGCGGCGTGATCACGACCGGCACATTTTGCGGCGTTTCATAGGCAATCACCACTTCAGGCGGCGGCACAAAAGCCGCCATCGGCACCTGCATTTGCACCTTCGGCATGGTAGGCGGCGGAGGCGGTTCACGCGGCGTGGGCGGCGCGATCAACTGCACCAGTATTTCCGCCGGCATGACTTCAACAACCTTGTTGAAAAGCCCGGACTGCAGCACGATCAGCAACAGTACATGCAGCGCGATGACACAACCGGCCGCAAACGTATTCCGGGGATTTCGCCGGGTGGGGAAGGGGGGCCGATAGTTTGCGTTCAAAACGGTGCTCACTTGTAGTTCACCGTCGGTGGATTGATTACGGACTTTGCATCCGCCAACGTCGCCACGCCCGACAAGGCCATCGCAATTTCAAGTTCGTCGCACAACAGCCGCAGCACATGCGCGACGCCGACCGCGCCGGCGTTGGCCAGGCCGCAAACGTAGGGGCGGCCGATCATGACCGCCGTGGCGCCCAGGCCAATGGCTTTCAGCACATCGGTGCCACGGCGAATGCCGCCATCGACCAGCAGTGGAATGCGTCCAGAAACGGTATCGGCTATTCGCGGCAGGACGGAAGCGGTGGCGGGTACCGTGTCCAGCGTACGGCCGCCATGATTTGAGACCACCAGTCCATCCGCGCCGCGATCAATCGCAATTGCGGCATCCGCTTCATGCAATACACCTTTGATGATCACCGGCAGCTTGCTGATGCTCTTCAGCCAGTCAATATCGTCCCAGGTCGGCGCATGCATCAGCAACCGGTCGAACATGGCGCTTTCGCCTGCAGCCAGTGGCGGCATCTGCCAGGGCGGCAGTCCTTGCAGATTGACCGCAGAAATATGCGCAGGCAATTTGAATTGCACGCGGCGCTCACCGTCCCGTGCGCCGCTGCTTGCGGCATCGACCGTCAGCACCAGCGCTTCGTATCCGGCCGCTTCAGCGCGCAGGACAAGGTCTCGCGTGAAGCCGCGATCGTGTTGCATGTAAAGCTGGAACCACAGGGGTCCCGCCGACGCTTCGCTCTTGAATGCGGCGGCCACGGATTCGAGGCCGGTACTGGATTGGGTGCTCAACACCATGCCGGCGCCATTGACGGCCGCAGCATAGGCGGAGGCCAGTTCGCCATCCGCATGCGCAAGTTGCTGGAATGCCACGGGCGCCAGCAATAGCGGATGCAGCAGCGTTTTCCCGAGCAAACTAACGCGCGTGTGCCCTCCCGGCATCGCGCGCATCACGCGCGGGACAATGTGAATTGAGTTCCACGCATCGCGGTTGGCGCGCAGCGTAATCTCGTCGCCGGCGCCGCCGCTGAAATAGGCCCACGCCTGTGGGTCTAGCCTGGTTTCGGCGAAGTGCATATGGTCCGCCACGTTCACGATGGAGGCGGGCAGCGTTTCGATTGCCGGAACGGTACTGGTTGCGTTTGTGGATGTTCGTGCGTTCATTGGCGCCGCTATTCGATATCGGAGCCGGTGGGCGCGCGTTTGTTGCCATTCCACATTGAGAGCACCAGGTTCTCGCGATGGCGGATGCCGGTGAAGATGACGCCGGCGACATGCAGCACGACCAGCGCCAACAGCGTCCACGCCAGATAGGCGTGAGACCGGTCCAGCCAGGCCTCTCCCCAGAATGCATCGGTCGTATAGAGCCATCCGCTGAAACACAATCCGGCCAGGCAGGCGAGCAGGGCGATCATCATCGTCGCACCCAGCGGGTTGTGGCCGATGTAGCGGGGATCAACGTGGCGTACAACCGTGCCTGCATACGCAACTGCTGCTGCCGGCGTCGCAACAAAATTTCTGAAGCGCGCATGCCTGCTGCCCAGGAATCCCCACGCAATTCGTGCCGACACTATCGCGAGCACCAGATAGCCAAGCGGATTGTGCCAGGCGGTCGAAATGATTCCATGACCGCTGAGCAACGTCAGCGCGACGGCGCAAACGATCGTCCAGTGCATGAGCCGCACCGGCAGGTCCCACACGCGAACGTTTTTTGCCGCCGACATTTTTGCCGTCCGTGTATACCGCTATTTCTTTGCAGGCTGGTCTGCAGCACTGGTCACGCGCTCAAACGTCTTCGGATGGAAAAACGCTTCCACGCGATTACCTTTTTCGTCGAAGCCGTAAACCTCGTAGCAATTGTTTTCGGTTTTTACCTGGCGGACTTTCCAGCCTTCGTCGGTCAACTTCTTCTGCAGGTCAATCTGCTTCTTCCATTCCGATTTCGGCAGGGAATCGCATTTGACATCGCCATGCGCGGCGGCCGTCAGCGAGAAAATAGACGCGGTAACGGCGGTAACAACGACGGCGATAACGGGAGATGAATATTTCATGATTTTCCTTTCAGTTGGCGAAGGTCAGACGTCGGCCCACATTCGCAGGAGGTTGTGATAAGTGCCCGTGAGCGCGACCACGCCGGAATCGGTTTCGCCGAGTGTGGTGCGCAAGCGGATGAGTTCGCGGTCCATGCCATGCAGCAACTGGCGTTGCTCGGTGGCACGCACCATGCTCTCGATCCAGAAGAAACACGCGTAGCGCTGTCCACGCGTAACGGGCGTGACGCGGTGCACGCGATTGCCGGGATAAAGCACCACGTCGCCCGCCGCATACTTTGCGGTCTGGTTGCCTGACAAGTCCTCGATCTCCAGTTCGCCGCCGTCGTAGTCGCCCGGCTCGGACAGGAACAAGGTGCAGGAGATATCCGTGCGCACACGCATCGCGCCCACATAGCGCACTGCACTGTCGACGTGGCTGCCGTAGGTATTTGTGCTGCCACCATAACGGTTGCACAACGGCGGCGAAATTTTCTTCGGCAACGCCGCTGAAAAGAAATCGGGATGGCGATTGAGTGCATACAGCACCAATTCCGAAACAAGGCGCGACGCCTCCGATTCGGGATTCAGTTGCTCGTTGTTCTTGACCACAGCAGCCTGTTCACCGGCCGTCGCGCGTCCATCGCTCCATGACGCGCCCGCCAGCAACTCCCGTGCCCTTGAGACTTCATTGGGGGTGAGAATGCCGGGGACGCGAAGCAGCATGATCGAGGGTCAGAACCGCTTGGCCAGCGTGAACAGGTACGTACGCGGTGCACCGCTGACCGCGAACGCCGGGTATAGCTGGTCGCCATACAGGCGGTTGCCGATATTGCTCACGTTCACCTGTGCCATCAGGTCCGGGTTGATCTTGTACTCGATCATCGCGTCGGCGACGGCGTAGCCCGGCGCGGAATTGGCACCCGCTACCGTCAGCGGGTAGGTGCGCGAGGCACCGTTCACGCCACCGGCGATACGCAGTGCGGACGTGATTTCATAGCTGGCCCAGATGCTGCCGCTGTGACGCGGCGTCAGCCCAACGCGCGGACCGATCTGTGAAGCGTTGCCGGTGGAGCCGACCTTGTCGATCGCGGCCGTCGGAATCAGCGAATACGAGAGATAGACTTCGAGCCCCTTGGCCACGTGACCAACGATGTCGAATTCCACGCCGCGCGTGTGACGCTTGCCCGATAACAGGAAGGCATTGCTGGCGGTGTCCTGGTCGTTGTTGCGCTCGTTGTATTTTTCGGTGTGATAGAGCGCCATGCGTGTAGACAGCGCGCCGTCCATCCAGTCCAGCTTTGCACCGAGTTCAATGTTGCGGCTCTTCTCGGGCGGTGTGTTGGCGGTTTGCTGCGACACAAACTGGTAGGTATCGGCCGAGGTGTTGAATGACGTGCTGTATGAGAAATGGAACGATGCCATCGCCGACGGCTGGTACAGCAGGCCGGCGCGCTTGCTGAACAGCGATTCGCCCAGGTGCGTGTTGTTGACGCTGGTGAGGACGCCCGCCGGCGTGTTGGCGGAATACACAAACTGCTTGAAGTCGCCGTTGAATGAATCCCAACGAATGCCGGCCAGCACTTTCCAGTGTTCGGCTATCTGGATCAAGTCCTGTGCGTAGGTGCCGAACGATTGCGCCTTGTATGCGCTGCCGGGACGCCAGAAAATCGTGTTGGCAATGCCAATGCCGTCGTTGGCGCCGCCCACGGTGGTGGTGGGCCGCGCGGCTGCGACGGGTGTGTTGGTTGCAGCATCACGGTCGGCTTTTTCATTCGCGACATCGATGCCGGTCAGCACGTCGTGCTTGTAGCCGAACCAGTTGTAGTTGTTGCTGTAATCGCTCTGTGCGTAAGTGTTGTGATACACGTCCTGCCTCGGCGTGAGGCCGCCGCGTGTCACCACTGTATTACTGTTCAGGTTGGCCGCGGTGGTGCCGGTCGCAAACCCGCCAGCGGTGCTCCATTGCGTGCGATCAAATTTGCCATTGCGGATTGACGTTTTCAACTGGCCGCCATCACCGAAACGATGGGTGTATTGCGCGGTGCCCTGCAGCGCTTCGCCGAGCAGCGTGTCGCTGGCGAGGCCGTAGAAGTCGCCGGGCTTGACTTGCGGGATGGTGCCATTGAGCCATCGCAGCGGCGGGAAGGGGACGTTGTCGACCTTCAGGTAGAACAGGCCGACAAAAAATTCGTCAGGCGTATCGATGCCCCAGCTGAAACCGGGCGCGATGCCGGATTTGTCGATCCTGGCGCCGCCGTTATCGGCCTTGTTGATCATCACGTTCAGGCGGGCGGCGGAATTTTCGCCGGTGCGCATGTTGAAATCACCGGTGCCGCGATAGTATCGGCGTGAGCCGGCCGTGCCGACGAGTTCGTTCTGGTCGGCGAGGAGCGGTTTCTTGGTGACCTGGTTGACGATGCCCCCGGTAGATCCGCGGCCGAACAGCATGGACGCGGAGCCACGCATGACTTCAATCCGGTCGTAGTTGAAGACGTCACGATCGTATTGCGAGGGATCGCGCATGCCGTCGACGAACAGGTCGCCCGTGGATGCGATGGGAAAGCCGCGCAGGCGGATATCCTGGTCCGTGCCGTTTTCGGTGGCCGCGAAAGAAATGCCGGCCGTGTGGTGCAGCGCCTGCTTTAACGTGTCGATCTTGCGGTCATCCAGCAGTTTTTCCGTTATGACGGAGATGGACTGGGGGATGTCACGGATTTCCTGCGTGCCTTTGCCGACGCTGGTTTTAGTCGTCTGCAAGCTGTCCTTGCCTTGTGCTTCGTCAGCTTTTTCCGTGACCGTGACCTGCTTCAGCGTCTTCGCGTCGGCGGGCGCGGGGGGTGGCGCAGCGGCCGGGGCGGCAGGCGCGGTTTGCGCCATGACGCCGGATGCCGAGGCAACAGCCAGCGCCAATGCGCTAAAGCGGAATTTACGGGTTAGTACAGACAAAGCAGGTAAACCTTTGCGCGCGATGTGAGGGTGGGCCACTTTTTTCTCCAGTTTTGGTTCGCCGGGTCAGGCAATGAATGAGCTGGCTGGCTGGATTTGGGTGATCCCAAGGGCTGGCTGAGTTGAATATTTCAGTGGAAATTATACGACGTAATGCGAATTATTCGCAACATGGCGCAGGCCATTTTGCCGCCGCCCCTATGAAAATGCAGTGAGGCACGTACTTAAAGTAAATTATAGTTTGCAAATAGGAATGATTCGCATTATACTTTTTTGTAGGGGTTGCTGGGCGGCGTTTTGGAATTAAGCGACGGCGCTGCATCCGAAATGAACAAGCATGACGTGCGCGGTTTTAACGGATTCAATGCAACTCGACGGAGTAAGACCATCTTGAGGGAAACAGCCAAGGGCATCGCAGGCCAGTCCGGAGACAGTAATGTCGCTACTAGGCCGCCCGCCGCTGCGCCGCGCGAAATGTCCAGTGTTGAGCTCCTGGGCGAGCGAGGTGAACTGAAGATCGCGCATAACGGGGAGTTGTACAGTTTGCGACGCACCCGGCAAGGGAAACTGATCCTCACGAAGTAATGCGCGTTTGAGTTTATTTATTCCGATCACGCGCAAAACCTCGCAGGATCACGCAGTGTCGCCAACACCGCTACTGACAAACGCAACCAACAGGAAAACAAAAAATCACCGATCCAGCCAGCATCGCGTGATGTTCGAAAGCGAAATCCTTCAACACTTGCGCACCCAGGGCTGGCAAGGAGTTCCTGGTCTGCGAGCGAAAGGAAATGGACGTCAGTCCAATGGAAAACACCAGTACGGGTGAGCGTCACAGGGCATAAATGTCTGGAAAGCCGCGCCGGAGCTGGATCTTTGTTTCATTACGCTAGGAAATCACGCCACTACACGTAGTGCGTAGATGAGAACCCATATCATTTACAATATTGTATTAAACGCAATTGTTCATTGAACAGTTTGCGCAGCCTCACTCCAGAAATTGCAGAGAACCAATGAATTCCGCCGTCCGCCGTCTTTCGGATATCCCGCTGAATGAAATGCATGTCGTGAGCGCCGTGTCGGTGCCTGAACACGCGCAGGAATGGCGGCAATGGCTGGAGGAAATCGGTTTCATTCCCGGTGAGCAGGTCATGGTGACAGCGCGGGGCATGCTGGGCGGTGATCCGCTGGTGGTGCACGTCGGCGCATCGACCTTTGCATTGCGTCTTGCGGAAGCAGGCTGCGTTCAGGTAACGGCAGCACCTGCAACAGGGGCCCGGCAGGTCGCATGAACGCCGCCGTCCAACCCGCAATTATTCATTTCCACAAATCCGGTCCGCTGATCGCGCTGGTCGGCAATCCCAATTGCGGCAAGACCGCGCTGTTTAATCTCCTGACCGGCAGCCGGCAAAAAGTCGCCAATTACGCAGGCGTCACGGTGGAGCGCAAGGAAGGCACGCTGACCGGCAATGACGGCAAGCCTCTTCGCGTGCTGGACCTGCCGGGCGCGTACAGCCTGCATCCGCGTTCGCCGGACGAGCGCGTGACCACCGATGTGCTGTTCGGCCGCGCCAAGGGCGAACGCCAGCCCGACCTCGTGGTCTGCGTGGTCGACGCCACCAATCTGCGCCGCACGCTGCGCCTGGTGCTGGCAGTGAAACGTACCGGCCTGCCTTGCGTGGTCGCGCTGAACATGGCCGATGTCGCCGAGCAGCGCGGCGTGCGCATCGATGCGGACGCACTGGCGCGTGAACTGGGATTGCCTGTTGTGAAAACCGTCGCGGTCAAATCCGGTGGCGATGCCGCCCTGCGCCTGCTTCTGGATGGGGTAAAGCAACGCTCAGCAGGTGCCACAGTCTCTGCCCCGGATACCTCCATCGCCAGCATTGAGGGCGATCACAAGACCGTGCAGGAAATCCTCGTGCGGCTGGGTCTCGACGGCGTGGTCCCGCATACCGCCAGCGATCGCATTGACCACATCGTCCTTCATCCGGTATGGGGCACATTGCTGTTGCTGACAACGCTGTTCCTCATGTTCCAGGCGGTGTTTGCCTGGGCCACTGTGCCGATGGACGCCATCAAGGAAGCCACCGCGTGGACCGGCCAACTCGTCACCAGCGCCATGCCGGACATCTGGCTGCGCAGCCTGCTGGTCGACGGCATCATCGCCGGCATCGGCGGCGTGATCGTTTTCCTGCCGCAGATCCTGATCCTGTTCTTTTTTATCCTGATCCTGGAAGAGACCGGATACCTGCCGCGCGCGGCGTTCCTGCTCGATCGCCTGATGGGCAGTGTGGGGCTGTCGGGACGCTCCTTCATTCCCCTGCTGTCGAGCTTTGCCTGCGCCATTCCCGGCATCATGGCGGCGCGCACCATCGCCAATCCGCGCGACCGCCTTGTCACCATCATGATTGCGCCGATGATGACGTGTTCGGCGCGCCTGCCCGTGTATGCGCTGCTGATCGGCGCATTTATCCCGTCGCAACAGGTAGCGGGATGGTTTGAATTGCAGGGCCTGGTGTTGTTCGGGCTTTATCTCGCGGGCATCGCCGGTGCGATGGGCGTGGCGTGGATACTGAAACGCTTCACCAGCGCGGGACGCCTGGCACGGCCGCTGATGATGGAGTTGCCGAACTACCACTGGCCGACGGTGCGCAGTGTGGCCATCGGCCTGTGGCAGCGCGTGGAAATTTTCATGCGCCGTGTCGGCGGCATCATCCTGATACTTACTATCGCATTGTGGTTCCTGGCGAGTTTTCCCGGCCCGCCCGAAGGCGCGACCGGTGCGCCGATCGAGTACAGCATCGCCGGAATGATCGGACGTTGGCTCTCCGTGATCTTCTCGCCGATCGGTTTTAACTGGCAGATCTGCATCGCGCTGGTGCCGGGCATGGCCGCGCGCGAAGTGGCGGTGAGTTCGCTGGGTACCGTCTATGCGCTGTCCGCCACCGGTACCGACACGGCGGCCGCGCTGTCGCCCTTGATTGCAAAGACCTGGTCGATGGCGACCGCGTTTTCGCTGCTGGCATGGTACGTGTTTGCGCCGCAGTGTCTGTCGACGCTGGCGACTGTAAAGCGCGAAACCGGGGGCTGGAAAATGCCGTTGCTGATGGCGGGCTATCTGTTCGCGCTGGCGTATGCGGCTTCGTTCGTCACTTATCGGGTTGCATTGATGCTGGGTGCGGGTTGATCGTCCTGATCGTATTGCAAGGGCTTCCAATCACTCACCGTTCGCGCTGAGCTTGTCGAAGGGCTGGATGGGCTAACTTGCTCGATCAACGCAGCGCATCCCTACCCTTCGACGGGCCGGCTGAACTGCGCCGGCTGCTTTACAACGCCGCCATGTCGGCGGCCCGAACCGCTGTCTGGAAACCGCTCTACCAACGCGAACTTGCCAAGGGCTTATCCACAACCGCTGCCTTGAACATCCTGGCCCGCAAGCTGCTTCGTATCGCATTCTCGCTGTTCAAGCATGCGACCAACTTCGATCCCGCCATCATCCTAAAAAATACTTGCGCAAAACCATAGAATCTCAGGGCGAACGGATATGAATTCAAGAAATGAAACTCAAGAACTGGCGCGCCCTGCAAGCCTTTTTG
>JBDTWS010000072.1:0-19430 GCA_040006575.1 Betaproteobacteria bacterium
TAATCCTTTGGTCGTTGGTTCAAGTCCAACACGGCCTACCATCTTCGTCATCTCGCAATGAATCGCGCAGCGCCTCGCATCGATGGGCGGTGCCATCGCGAGCGACAAAAATGCAGCTTTTGCAAGGTGCCTCCAGCACTGGTGCGGCTTGTGGGCAGAAAATGGCTGGAAAAGCGCGCCGAATGGCGATCTGCAATCGGGCAGGCTTGCGCCAAGGATTCTTCAATGGTGCCTCGGCGCAGGAACGCGTTTTAGCGGGGCTGCGCGCCGACGCCGGTATTCCTCGCCTGTTTCCATAAAAGCGACTCGCCCCAACGCCCGCACCATTCACCATCCCATTCGTCCTGCAGCTCGGAGCGACGTTGCTCCAGCCGTTGCTGCAATCCATCCAGTTGCATGGGACTGACTTCGGGCAGCACGTGTGCGACTTCCTGGTGAAATAGCAGGTCGAGGCCGTCACCCCATTCAGCATAGCGGGCGCAAGTTTCAGGGTCGGTGACGCGACCGCATTCAAACTGCTTCAGCAACCGGTCGCTGGCCGCATATTGATCGAGGATGTCGTCAATCGGAATCAGGCCGGACGAGGCGCAAGCGCGAATCGACGGATAGAAAATTTCATTGGCGACAGCGGAATGGATTTTCTGCTGCAGGCAACTCGCATCGACCAGGTCCTGCCGCACATTTTCGTACACGCCAAATGTTCCGCTGGGCAGTGAGACAAATTCTTTCCAGAAACTTCGCATGATGTTCTGGTGCTTCAGGAAAACAACGGCGATGTTATTGCCGGTGCCGGCATTTTCCTCAATGCCATCCGGCACACTGTGTTGCCGGTCCGCCACCTTACGCGCGCCGCTGCGGTTGTGTTCGCGCAACGGGTCCTGCTTCGCAAACGCGATACGTCCGAGGGGAAGCGGTGGTGTCATGAAGGGATGCCTTGCGCCGGAATCATGTTTTTGTGCGTTCCCGTTGATGCACTGCGGAAATCTGCTTCCATTCGCTGCACATGCCTGATCGATACTGTTGAACTAGGAGCGAAACCCTTGCGCTGACTGTGAATCGGTGCCTTTCGACATCGATGCGTTCACCGCGCGCAATGCCTGGTCACAGCGGTCGATGCCTTCACGCAGCAAATCTTCCGTGTACGGTTCTTCGCCGATCAATATCCGGTGCCACAAATCCATGAGGTGCAAATCCACCTTTGCTTTGGCATCGAGTGCCTGCACCAGCGATTCAGGTAGTGACGGTTGCATCTCGCACCAAATGCGGCGGTGGCAGGCGGAATGGCGCGACGGCTGCCAGCGCTTCGTCATCACGCGACACGAACCACGGTAACGCCACGCCTGCGCCCAGGCGGCGAAGTTGCGCCAATTGCGGATATTCCATTTCCAGTTCGGCGACCTTGTGATTGATGCGGTAAGCCGTCGCGCGCGCTTCGGTTAGCGTTGGTGCAAACGGTTGTTGCTCACCGCAACGCGTGCACCCTGCAAACACTTCGCCGCTCCTGAGCGACAAGCCGAATATCGTCCAGAGGGTGCAATCCTGGCACTTGTCGCGAAACCAGTCGGTTTTCAGGAAGTTGGCGGCGGCATGGCCGGTTTTGCTCATGTCATCAGACACGTGCGCCACCTTTTTGCGCGGGTGCCTTGTCCCAGCGTCCCTGCCCCACAAAACCGAAATATTTTTTCACGTCGCTTGCCGAATCACCGACGGTTTCCACCGCGCGGCGAATGTCGTCCTTGGTAACCTGAAGTTTGGTGGCCCAGAATTGCACTTGCCAGTCTTGTCCCACGTCGATGCGGTTCCAGTCCTGCGTGCCGCGCTTGTCGATCATTTCACTCACGATAGTCACCCGAAGCGGTTGGTATGACGCAATTTAGCGCCCGCCAATTTCGCACGCTGTCGGAAAGCAACGGGTTTTACGTTCCCATTTTTCCTACAAATTTCAAGCTGGCTTCGATTTGATCTATTTTCTGGTGTGGCCAATACAAAAAACCCACCCGTGCAGGTAGGAAATCAGCGTCGCTGGGTAACGATGCTTGAAAGTTTTGTTACTTTGGAATGGCCGGCGGCCGGCGGCGATGGATGGGTTTGTTGCCCAGGTATTTACTAACGTCGTCTGCGCGTGCGCCAACCGCCTGCACGGCCGCCAACAACTCTTCCTGGGACACGCCAAATCGCGTGGACCAGAAGTGGCGCTGCCAGTCTTCCTTGATGTCTATCGCCAGCCGGTCAATGCGGCCGCGCTCGTCTTTGTGCTGTAAAGGCATGACGTTCCCGTAGTGATGATCCACAGTGAGGATCTATACGGAACACTGTAACCAGTGACGCGGCGGATGCCTGTCGGAAGAAGCCGGTTTAGACAGGGTGCATGCTCCTACCGCTTGCCCACAGGGGGAAAACGGGAAAAAGTCGATATTTCCCGGTTAGAAGTGCAAGAGTGTGGCGCAATGGGGTCAACCTTGCTCCTGCCCTGCCGTCACTGGACCAGTCGCAATACTCCGATCACTAGCGATCGGCTGCCTTGATTGTGTAGTTCCCGACCAGTGTGTTGCGGATGTGCAGTTTTCGTCCGGGCTCGCATAAGTTCGGCCGGCGCTGGATGACGAAGAACAGCCATGGGTGCGGCGTTCAAGGCAAAAGTGGCCCGAAAAGCGCGCCGATGCCAGGGTTTGAAAAGAGATTCGCAAGAAAAAACGCCCGCTGTGCGCGGGCGTCCAGATACGCGCCAGCTCGAAATGTTCAGCTTTTCAGTTCGCCATTCAATCGAATCACGGCGATGTCCACATATTTTCCACCATGACGGAAATTCGGCTTGAACTCCACGACAAAGCCGCCGACATCGACACGACCCAGCGCCGACAATGATTTTTGCAGCGACTCGCGCGACATGTCCTTGCCGGCCTTCTTCATTCCTTCCACCAGCACTTTTGCGGCGATGCATGCCTCAAGCGCGGTGACGGACATGGCGTCGGTCTGCCCTGCGGCGCCCCACGCGTCCACGCACTCTTTCACCACGGGAATGGATTGTTGCTTGGTAGTGGGCACCGTCAGCGCAACGGAAATTCCCGCTGCGTCCGGGCCCAATGCCTTGGCGATCTGGCTGGCGCCGGCGAAGGAAAGGCTGCTGACCATGTACTGCTTGTTGACCGCCTTCAGCATCTTTACCATTTGCGCGACCGGTCCATAGAGCGTGGTCACCACCAGGATCTGCGGATCAGATGCAATGATTTCCTTGATACTGCTTTCCGGTACATCGGCATTGCGCTTGATGGATACGCTGACCGGCTTCTTGCCGAATTTTTCGAGCGACTTGGAGACGGTTTCAAAATTCTGCTTACCGACGGGATCGTCGTAATGCAGTACCGTCACCCGGGTGGAACCCAGGCTTCCCCAGAAGTTGATGATCTTCTCGATTTCATCGGCGTAGGTGGCGCGCACGGTATAGACAAAATCGTTCTGCTTGCGGATCGTGTCCGCGCCGGTGAACGGTGCGAAGAACGGCACTTTCTTTTCCTTCACTACCGGCATCGCGGGAATGCTCAGCGTGGAGGAGGCGTAACCGAACAGGGCCAACGCGTTTTGCTCATTCACCAGCACCTTGGTGTTCTCGGCAGAAAGCTTGGTCTCGTTCTTGTCGTCGAGCGTAACCAGTTTGATCTTGTTGCCGTTGACGCCGCCCGCGTCGTTGATTTTCTTGAAGTACGCGAGCGCGCCGTTGCGGATGTCCTTGCCCAGGTCGGCGTTGCCACCGCTGAGCGGCGCGGATTGGCCGATGACGATTTCAGCGGCGCCTGCGGACGCGGCAAAGAAAAACAAACTGCAAAGCAGATATCGCATGTTGGCCCCTGTTGCGAAATTTGAAAACGGGCTCTCTGGCCGTTTGTATTCAATGCTCACTGCGCAGCGGATTTTTTTATATGAGGGCGCGTTTGAATTGCTGCGCTTTGCTCTGGCTTGGGCCGCCCATCACATCACGGGTTGCCTCGCCTTATCCGCAAGATTTGCCAGCATACCGCACCGGCGCGGCCACAGGAAACCATCAATTCACCTAAGTGAAACCCTCATTCGGGGGATGGCGGCGGAGCGGGACTAACCGCTTCAGCGGGGATATTGTCGCGAAATACCTGGCGGTAGCTGGTGTAATGAGCCAACGCCATGACAGGCGTCGCGATCAGCAATCCCAGTCCAAGCGGGATCGTCGCGACGAAGATTATCGCTATCAGCAACAGTGTGAACACCAGCATCGCCATGAAATTGCCGATGAACGCGTAGAAGCTCCATCGGATCGCGTGGCTCACGCGCATGTTGTGCAGCGCAAGCAGCGGCGTGGCAAACCACAATAGTCCGTCGACAATGACACGCACCAGCACCAGGGCGCCCAGGACCAGCCAGTGCACGAGGCCCAGCTCTTCAAGAAAGGCGGGAATGTTCGGAAACGGTGTGCCGGGAATGGGCTGGTATTCGGGGAAAGTAAAGGGAAGCGTGGCAATCACCAGCAGCGTTCGCGACAGCAGCGTAATGCCCCCCAGCGCGACCAGCGCGCGGCCATTGACATGAAACCCGGCGAAAAACCGCGAGAACGTCACGGGTAACCCGGCCTCCTGGTCACGAGCCGCGATCACGAAGCCGGCGAAAAATGCCGGTTGCACCAGCGTAACGATCACCCCGCCCACACCCGGAACGATCACGGTCACGAACAGGGAAAGCACCATCCAGCACGCCAGCAGCGAAATCCAGCCGCCAGGCTGCGCAAGGAACATTGCCCATGCGGCTGTGATCCACGCCCGCCCGGCACGCGGTGGGCTATCGACTACCTGCATCAGCTCACGCCCGAAATTTGTGCTGCATGTATGTGGGCTTGATCGATGTGATAGCGCAGCAGGCGTTCTGAAAACGGATGATCTTTCGGATGCGTCAATTCCGAATCACGCGGGAAGTGGTGATAGCCCAGGCGTCCCAGCCAGGTGCGCATCACCGCGGCGCGCAGCATTTGCGGCCAGGCACTCTTTTCGTCGGCTGTAAAAGCCCGCACCGAGGCATAGCCGCTGAGCATCGACTGCGTGTTGGCCTCCTCCAGCTTCGCGGCGGGATAGGCAGAAAAATCCAGGCACCAGTCGTTCACGGTGACGGCCACGTCGAACATCAGCTGTTCGTTGCAGGCGAAATAAAAATCGATCATCTGCGGCGTGTGGTGGGTGCCGTGATCGTCCCAAAGCACATTATCGCGGAACAGGTCGCCATGGATTATGCCGCGCGGCAAACCCAGTTCATCGAAGCCGGCCTGGTAGGCAAGCTCCGCGGCTAGGAGATCATTTTCACGCGTGGATAAATTACGGCGCAAATCGGCCGCATAGTTTTTCCACCATGAAAGCCCGCGCCAGTTGGGCATCTTCAACGCGAATGTGCCTGCGGCCGCATGCATGCGCGCCAGTGCGGCGCCCATGGCGTAGCAGTCCGCGGTTGTCGGGTGCGCAATGTCATTGCCGGGAAGGCGGGTGACCAGCGCTGCGGGTTTGCGGTGCAGTTCCTGCAATACAGCCTTGTCCGGCAGCGGTACCGGCACCGCACACGGGACGCCGTGATCGTGCAAATGCGTCATCAGTCCCATGTAGAAATCGAGATCTGCGCGCGGAATTTTTTCGAAGATCGTCAGGACGTAGCGGCCCTGCGTGGTGGTGACGAAGAAATTGGAATTCTCCACGCCCGCAGCGATGTTCTGGAAATCGATGATGTCGCCCACGCGATAGGGTGCGACAAACGCGCGCGCTTCCTCGACGGTGACGGGGGTAAAAACACTCATGGGCGAGATGATAGGGGAGAAGCAGCGGTCGCGGCGGCGGGGCGCCAAAAAAAGACACGCCGATTGGCGGCGTACACGTATGAGGAGAATTTTCCTGGTCGGGAAAATTTCCCGCGCGGCAGAGACGCTGGAGGCGACTGGCCGAACTAGCGATCCCGCGCTACCACTCCTTCAACACCCACATCGGCACCGACACCTTCACATCGGGCCCGTCGACGCGGGCGAATTTCCCCTCACCCTTTTCATCGATCAGGTAATACGCCGGTCCCGTCGCCGGTTGCACTTTTTGCTGGTAGAGACGTCCGCGCATACGATATTCCGTAATGGTCGCACCACCTTCCGTGCGAGTGGTGACTGCAGGTTCAGTCACGTTTTCCTTGAGGTCTTTCACCTGCGGCGGCGTAGTGAGGTCTTCGACAACCTGCGAATCCTTGGGTCGCGGACGCGCCTGGCTTTGTGCGAACGACGGCAGCGACAGTGCAGCGATGATCAGGCCGATGACGGGAACGAGTTTTGCGCGCATGGAAACTCCGGTGAATGGCCAGACAATAGTTGCGAAACGGAAACGCTAGAGACTCATCTCCATCGCGCGCTCATCCGTGTTAGGCATGAAACTGCGGTTTGCGTAGTGTTCGAAAATCGTATCAACCACCTGCTGCGGATCATCGATGATCTTGAACAGGTCAAGGTCGGACGCGCTGATTACTCTTTCGTTCACCATCGTGGTCTTGAACCAGTCCACCAGCCCGGTCCAGAATTCGCTGCCCACGAGGATGATGGGAATTCGGCGGATCTTGCCGGTCTGGATCAGCGTCAGGGCCTCGCTCAACTCATCGAGCGTGCCAAAACCGCCGGGCATCACAACGTACGCGCCGGCGCTTTTCACGAACATCACTTTGCGTGCAAAAAAATGCTGGAACGTGAGCGAAACATCCTGGAAACCATTGCCGCCTTTTTCGAACGGCAACAGGATATTGAGGCCAACACTGGGGCTCTTGCCTTCCAGCGCGCCTTTATTCGCAGCCTCCATGAGACCTGGACCACCGCCCGAAACAACCGCGAATCCCGAATCGGAAAGTTTCCGCGCGATCACTTCGGTCAGCGCGTAATAGGGATGACCTTCTTTCATTCGCGCGCTGCCGAAGATTGCGACCGCGGGTGCTACGGCCGTCAGCTTGTCTGCCGCCGTAACCATTTCGGCGATAATGTTGAACATCCACCACGAGTCGCGCGCGGCGGTCAGCGATTGCTGCTGGAGTTCGGGATCGGCCAGTTTGGGAATCTTGGACGCCCGGTTGCTGTCAGGCGGGCTGGCGGCGCTGCTGTTTTTATCTTGCTTCAACTTGACCATCTCCCATGAGCGCCACCGAGAAAACAAATTCGCGCCCACGTCTTTTGCTCGTCGATATCTCGAGCTATTTCTACCGCGCATTTCACGCCTTGCCGGATTTTCGTTCCCCGGCCGGCGAGCCCACCGGCGCGATATTCGGTGTGGCCAACATGCTCAACAAACTCTGCGAAGAGTATCCGGCCGATTATAGCGCCTGCGTGTTTGACCCCAAGGGCAAAACCTTCCGCGACGACATCTACAGCGAGTACAAGGCCACGCGGGACAAGATGCCCGACGACCTCGGCAAGCAGATTGCACCCATCCGCGAGCTGGCTGAAGCGCTGGGTTGGCCGTGCGTGGAAGTGGCGGGGATGGAGGCCGATGACGTCATCGGCACATTGTCGAAACATGCATGCGAGCGCGGTGTGGACACCATCATTTCGACCGGTGACAAGGACCTGGCGCAACTGGTGAATGAATGTGTGCTCTGGTACAACACGATGTCCAACGAAAAGCTGGGCGTCAAAGGCATCACCGAAAAATTCGGCGTGCCGCCTGACCGCATCATCGACTACCTGACCTTGATGGGCGATACCGTGGACAACGTTCCCGGTGTGGAAAAGGTCGGCCCGAAGACGGCAGCAAAATGGATTGCGGAATACGGTTCTCTCGACAACATCATCGCCAACGCGGCGAATATCAAGGGTGTCGTCGGTGAGAACCTGCGCAAGGCACTCGACTGGTTGCCCACCGGACGCGCGCTGGTGACGGTGAAATGCGACGTACCGCTGCCGTTCGATTTCGACACCATCGGCCATCGTGCACGCGACATCGCCAAACTTGATGCGCTGTACGAGCAGTTCGGTTTCAAGGGCATGCGCGCGGCGTTGCATAAAGGTGACAGCAAAGGTGACAGCAAGTCTGCCGATGAGTCGGCCGGCAGCGCCGACTCGTCCGCCACGGCAGTATTCAAGCAGGCCGAAAAAGATGCCGGCGCCACCCGCTGGTCTTCCGGTGAGCCGGTGGCGGCGCAAACGCCATTTATCAGCACGCGCAAATACGAGACCATTTCGACCGATGCCCAGCTGGATGTGTGGATGGCGAAGTTGCAGGCCACCGAACTGGTGTGCCTTGACACCGAAACCACTTGCCTCGACCAAATGCAGGCGCAGATCGTAGGACTTTCCTTCGCCTGTGTGGCGGGCGAGGCAGCGTACCTGCCGCTCAATCACATTTACCCGGGTGCACCGGACCAGCTGAATTTCGACACTTCGATTGCAAAACTTCGCCCCTGGCTGGAAGACGCCGACCGGAAAAAACTCGGCCAGAACATCAAGTACGACATGCACGTATTTGCAAATCACGGCATTGCCATTCGTGGCTACGCGCACGATACGCTGCTGCAATCCTATGTTCTCGAGAGCCACCAGCGCCACGACATGGAATCGCTGGGCACCCGCCACCTGGGGGCGACCGGCATGCTTTCGTTTGAAGATGTCGCCGGCAAAGGTGCATCGCAGATTTGTTTTGACCAGGTGTCGATCGACACTGCAACCGCCTATTCGTCCGAGGATTCCGACGTGACCCTGCAATTGCACGGCGCGCTGTATCCGCAGATCTCGGCCGACGAAAAACTGCGCCACGTCTATGAACAGATCGAATTGCCGACCACGCAGGTGCTATTGACGATGGAACGCAACGGGGTGCTGATCGACGGCGCACTGCTGGAAAAACAGAGTGGTGAACTGGGCCTGAAAATGCTCGAAATGGAAGCCCGCGCGCACGCCGAAGCGGGCCAGCCATTCAACCTCGGCTCGCCGAAGCAACTGGCGGAAATCCTGTTCGACAAGAAGGGCATCAAGCCGCTGAAGAAGACGCCCGGTGGCGCGCCGTCCACGGACGAAGAGACGCTGGCCAAGCTGGCCGAGGATTACCCGCTGCCCAAGATCATTCTCGAATACCGCAGCGTGTCGAAGCTGAAGAGCACCTACACGGACAAACTGCCGAGGATGGTAAATCCGAAAACCGGCCGCGTGCACACCAATTACGGGCAGGCCATAGCCGTGACGGGGCGCCTGTCATCGAATGATCCGAATTTGCAGAATATTCCCGTGCGCACCGCCGAAGGGCGGCGCATTCGTGAAGCCTTCATTGCGGGGCCTGGTAACAAGATTCTTTCAGCGGACTATTCGCAGATCGAATTGCGCATCATGGCGCACCTGTCAGGTGACCCGGGCTTGCTGAAAGCGTTTGCCGAGGGAGAAGACGTACATCGCGCCACGGCGGCGGAGGTGTTCGGCGTTTCGCGTGAGGATGTTTCAAGCGAGAACCGCCGTTACGCCAAGATCATCAATTTCGGTCTCATATATGGCATGAGCGCGTTCGGCCTGGCCAGCAATCTCGGGATCGAGCGCGCTGCCGCGGCGAGTTACATCGACAAATATTTCGCGCGCTATCCGGGTGTGAAGGCCTATATGGATCGCACAAGGAATGAAGCGCATCAAAACGGATTCGTCGAAACTGTTTTTGGCCGCCGCCTCTGGCTGCCCGATATCAAGAGTGGCAACCAGGCCCGCCGGCAGGGCGCCGAACGCGCTGCCATCAACGCGCCCATGCAGGGTACCGCTGCCGACCTGATCAAGCTCGCCATGATCGCTGTGCAGGGGTGGCTGGAGAAAGAAAAACTGGCGACGCGGCTGGTGATGCAGGTACATGACGAACTGGTACTCGAAGTGCCGGACGCAGAGCTGAAACTGGTGAAGGCCAATGTTCCCGGCCTCATGACCAATGTGGCGAAGCTCGATGTGCCGCTGGTGGCCGAACCCGGCGTGGGCGCGAATTGGGAAGAGGCGCACTAGTCGCCCAATGTCTTTCCGCCCTCTCGCGACGAGCGCTTTCGGGCGTCGACGACCAAATGAAAACGGCAGACCGAAGTCTGCCGTTTTTTTGCTTCACGCCAATGTTACCGGCGGTTATTGCCACTACACCACTTCAACTCAGTTCACCGATCCCGGGGTGCACCTTATGCGCGGGTAACTTTGCGTGACGCGACGACGTAAATCGTGTCGAGGGTAACGTCGGCGGAGCGGGATGCGGTGACGACAATCGGCGCCATTTTTTGGATGGCTTCCGCAGGGCGGCTGGCCGATGCGGGGTTGCTGCTGAAGAGTCCGGCGGCAGCCGCGAAAAGGGTGACGGCGATCAGGCCTGCCGTAGCAATGTTGTCTTTGTTGGTAGTTGCGAATTGGGTTTTCATGTGTAGCTCCTTGGGTTCGGTGGTGGGTGAGTTGCGTTGCTGATGACTGAACTTTACGTTCGCCTTCCGCCTGCCTCCAATCCATTCCGACCGGCTGCTAAAAACGATGTCTCAAACGTCAATAATTGCGACAGTTGGGTAATGTCCTACAACGATTGCCTGTCGAATGCGTCATCCTTGTTGCAGTTGGAGGCGTTATGGAACTGCGAGAAAGAAACCGAGGTCGTAGTTGCAGCGTGACCAACTAGCTCATGCAACGATTTTTTGGACGAGATTCATCACCAGCCGCTGGCTGCCATCTTGTAGGAGAGAAATCATGAAGAAATTCGCAATTGCCATCTTGTTGTCCGCAGGTGCGCTGGTTAGCGCGCAGGCACATGCCGGTGGCGGGGCTGTGATTGGCGCCGTGGACGGCGCATTGGCAGGAAGTTATTTCGGCGGCGCGCACGGCGCAGTTGCTGGTGCCATCATCGGCGCGGCGGTCGGCAATTCCATCGACGAAAATCGCGGTCACGTGCGGTACGAGCGCGAAGTGCGATATAGCGGGTACCCTGACGGATATTCCCGTTCATACGCCCCGGCCTATTACCCACCCGCTGTCGCCTACCAGTCCTATGAGCCGGTCTATCAGCCGTACTACGAATCCAGCCCTAGCCGCGTGGTTTACGCGTCGGCGCCGGTTTACAGCGGCTATCCGTATTACTCAAGCTACCTGTATTCGCGTCCGGTATATGTGGGGCGATACGCAGCCCCGTATCGGGCCTACTATTCGCCGCGCGGGTATAGCAACCATCACCGCAGATACTGAACAAAGCGATCCGTCGCGTTCTGAAAAAACCCCCGCCGTTGCGGGGTTTTTTCTTGATGCGCGATCGCAGGCAAGTTCATCCCCCGGCGGGGAGGGCTCACTTGCCCGCGTTCAAGTCAATATCCGCCAGGCAGTCACGTCCCCTTTGTGTGATCTCGAACTGGCCGCCAGTTGCAGCAACCGCATAACCCTTTCGCCCGAGAAAATTCCCGACCTTGTCTTCGACGCGGACTGCCGGATCCGAAGCCAGCGCGCGCAAGGCCGCAATGCATTTCTTGACGAACATGGCCTCGGTGCCTTTTTCCGTCAACTGGAATGAGCCGTCCTTGCGATGTGCCAGGAATTTGATGCCGACCAGGCGCTTGGAGTTACGACCGACACACGCGCTGTATTTGGCGCCTTTGGAGGCGCGGCTGATTTCCTCCAGCGCGTCAAACTCGTCCTTGCTCAAGTGCTGGTTCATTCGCTTCCTTAAGATGTTTCATTGGTGCCTGCCGCATGGTACACCGGGCGGTTGCCATTGCGATCGTGCGGTTGAACCCAGGCGCGACACGATTTATTTGTGGTCACCTTCCCTTAAAATTGCTGACGGGAACGGAACACAACAATGCAGACACGCACTTTACGAAACCTGATTGGAATACTGGTGGCGGCCGCGCTGATCACGGCCTACGCGACGATATTGCTCAACCGCAACCTGCAGCCGCCTAACCCCGGCGCGACGCTTGCGGGCGCCACGCAAATGCTGAAGATCGCCCAGACTGAAAAGTACCAGGCGGAATTGAAGTTTGCCGAGTCCAACGCCGAGGCCGCCCGGTTGGTCGGCAACCAGGTGAAGCTGGGCCGCATCGCCGGTGCCGGTGACGTTGTCGAACTCAATGTGCGCGAGGGCGGTGTCATTGAATACCTGCTCGACAAGAAAGACGGTGACGGCAAGCCGTTGCGTGTAATCCATCTGCCGCAAGTCGGTGAGCCTGCCGGTAGCACACCCATTTCGTGGAAGTGTTACTCGGCCAACTGGCGCGGCGTCTCGCGTGAATGGAGCAATTGCATTTATGACGTCGGCGCGTGGGATCGCGAACGGCGGCATGTCGCGGCGCTTCGCATGGACACCGCCAAACGTGAAAGCGACGCGGAGGAATCGCAACGCTGGCGCGAATCCGAGAATGCACAACGGGATTTTGAGCGCGACCGTGCGCGCGGACTGCGGGAAGCGGAACGCACGCGCGAGGATGAAGAGCGGCAAGTTGCCGCAATCGAGCGTGAAGCCGAGCGCTTGCGCCTCGAAAGTGAACGGCAAAAGCGCAACTGGTAGGCTTGGCTAAAGACAATCGCCAGCACTGGCGCGGCTTCGCGAAGCAAAATGTCCTGAAACGCCCGTGGATACTTGTGTTTGTGTCAGCCCCCGCGCACTTTTCACGCCGACTTTCCCGTGCGTAAACAGTTGTCAAACGTCGCCCGCGTCATTGAGAGATCGGCGGGATGGGAATATAGTCGTTCGTTCCCGCACGTGCTGCGCGCAGCGCGCAGCACAACGCGAAGCCGAAATCTGAAATGGACAATACCCCTCACAACATCAGCAAAGCCTTGCTGGACCTGGCAAGCGTATCCGAGACCGTCCTCATCACGACGGCGAAAGGCCGTGCGTTGCTGAAGGAGCCCAAACTTGAGCTCGGCAGTCGAGGCCTCCTGGAACGCATCGATGGCTTTCGGTCGATCGAGCAATTGTTGGCGATGTCCGGCGACATTATTGCGGTCCACGGCGTGCTGGGTAAGCTGATTGCGTCAGGCTGTGTGGCGACCGAATCCGGCGCGGTGGTGCAGGCGAGCCCAGCAGTCGAAGAGCGTCGTCCGCCTGCCCCGGTTGCGAAACCGGCAGCGCCGCCTCCGTCGCCCGCCAGGACGGCAGCACCCGTTGTGGCAAAGGCGGTTGCCCCCACTGCGGCCAAGCCTGCTGCGCCCATTTCACCCATTTCACCAGCTTCACCTGTGGCCGGCGCGCCCAGGCCCGTGGCCAAGCCATTGCCGGTGAAACCAGTCGTCGCCGCCATTGCCCCGGCGGCACAAGCAGCGCCCGCTATTACACCCAAGCCTGTACTCGCGCCCGCATCCGCACCTGCACCTGTGACCCGGGGTCCGATCAAGATGCCGACTGAGCTGGACAATGCCAAGCGCCTGCTCTTCATCGAGGCGAAAGCGGTGCTGGGCAACGGCGCCGCGAAGCTCAAGCCTCGCATCGAGGCATGCGGGTCGATCGAAGATATCTACGACCTGATCGTGAAATTCCAGGACCATCTGGCCGCGACCGGCAAGGCCGACCCAAAAGTATTCCTGGATCGCCTGACGCGTGGGCTGGCGGAAGCGCGGCAGCTCACCGGCAACAACAAGTTGCACGCGGCCGAATAATTCCTTTTGCGGCTAGACCTTCTGCGACTGCAGATTCAGCGTCTTCACGTAGGTTGGCTTGCGCCGTTGCTTGCTGGCCTGTTCGTAACTGTAGGCGAGGCGTAACAGGGTCGGCTCGCTCCATGCAGCACCGACGAATGAAATTCCCACCGGCAGCCCGCATACGTGGCCCGCTGGCACGGTGATGTGCGGATAGCCGGCCACGGCGGCGGGTGATGTAAAGCTGGCACCGCCGGGATCGCCTCGAATGAAATCGGTCAACGAGGCCGGTGTTCCACTTGGGGCGACCAGCGCATCAAGCTGGAACGCCTTCAACACCTGGTCCAGTCCTTCCTCGCGCGAATAGCGATGATTGTTGGCAAGCGCGTCGAGATATTCCTTACTGTCCAGGCCACCTTTTGCATCGGCGCGCAGGAAATGTTCCTGTCCAAAAAAAGCCATTTCCTGATCGCGGTGCGCTTCGTTGAAATCGATGAGATCCCTTAATGTGCTGAATCGCGAGCCAGCCGCGAATTCGGCAAGATAGGCTTGCATGTCTGCTTTCAATTCATACAGCAACACCTCAAGCTCCGACTGGCCGTACTTATTCATATTGGGTACTTCGACCGGATCAACCAGGATTGCGCCTTTCGACTGCAACACCTTCAACGCGTCTTCAACAACGGCAGACGCAAGATCGTTTCGACCGCCGAAGTTGCCGCGCACTACGCCGATGCGCGCCCCTTTCAAGCCGTCGATGTCCAGGAATTTGCTGTAGTCCCTCGCTTGCAAACTGGCTTCGCCGGTTGCGGAATCCCGCGGGTCGCTTCCCGCCAGCGCGGTTAACAGGACGGCCGCATCGCTGACGGTGCGCGCCATCGGCCCAGCGGTGTCCTGCGAATGCGAGAGCGGAATGATGCCGTTGCGGCTGACGAGACCCACCGTCGGCTTGAAGCCTACGAGACCGTTGACGTTGGCAGGGGAAATGATCGATCCATCCGTTTCCGTACCGACTGCAATGGTCGCGAGGCTGGCCGCGATGGCGGCTCCCGAGCCTGAACTGGAACCGCTGGTATTGCGGTCGAGCGCATAGGGATTGCGGGTCAATCCGCCGCGCGCGCTCCAGCCGGATGTCGAGCGCGTCGAACGCAGGTTGGCCCATTCGCTCAGGTTGGTTTTACCCAGGATAACGGCGCCGGCTTCGCGAAGTCGCGTAACGATAAAGGCGTCACGCGGCGGCTTAATACCGACCAGCGCCAGTGAGCCGGCCGTCGTCTGCATCCTGTCGGCGGTGGCGATGTTGTCCTTGAGCAGGATCGGAATCCCGTGCAACGGTCCGCGCGGTCCCTTCGCCTTTCGTTCCTTGTCAAGCATTGCCGCGATGGCGAGCGCATCGGGATTCAGTTCGATGATAGCGTTAAGCGCGGGGCCGGATTTGTCGATCGCCTTGATGCGGGCGAGATATGCTTTCACCAGCGATACCGAAGTCGCCTTGCCGGCCTGCATGGCGGATTGCAGCTCGGCCACGCCGGCTTCCACGATGTCGGGGCTGCCTTTTTTACTTGCCGTTGCGGCATGCGTTGCTGCCATCGTTTCCCCGCTCTGCGCCACACCCAACCCGGCCCCGCCAACGCCGATGCGCATGAAGTCTCTGCGATTCATTGTGTTTGCCCCGGTCTTTCTTGTTGCCCAAGTATAGCGGGGACATGAAAACGAAATACCGGGATGCCGAGTGCCACATGTCGTCCCGTAGCTCGATTCAATCGTTGGACGTTCGTGGCTGGACCACCAGTGCATCGATCATGAGAGGAGTGAATATGAAATACATTGTCCTGTGCGCCTTGTTGTTTTCAATGCAAGCGAACTTTTCGCAGGCGGCTGGCGGATCAATGTCCGCAGGCCCGAATCCACAAATCGATGCAGAGGGCTTCTTGAATGTCACCCGCGATGCCCTGAAATATCGGCAGGATCGTCGCTTGAATGAAGAAGCGTTTGTGCGCATGGCCGGCGAGCCGGGCACCATCATCCTCGATGCGCGCAGCGCGGAAAAATTTCGCGAGTTGCATATCGCCGGTGCACGCAACCTCAGTTTTCCGGACATTACTGCTGCCAGCCTCGCGCAACTCACGCCTGACAAGTCAGCGCGCATCCTGATCTATTGCAATAACAATTTCGCCAATTCCCCGGCGGCTTTTCCGTCGAAGCTGCCCTCCGCTTCGCTCAACCTGTCGACATTTGTCGCGCTGTATAACTACGGTTTTCGCAATGTGTATGAGCTGGGTCCGTTCATCGACACGAACCAGACCAAACTTCAACTTGTGGCCGCGAAGTAAAACGCCGACACGGACCATAGTTGTGAAATGAAAACGGCGGATCAATGATCCGCCGTTTTTTGCAATGTGTGAACTAAAACTCCAGTACTGGCGCGGCTTTCGAAGGCTTTTATGCCTGGAAACCGCACTAGTGCTGGAGTCTCAGGCCCAGTTTCTTCGTCACATTTTTGGATGTCGTCATATCTTGCCCTGGAGAAAAGCTGGTGTAGTCGAAGTGAAAGTCTGGTGATCAGTCAGCCAAATCAATTCACGGCAACCAGCGTATTTTTTTCGCGAGATGCGGTGACCACGATTGCATCTACGCTAATCAATTCAATGCGGGGTGCGGTGACGACAATGGCATCCATGGTTTGCATTGCTGCAGTTTGCTCCGCGCGTGCATCGCTGCTGCTGGCGAGTGAGCTGAAAATTCCAACCAGGGTGGCGGTCAGTACGGCGGCAGTGCCAAGGTTGTCTTTGAAGTTTGATTTACTGAAATCGGTTTTCATTTTGTTTCTCCGGTTGGTCGTTGGGGTTATGTGTTGCTTGGTGTTGATGTGGTGACTTTAATCATCGCGATGTCATCGCTCAAACCGATTGCGACGAAATGGAGAAAATACTGCGCGAATGTGCGAGAAGGGCGACCGTTCTGCTTTTATACGTTCGCTTTTTCTGCGCGCGCAATGCGCAAATCCAGAAAAAAACGCCGGGACAATGTCCCGGCGTTTTCTTGATGCGACAACGCTGTCTGGTTGGAGCGTGACTTCAACATTACCTATCGCGCGGCTGTAACGATAATGGCGTCGAGCACAATAATCCTGTCCCGCGGTGCTGTAACGGTGATCGCTGCCATGTGCTGCATCGGCAGTACGGATGTTTCATCTACCCACGCGTCATTGCCATCGATGAATGCGCCCACCGTTGCGATGAACATCGCGGCCAGCACGGCGCCGGTCGCAACGTTGTCTTTTGCAAAGGATTTGAATTGGGATTTCATGTTGTGCCTGCGCTTTCGAATGAATGGATGTCGACGTTTTATCGAGTGTGCACACTTTAGTCAGGCACCCCAATTCCCTCCAATGGGTTGCGACGAAACGTAGAAATCGGTGGGTGAAGCCGCTTTAAGAAGCCGGTTTCGATGGGGACACAGGCTTGCAAGCGCGACGTTGGCGGAATGTGGCTGCCACGCGATTGAAAGTCACCGTCGCTGTAATGGTCGGATACAAATGAAAAGCCCCGCGTTTGCGGGGCTACGTCGATTGAGTTCCAGTCGATGCGGCAGAAAGTCAGTGCGGCTCAGTGCGCCAGTGTCTTCTTGAACCATCGGTCCAGCATCTGCTTTTCATACCTGAGGCTTTCGCCAGAGTTGTAGTGATTGAATCCCATCATGTAGTTCTGGTCGGCGACGTGCTCGTCCCCGCTCTTCAATACTTTTCCGTTTGACTCCAGGCTGTAACGAAGTTTGATAACCGGCCAGTCCGCACTGCCACGCATGATGCGCAAATCACGCATTGCACGTGTGCCGGGCTCCACTCGTCCCGCAAGGTCAATGTCCAGAACATCGATCTTCAGGTCCTGTCCAGCCGGCAACGCCGCGCCAAGCTTCTCGAAATGCTTTTGCAGATCGTCCATCACGTCTTTCTTGTCGCTGGCCGCGAATGGCATATCGCCGTACTTGTCGGGGTCAATGAATTTAACTGTGACCGACGCGTGTGCCGCACCTGCGAACGTCACCACTGCGACGATCGCGTAAAGACTGGATTTGAATTTCATGGCTTGTCCTTTCGATTCAAAACGCTTGTGCTGTGGATGTTACTCCTGGTTATTTTGACTGTTCCTGGTCGCGCGGGTTCCTGCTCAGCGAGGGCAACAGTTCCGACAAAAAATGAGTCTGGGTTGCTATATGCGATCCCCATGTCAAAATTGCCCCTCTTCGAGGAGACCCGCATGAGCGCAGAGAAACTATTCGATTTGACCGGCAAGGTAGCTTTGATCACAGGGGGGTCGCGAGGTTTGGGGATGCAAATCGCGCAGGGATACGGCGCGATGGGTGCGAAACTTGCGTTGACCGCCAGGAAGGCCGACGAACTCGAGTTTGCGCGCAATGAACTGGCCGCCAAGGGATACGATGTATTTGTATATCCCAGTGACCTCTCCAAACCCGAGACCATTGCACCGATGGTCGATGCTGTGATCGCGAAGTTCGGTCGCATCGATATCTTGATGAACAACGCAGGTGCGTCTTGGGGCGCGCCCGCAGAGGATTATCCGGTCGATGCATGGAACAAGGTGTTGAGCACCAACCTCACAGGCGCTTTTCTCGTTTCCCAGCAGGTCGCCGCCAAAAGCATGATCCCGAACAAGAGCGGCTCCATCATCAATGTCGCCTCAATTGCAGGTTTTCGCGGGCAGATGGGCGCAATGCAGACCATCGCCTATAACACCAGCAAGGGCGGGCTGATCAATTTCACGAAGGCACTGGCCGCCGAGTGGGCAGCGTACGGCATACGCGTCAATGCGCTGGCACCCGGGTTCTTTCCGTCAAAGATGAGCGCAGGGGTACTGAAAGTCATTGATAAACAGATTATCGCCATGACGCCGATGGGACGCTTGGGCGGGGATGAAGACTTGATGGGCCCGGCTATTTTCCTGGCTTCCAGTGCAGCGAGCTACGTGACGGGACATATCCTTTCCGTAGACGGCGGGATGATGGCCGTCTGAGTTGGAGTGTTAAATCTTTGAAACATAACGATAATTATTATGTTTCGTGATTTGGCTGGCCAAATTGCCTTTTGGTGGAATGGCAGTTCGCCTTAGCGTAATGGGCGAACTTTCTTCAAACCACTTGCATGATTCCATCAAATCGGCTTACAATCGCCGTCTTGCTGCTTCAGCCGTGGCTTCGTCGGCTGAAAGTCTGCTAGAAACGCCTTGCAAAACACCGTAAAGCGCACTGCCTGAGCGTCAGCCGAAGCCGAAGTTAAGCGCTCCGGGCAAAAAGAAGTTTTCTAACCTGTGGATCATTCCTTTCTGGGGTGATCGACATAAGACGGATCCAAGACTGGCTGTTTCCACGTTGGTGGTTGCGGCACAAGTTGGAGAAAAATACATGATTCAGATGCAGTCGATTCTCGACGTCGCCGATAACACCGGCGCGCGATCGGTGATGTGTATCAAGGTGCTCGGCGGCTCCAAGCGTCGCTATGCCGGCATCGGTGATGTCATCAAGGTCAGTATCAAATCCGCGCAGCCTCGTGGCCGCGTGAAAAAGGGCGAAGTCTATAACGCCGTGGTGGTTCGTACCGCCAAGGGTGTTCGCCGTAACGATGGTTCGCTCATCAAGTTCGACGGCAATGCCGCCGTGCTGCTGAATGCGAAGCTGGAGCCTATCGGCACCCGTATCTTTGGACCGGTTACGCGCGAACTGCGTAACGAGAAGTTCATGAAGATCGTGTCGCTGGCCCCGGAAGTACTGTAAGGAGCCAATGATGAGCAAGATTCGTAAAGGCGACCAGGTCGTCGTCCTCACGGGCAAAGAC